>NZ_JBHTBJ010000007.1:0-315017 GCF_042664765.1 Paractinoplanes rhizophilus | reverse complement strand
GCGGTCTGGGCACCATCCTCGGCGGCGTCAACATGATCACCACGATCCTGACCCTGCGCGCGCCCGGCATGACCATGTTCCGCATGCCGATCATGACGTGGAACATCCTGGTCACCAGCCTCCTGGTAATTCTGATCTTCCCGTTCCTGGCGGCGGCGCTGTTCGCGCTCGCCGCCGACCGGATCCTCGGCGCCCACGTCTTCGACGTGAACACCGGCGGCCCGATGCTGTGGCAGCATCTGTTCTGGTTCTTCGGCCATCCCGAGGTGTACGTCGTGGCGTTGCCGTTCTTCGGCATCATCACTGAGGTGGTGCCGGTGTTCAGCCGCAAGCCGGTGTTCGGGTACAAGGGCCTGGTCGCCGCCACGCTGCTGATCGCCGCGCTGTCGATGAGCGTGTGGGCGCACCACATGTTCGTCACCGGCCAGGTGCTGTTGCCGTTCTTCAGTTTCCTGTCGTTCCTGATCGCGGTCCCGACCGGGATGAAGTTCTTCGTGTGGATCGGCACGATGTGGCGCGGTCAGATCAGCTTCGAGACGCCGATGATGTTCGCGCTCGGGTTCATGGTGACGTTCCTGTTCGGCGGGCTGTCCGGGGTGCTGCTGGCGTCGCCGCCGATCGATTTCCATGTCTCCGACTCGTACTTCGTGATCGCGCACTTCCACTACGTGCTGTTCGGCACCATCGTGTTCGCCGTGTTCGCCGGCATCTACTTCTGGTTCCCGAAGATGTTCGGCCGGATGTTGGACGACCGCCTCGGCAAGATTCACTTCTGGCTGACGTTCCTGGGCTTCCACGGCACGTTCCTGGTGCAGCACTGGCTGGGCACCGAGGGCATGCCCCGCCGCTACGCCGACTACCTGCCGTCGGACGGCTTCACGTTCCTGAACACGTTCTCGACCCTCGGCTCGTTCGTGCTCGGCTGCGCCACCCTGCCCTTCCTCTACAACGTGTGGAAGTCCTACAAGGTCGGCCAGCTCGTGACCGTCGACGACCCGTGGGGCCACGGGAACTCGCTCGAGTGGGCGACCTCCAGCCCGCCGCCGCTGCGCAACTTCGACCGGATGCCGCGGATCCGCTCCGAGCGTCCCGCCTTCGACGCGAAGTTCCCGCAACTGGCCGCCGGCGAGCAGTCCCTGGCCGGCCCGCCCGAGGGTGGCGCCCGCGTCCTGACCACCGAGGCCGACGG
The DNA here is from genome assembly GCF_042664765.1 of Paractinoplanes rhizophilus. Lineage (NCBI taxonomy): Bacteria > Bacillati > Actinomycetota > Actinomycetes > Micromonosporales > Micromonosporaceae > Paractinoplanes > Paractinoplanes rhizophilus. The sequence goes on along the minus strand of NZ_JBHTBJ010000007.1, from coordinate 313,828 downwards.
CGGCGCCACCTACCAGGAGGACATCGGCACCGACCGAGACCGGTAATTTCCCGTTGGCGGGCCAAGTAAGGTCTCAGCCGTGGAAGAGATCGATCGGGCGATCGTGGCCGCCCTCACCGCCGACGGGCGCCTGTCGTACACCGACCTGGCCGAGCGCGTGGGCCTCAGCGTCTCGGCGGTGCACCAGCGGGTCCGCCGCCTCGAGCAGCGCGGCGTGATCGCGGGTTACACCGCCCGCGTCTCGTACGAGGCCTTGGAGCTCCCGCTGACCGCGTTCGTCGCGATCCGCCCGTTCGACCCGTCCCAGCCCGACGACGCCCCCGAGCGCCTGGCCCACCTCTCCGAGATCGACTCCTGCTACTCGGTGGCGGGAGAGGACTTCTACATGCTCCTGGTCCGGGTGGCCAGCCCCGCCGATTTGGAGCGCCTCCTGCAGGAGATCCGCACCGCCGCCAACGTCACCACCCGCACCACGGTCGTGCTCTCCACGCCGTACGAGAACCGCCCGCCCCGCCTCGCGGCCACCAGCACTGGCCTAGAGTCCTAGGATGCCGGAGCGGCGGTGACCCGAGCCGACCGTGGGCGGACCGATCAGCGGTAGGCCTGCTCCTGCAGCCGGTACAGCTCGGCGTAGCCCCCGTCCGCCGCCATCAGCTCCGCGTGGCTGCCCTGCTCCGTGACCCGCCCGTCGGCCAGCACACATCCGTGGCCGTCACCGCCCGGCTTCGCGTGGTCATCGCGCGCCCTTTGCGCGGCCGGCACCTGGACCGTGGTCAGGCGTGCCGGTCCCGTTTCCCGGCCGGCCGGCACCTGGACCGTGGTCAGGCATGCCGGTCGCCGTTTCCGCGGCTCGGGCTGGGCTGCCATGGCCGGGAGCTGCATGGTCGAGGTCGGTGCGGCCCGTTCCGCTGAGCTGTCGATCCCGCAATATGGCGCCGGCTCCCCGATGGTGGGAGCGGAGCCCACGTTCTGCCCGCGCGTCCCGCCATGTGGCCGACGACGCCACATCGCGAGATGCGGGCCGGACTTATCCACCTAAGTCCGGCGTCGGCTGATCATGCGGACCCAAGCCGGATGACTTCCCGTTCGCGCGCGACAGCACATCATCAAGATCCGGGGCGGGCGAAGGCGCGCCGTGCGGTGGGCGCCGCGCCCCGCTGCGCCCCGCCGCGCCCCGCCGCGCCCCGCCGTGCCGTGCCGTGCCGTGCTGCACCGTGCCGTGCCGTGCTGCGCCGCGCCGTGCTGCGCCGTGCCGCGCCGTGCTGCGCCGTGCCGCGCCGTGCTGCGCCGTGCCGTGCCGTGCTGCGCCGTGCCGTGCCGTGCGGTGCTGCGCGCAGCGGCCGCTCCGGGCTGGTTCTGCGCGCCGGGGCAAGCGCCCCCGCTAGGTCGTCCTGGGCTCCGCCGGGCTGGGCGGGGTGGGGCGGGGGCGGGTCAGGTGGGGAGGTCGGCGCGGGCGCACTCGGTGATGTAGGGCATCTCGAACTCGGTGCGGCCGACCAGGCCGGGGTGGGTGGCGACCAAGCGGCGGACCTCGTTGAGCAGGGCGGCCCGCTCGGCCGCCGGGAGCAGGATGATCGCGCTGCGGGAGGCGACCAGGTCGATCAGGCGTTCCGGGCCGAGCGTGGTCGACCAGCGGAAGTGGGTGATCTCGACCGGGCCGAAGGGCGGGCCGACGGTGGTCTGCCGCTCGCGTTCCTGGTTGCCGATGATCTCGCCGAGGCGGCGCACCCACGGGACCGACTCGTCGCGCAGGTTCCAGACCAGGCCGAGGCGGCCGCCGGGGGAGAGCACCCGGGCGACCTCGGGCACGGCCCGCGCCACGTCGACCCAGTGCCAGGCCTGGGCGACCAGGACCACGTCGGCGGAGCCGGCCGGCAGTGGGATGGCCTCGGCCGAGCCGATCAGGGCCGGCACGCCGGGGACGGCCAGGGCGAGCCGGCCGAGCATGCCCTCGGACGGGTCGACCGCGGTGACCTCGAGGCCGCGGTCGGCGATCTGCCGGGTGAGCTTGCCGGTCCCGGCGCCGAGGTCGAGCACCCGGGGGCGGCCGGCGGGCAGCAGCCAGTCGAGGGCGGCGCCGGGGTAGCCGGGGCGGCCGCGCTCGTAGATGTCGGCGGCGGGCCCGAACGACTTGGCGTGTGCCTCGTGATCATCCACGGCGAAGATCCTATATCCCAGTGTCCTAGGACGCCTCAGGCGATGTGTCCCGCGACGCACGGTTTCAGATCGGAGCGCCCCGGGCAAATGCTTGTTGGACGACAACCAAGGAGGACCGGAGCGATGAGCTTCACCGACAAGGTCAGGAACGAGGCCGACGAGCTGGCCGGCAAGACCAAGCAGGCCGTCGGCCGGGCCACCGACAACGAGAGCCTGGTGGCCAAGGGCGAGGCGCAGGAGGCCGCGGCCGACGCCCGCAAGGCCGCCGAGCACGTCAAGGACGCCGGCAAGGACGTCCGGGACGCATTCCGGTAGGTCCTGCCCGGTCAGGGATGACGGGCCCCGGGACAACGTTGTCCCGGGGCCCGTCACACCCCCGGAGGAGAAACGTCAGTCGGTGGCGAGCTGCTTGCGCCACCAGTCCTGGCCCGACTCGGGCAGCGTGTCGATCGGGTCGTAGTACGCGTGCAGCTTGGACAGCGCCTCGGCGTCGTCGCTCTCGATCGAGGTGCGGTAGTTCTTGGTCCAGTACGAGATGCCGTGCTCACGGTCGTACTCCTTGAGCATGTGCACCCACCGCTTGCCGACGAACGGGACGTCGCAGACGATCCGCGGGGTGGCGTACCCGGGCAGGTAGCCCATCATGTCGTGCTGCAGCTGCTGGGCGAACCAGACCGGGACCCGCCAGTGCTCGGCGTTCGGGATCATGTCGCACATGTAGAAGTAGTACGGCAGGATGCCGGTCTCGCCCTGCAGGCCGAAGCAGAGGTCGAGCAGGTCCTCGGTGGTGGCGTTGACGCCGCGCATCAGCACGCCCTGGTTGCGCACGTCGCGCACGCCGACCTCGAGCAGCGTCTGCGCCGCCTTGGCGACCAGCGGGGTCAGCGAGTTCACGTGGTTGACGTGGGTGTGCACGGCCAGGTTGACCCCGCGCCGGGACGCGGTGATCGCGACCCGCTGCATGCCCTCGACCACGTCGGGCTGCAGCCAGTGCTGGGGGAGGCCCATCAGGGCCTTGGTGGCGAGCCGGATGTCGCGCACGGTGGGCACCGACAACAACCCCATCAGGTACGCCTCGAGCTGCTTCCACGGCACGTTGGCCACATCGCCGCCGGAGACGACCACGTCGCGCACGCCGGGGTGGGCCTTGAGGTAGGCCAGGTGCGCGTCGTAGCGGTCGACCGGCTTGAGCGACAGCTTCAGCTTGTCGACCGTGGGGGTGCTGTTGCCGACCAGGTCCATCCGGGTGCAGTGGCCGCAGTACTGCGGGCAGGTGGAGAGCAGCTCGGCCAGGACCTTGGTGGGGTAGCGGTGGGTCAGGCCCTCCGCCACCCACATGTCGTGCTCGTGCAGCGAGTCGCGGGTGGCGTGCGGGTGGGACGGCCAGACCGGGTCGCGGTCGGAGGCGACCGGGATCATGTAGCGCCGGATCGGGTCGGCGTGGAACGACTCTGTGCCGGGGGTCTCGCCGGGCACCATGGTGTTGAGCATCTGCGGCGGGACCAGCATCGACATGGTGGCCAGGCGCTGCTGGTCGGCCTCGAGGTCGGCGTAGAAGCGCTCGTCGAGCAGGTCGCCCATGACCGCGCGCAGCTGCTTGATGTTCTTGACGCAGTTGACCCGCTGCCACTGGGCCGACTCCCACTGCTCGCGGGTGACGGCGCGCCAGCCGGGGAATCTCGTCCAGTCCGGCTCGACCAGGGTGCGGCGCTGGTAGTCGTACGGCTGACCGGTCGCGGTCATCGCTGCCTCCCTGGGTCGATGTTTGGCCCTCGGACTAACGTACTGGATAATTTTTCGTCTAGAAACCTCCGGCCCGCAGGATTTACGGTGTGGTGGCGCTGAGACGGCCTTGATTTTTGGTGAGGGTGGGAAAGATGTCTGCTTCTGTGGGCCTGGGACGAGTGCTCGAGCCGGCCGGGGTGCTGCCGCAGGCGGCCTGGCGGCTCGACGCCCGCCCCGAGATCGCGGCCGACGAGGTGCGCATCGCGGTCGAGCGCCTCAACCTCGACGCCGCCAGCTTCCGGCAGCTGGCCACCAAGCACGGCGGCGACGGCGACGCGGTCCGGGCCGAGGTGCTCGAGATCGTCGGGACCCGCGGCAAGATGCACAATCCGGTCACCGGCTCGGGCGGCATGCTGATCGGCGTGGTCGAGGAGGTGGGTGCCGAGTCGCCGCTGGGCCTCAAGCCCGGCGACCGGGTGGCCACGCTGGTCTCGCTGACCCTGACCCCGCTGCGGATCACCGACGGCCTGGCCGGCTGGGACGGCCGCAGCGAGCAGGTCCCGGCCCGGGGCACGGCGATCCTGTTCGGCCGCTCGGTGGCCGCGGTGCTGCCCGACGACCTGGCGCCCGAGCTGGCCCTGGCCGTCTTCGACGTGTGCGGCGCGCCGGCCCTGACCGACCGGGTGGTGCGCGAGTACGAGACACCGGTCACCGTCGCGGTGCTCGGCGGCGCGGGCAAGAGCGGCTCGTTGTCGCTGGCGGCGGCGCGGGGCGCGGGCGCCCGGACCGTGGCGGTGGTCGTCGACGACCGCGAGGCGCAGATTGTCCGGAACGCCGGGCTGGCCGACGCCGTTGCGGTCGCCGACGCGCGCGACCCGGTGGCGGTGTCGCGGGCCGTGGCCGGGGCGCTGGGCGGCCCGGCCACGGTCACCGTGGTCTGCGTGGACGTGCCGGGCTGCGAGCACGGCGCGATCCTGGCCACCGCGGCCGGCGGCACGGTGATCTTCTTCTCGATGGCGACCAGCTTCCCGGCCGCCGCGCTCGGCGCCGAGGGCCTGGCGGCCGACGTGACCATGCTGATCGGCAACGGCTACCTGCCCGGCCACGCCGAGTTCGCGGTCGACCTGCTCCGGCGGGTGCCGGCGGTGCGGCGGTTGTTCGAGGCTCGCGTCGCGGGACACTGACGCCCATGACGAAGCACCCCTCGGTTCTGTTCACCCACGGCCGCTTCTACTCCGCCGCCGACCCGCGGGCCACCGCCATGCTCGTCCGCGACGGCCGGATCGCCTGGCTGGGCGACGCCGCCGACGCCCCCGCCGCCGACCGGCGGGTCGATCTCGGCGGCCTGCTGGTCACGCCCGCGTTCGTCGACGCGCACCTGCACGCGACCGACACCGGCCTCGCCGCCGACGGCCTCGACCTGTCCGGCGTGCGCTCCGCGGCCGAGCTGCTCGGCCAGGTCGCCGAGTTCGCGGCGACCCGGCCGGCCGGCGGCGTGGTGCTCGGGCACGGCTGGGACGAGTCGACCTGGGCCGACCAGACGCCGCCGGACGCGGCCGAGCTCGAGCGGGCGGCCGGCGGCCGGCGCGTCTATCTGTCGCAGGCGTCGGTGCATTCGGCCCTGGCGTCGGCGTCGCTGCTGGTCGCCGCGAAGGGCATCGACGGGTACGACGAGAGCGGCTGGGTGCGCGAGCACGCGCACCACGCGGTGCGGGCGGTGGCGCTCGGCTCGCTGACGCCAGAGCAGCGGACCGCGGCGCAGCGCACCGCCCTGGCCCGGGCGGCGTCGATGGGCGTGGCCGCGGTACACGAGTGCGGCGGCCCGGGCACGTCCAGCGAGGCGGACCTGCTGTCGGTGCTGGCGCTCTCCGGGCAGGGGCTGCCGCTGGTGTACGGCTACTGGGGCGAGCTGGGCGGGGCCGAGCGGGCCCGTGACCTGGGCGCGGTCGGCGCGGCCGGCGACCTGTACGCGGACGGCGCGCTGGGTTCGCGTACGGCGTCGCTGCGGCACCCGTACCACGACGGCGACCACGGCGTGGGCGAGGCGTTCGTGACCGCCGAGCAGGCCGCCGCGCACCTGCTCGACTGCATGCGGGTGGGCGTGCAGGGCGGCTTCCACGCGATCGGCGACGCCGCGATCGAGGCGGTGCTGGACGGCTTCGCGCTCGCCGCCGAGCGGGCCGGCGTCGACGAGGTGCGCTCGGCCGGGCACCGGGTGGAGCACGTCGAGCTGATCGACAAGCCGATGATCGCGCGGATGGTGGAGTTCGGCGTGACCGCGTCGGTGCAGCCGGTCTTCGACGCCCTGTGGGGCGGCGCCGACCGGATGTACGCGCAGCGCCTCGGCCGGGCGCGGGCCCGGGCCAGCAACCCGATCGGCGCCATGCACGCCACCGGGGTGCCGCTGGCGTTCGGGTCGGACTCGCCGGTGACCGCGCTCGACCCCTGGGCCGTCGTGCTGGCCGCGGCCGCGCCGACCAACCCGGCGCACCGGATGAGCGTGCGGTCCGCGTTCGCCGCGGCGTCGCGCGGCGGCTGGCGGGCGGCCGGGGTGGCCGACGCCGGGGTGCTCGCGCCCGGCAAGCCGGCGACGTTCGCGGTGTGGGAGACGCCGGGCGGGATCCGCGAGGGCCTGCCCGACCTGCTGCCGGACGTCGAGGGCGTGGCGCCGCAGCGGCCGGTCTGCGCCCGCACGGTCCTCGCCGGCGAGACAATTTTCGAAGGGTAGAGAGGCGGAAGTGTGGCCGGGAAGCTGAATCTGGATCCCGCCGTCGTGCGCACGGCGCGGCGGCTCGCCGCGAAGGCGGGCAAGCCGGTCGTCGACCTGGCCCGGTCGCACACGACGGTGTCGGTCGAGCGGGCGGTGCTGCGGCTGGCCGGGGTCCGCGGCGCCGACTCGGACGGCATCCCCTGGGTGAACCGGCTGGTCGACGCGGTCCGCGCGGACGTGGGGCTGGGGCACGGCGTCGCGGTGCCGGTGTTCCACGCGATGCGGGCCACCGGGGTCGACGACATCACGGTGCTGGCCCAGAAGGCGGCCGCGGGGGCGGTGCGGTTCGCCGTACCGGAAAGGAAAGCGGACGTCACGACGGCCCGGCGCGCCGCGCGAAGGGCGGCCAACGACGGCCTCAAGGTCGTCGACCGGCGCCGGGCCGAGCGGGACCGGCTGATCAAGCGGTACGGGGACCCGCCGCGCCGGCCCTGGATCTACCTGATCGTCGCGACCGGCGACATCTACGAGGACATCCCGCAGGCGCAGGCGGCCGCGCGGGCCGGCGCCGACGTGATCGCGGTGATCCGGTCGACCGGCCAGTCGCTGCTCGACTACGTGCCCGAGGGCGCGACCCGGGAGGGCTTCGCCGGCACCTATGCGACGCAGGAGAACTTCCGGCTCATGCGGGCGGCGCTGGACGAGACGTCGAAGGAGCTCGGCCGGTACGTGCGGCTGACCAACTACGCGTCCGGCCTGTGCATGCCGGAGATGGCCGCGATGGCCGGCCTGGAACGGCTCGACATGATGCTCAACGACTCGATGTACGGCATCCTGTTCCGCGACATCAACCCGATCCGCACCTTCGTCGACCAGCGGTTCAGCCGCCAGGTGCACGCCCGCGCCGGCATCGTCATCAACACCGGCGAGGACAACTACCTGACCACCGCCGACGCGGTCGAGGCCGCCCACACGGTGACGGTCTCGCAGCTGCTCAACGAGTTCTTCGCGCACGAGGCCGGCCTCGAGGACTGGCAGCTCGGCCTGGGGCACGCGTTCGAGATCAACCCGGACCTGCCGGACTCGTTCCGGATGGAGCTGGCGCACGCGCTGCTGGCCCGCGAGCTGTTCCCGGACGCGCCGCTGAAGTGGATGCCGCCGACCAAGCACATGACCGGCGACGTGTTCCGCGGCAACCTGCTGGACGGCTTCTTCAACCTGGCCGGCGCGCTGACCGGTCAGGGCATCCTGCTGGTCGGCATGATGACCGAGGCGGTGGTGACGCCGTGGCTGTCGGACCGCGACATCGCCCTGCAGAACGTCCGCTACGTCCTCAACGGCGCCGGCAACCTGCACGAGGACTTCGTCCCGGCGCCGGGCGGCTTCATCCAGCAGCGCGCCCACCGGGTCCTGGGCGAGGCCGTCGACCTCCTGGCGAAGATCGTCGACGACACCCTGCTCGAGGCGATCGCGGACGGCACGTTCGGCATCATGAAGCGCCCGGCCGACCGCGGCAAGGGCCTCGACGGGGTCGCCAAGCACGACGAGGACTACTACAACCCGGTCACCGAGGCGCTGGAGGTGCAGGCGTGACGATCGTCCGGCCCTACGGGGACACGACCGGGGACGGGATGGTGCAGCTGTCGTTCACGCTGCCGATCCCGCACGACAAGCGGGCCGAGGGCGCCGCGCTGCAGCTGGCCGCCAAGATGGGGATGGACCCGGCGATGCTGGTGCACGCCAAGCCGATGGGCGACGGGTTCACGTTCTTCGTGGTCTACGGGCGGGTGAGCCATCTGGTCGACACCGACAAGGTGCAGGTGGTGGAGCGGGACTATCCGCTGCTGTCGGCCAAGGAGGTGAACGCGGCCATCAAGCGCCGGCTGCGCCGGCGGCTCAACGTGGTGGGGGCGTGCATCGGGACCGACGCGCACACGGTGGGCATCGACGCGATCCTCAACGTCAAGGGGATCGCCGGGGAGAAGGGCCTGGAGTACTACCGGGAGCTGTCGGTGACCAACATGGGCGCGCAGGTGTCGGTGCCCGACCTGGTCGAGACGGCCCGCGCGCAGAAGGCCGACGCGGTGCTGGTCTCGCAGGTGGTCACCCAGCGCGACGCGCACCTGCAGAACACCCGGGCCATGTCGGCGGCGTTCCGGGAGGCGCTGCCGGCGGGCAAGCGTCCGCTGCTGATCGTGGGCGGGCCGCGCTTCGACGAGCTGATGGCCGGCGAGCTCGGCGTCGACCGGATCTTCGGCCGCGGCACCACGCCCGGCGAGGTCGCCTCCTACCTGGTCCACGCTCTCTTGCAGGGGAACAAATGATCACCGTCGTGCACCGCCGCTACGTGCCCTACTCGCACGCCCACTACGCGGGCAATCTCGTCGACGGCGCCTACTCGCTGGGCCTGTTCGGCGACGTCGCCACCGAGGTGTGCATCCGGCTCGACGGGGACGAGGGGCTGTTCGCCTCCTACGACGACGTGCAGTTCAAGGCGCCGGTGCAGGCCGGCGACGTCCTCGAGATCACCGCGACGGTGGTCAAGATGGGCACCCGGTCGCGGCGGATCGCGTTCGAGTCCAGGGTGGTGTGCCGGGGGAGCGGTGGCTCGTCGGCGCAGGTGCTCGACGAGCCGATCGTGGCGGTCATCGCTACCGGCACGGTGGTCGTGCCGCCCAAGCCGTGACTGCCGCCGTTTGCGTCGACGTCGGGTCCACGTACACGAAGGCCTGTCGCATCGACCTGAGCACCGGGGTGATGCTCGGCCGGGCCGAGGTGCCGACCACCGCCGCGAGCGACGTGCTGGCCGGGCTGGATGCCGCGGTGGCGGCGGTGAGCGACGACAAGACCGATCACCTGTACGTCTGCAGCTCGGCGGGCGGGGGACTGCGGCTGGCGGTGGTCGGCTACGAGGCCCTGGTGACCGCGGAGGCGGGGCACCGGGTGGGGCTGTCGGCCGGCGCTCAGGTCGTCCACGTGGCCTCCGGTCTGCTGGACGGCCGGGCCGTGACCGCTCTGCGCGCGTCCCGCCCGGATGTGATCCTGCTGGTCGGCGGGACCGATGGGGGTGACTCGTCGGTCCTGATGCACAACGCGCGGCGGCTCTCGACGTCGCGTCTTCGTGTGCCGGTCGTGGTGGCGGGCAATGCGGACACCTCGCATCTGGCGGCGGGGCTGCTCGCGGCGCGGAACATTTCGGTCACGGTGACCGGCAACGTGCTGCCCCGCATCGGGGTGCTGGATCCGGGACCGGCCCGCGCGGCGATCCGGGACGTCTTCCTGCGGCATGTCATCGGTGGGAAGCGGCTGTCCCGCGGCGGGCGCTTCGCCTCCCTGGTGCGGGCGGCCACGCCCGACGCCGTGCTCGCCGGGGTGGAGCTGCTCGCCGACCTGACCGGCACCGGCGTCCTCGTGGTCGACGTCGGCGGCGCCACCACCGACGTGTACTCGGCGCTGGTGCCGGACGCGGAGCTGACCGAGGGGCCGCGGCGTGACGTCGCGGGCACGCTGTGGCGCGCCCGGACCGTCGAGGGCGACCTCGGTGTTGCAGCCGGCGCCGCCGGGACTGTGGCGGCTGCCACAGCCGAGAAATTGGCACTTCCGGAAACCGGACTGCCGCCGACGCCGGAGAGTGATCGATCTCTGGCCGCCGCCGCGGCGATCGTGGCGCTGCGGCGGCACGCCCGCGGTCACTCTCCGGGACCGGGGGAACCACGCACCGGAGGCCGCGACCTGCGCGATGTCCGCCTGGTGGTCGGCTCCGGCGGGGTGTTGCGGCACGGTGGCGGACGATATGTGCTGGAAGCGGTGCTGGCCGACACGGCCGGTGGGTGGGCCGCCCCGGTCACCGCCCGTACCGTGGTCGACGAGCGGTACGTGCTCGCCGCGGCCGGCCTGCTGGCCATCGATCACCGTGACGCCGCGGCCGCGCTGGTGAACACGCTGTAACCCGATCGGGTACCGGACATGACACGCCGAGAAACACGACACGCCCGGGAGCGGGGCAGGCGGTTGACAGCCGGGCGGGGGCCGGACGTACCGTCTTCAGGTCCTGAGCACGGCAAGCGATCGTTGTCTACTTCGTCCCTCTTCCCACTGGCCGCAGTCCTCGCAGGGGTCGCGCGTTCAGCCAGGTCCAGTGGGCGGGGGTCGGCGGGGCGGATGTTGACCGATCGCGGCGTCGGTGGGGCAGGGGCACCGAGCGGCGCCAGTAGACAACGGCACGACGTGGGCAGCCAGTCCGCGGCGGGCCGGTCCGAAGGCGTACGCGACGTCCTGCTGACCCACCGGCCGTGCCCGGGAGACCAGAGAGCAGAAAAGGCGTGGCCGCGGGTTCGCGGCCGCGCCTTTTCCCGTTGTTCCCGCGTTCCGGGCTCCCAGGTGCGCCCGGTAGCCTTCCGCGCGTGGAAATGACGCTCCAGCCGCCGGTCGCGCCCCAGGTCACGGCGCACGCCGCGGCGCCCTCGCCGGTGCCGCTGCGCCCGGCCCTGATCCTCTCGGTGGCCGCCGGGCTGGCGCTGCTGCTCGCGCTTCCGCCGTTCGATCTGTGGCCGCTCGCGGCGGCCGGGGTGGCGCTGCTCGCGGTGGCCACCCACCGGCGGCGGCTGCGGGCCGGGTTCGGGCTCGGGTTCCTCGCCGGGGCGGTGCTGTTCGTCCCGCTGCTGCGCTGGACGAGCTTCGCGGCCGGCTGGCTGCCGTGGACGCTGCTGGCGACCGCCGAGGCGGTGTTCTTCGGCCTCACCGGCCTGGCCACCGCGTGGCTGCGGCCGCTGCTCGACCGGTATCGCGCGCTGCTGTGGCCGCTGCTGCTCGGGCTGCTGTGGGTGGCCCAGGAGGCGGCGCGCGACCGGGCCCCGTTCGGCGGGTTCCCGTGGGGCCGGCTCGCGTTCAGCCAGGCCGACGCGCCGGCGCTGCGGCTGGCCGCGTACGGCGGGGCGCCCGCCGTCACGTTCGCGGTGGCCGCGGCCGGTGGCGCCCTGGCCGGTCTGTTCTTCGGCCGGCATTCGTTGCGCGGCCTCGGATGGCGCCGGCCGTGGCGGGAACCGGTTCTGGTGCTGCTGCTGATCGGGTTCGCCTTCGGCGTGCTGCCGCGCGCCCTGCCGGTCGGCTCCGGCGGCGGGCCCACCAAGATCGTGGCGATCGTGCAGGGCAACGTGCCGCGCCTGGGCCTGGACTTCAACGCCCAGCGCCGGGCGGTGCTCGACAACCACGTGAAGGCGACCCTGGCGCTGGCCGCCGACGTCAAGGCCGGCCGGCAGAGGCAGCCCGACCTGGTGGTCTGGCCGGAGAACTCGAGCGACATCGACCCGCTGCGCAACCAGGACGCCGCCTCCGAGATCTCCGCGGCCACCGACGAGATCGGCGCGCCCATCCTGGTCGGCGCGGTGCTGCGCACCGCCAGGCCGAGCGACATCAAGAACGCCGGGCTGCTGTGGGTGCCCGGCGCCGGCCCGGACCCCACCCAGCGGTACGTGAAACGCCACCCCGTCCCGTTCGCCGAGTACATGCCGCTGCGCTCGATCGCCCGGCTGGTCTCCGACAAGGTCGACCTGGTCAAGAACATGCTGGCCGGCGACGAACCGGGCGTGCTGCGCACCGGGCCGCTGACCCTGGGCGACGTGATCTGCTTCGAGGTCGCCTACGACGGCATCGTCCGGGACACGGTCACCGGCGGCGCGCAGGTGCTGGCGGTGCAGACCAACAACGCGACCTTCAACGAGGCCGAGGCACGCCAGCAGATGGCGATGGTGCGGCTGCGGGCGGTCGAGCACGGCCGCGAGTCGCTGATGGTGTCCACGGTGGGCGTTTCCGGCTTTGCCGACGTTTACGGCAACGTTCACCAGGAGACCGGATTCAACACCAAGTCGGTCCAGGTGCGTGCGATGCATCTGGGGTCGTCGCGTACGCTGGCGACTCGCTTGGGCGCACTGCCCGAGATCGCGGCTGTCGCCCTGGCGGCAGCCGCTCTGGCCGGCGCGTTCGTGCTGCGGCGCGGCCGGCGTGAGATCACCGACGAGGGTGCGGACAAGGCGGAGGCACGGTGAGCGACGCGGAAGGCTACCGGGGAGTGGGACGGGTCCTCGTGGTCATCCCGACCTACAACGAGGCGGACAACATCCGGGCGATCACCGGGCGCGTCCGGGCCGCGGTCGGTGAGGTCGACATCCTCGTCGCCGACGACAACTCGCCCGACGGCACCGGCGCGATCGCCGACGAGCTGGCCGTGGCCGACGACCACATCTTCGTGCTGCACCGGGCGGGCAAGGAGGGCCTCGGCGCCGCGTACAAGGCCGGCTTCGCCTGGGCCAAGGACAAGGGGTACGACGCGGTCGTCGAGATGGACGCGGACGGCTCGCACGCCCCCGAGGAACTGCCCAAGCTGCTCGACGCGCTGCGCGACCACGACGCGGTGCTGGGCACCCGGTATATCGCCGGCGGCAGCGTGCACAACTGGCCGGTGCACCGGCTGCTGCTCTCCCGGGGCGGCAACATCTACATCCGGATGGCGCTCGGCATGCCGTTCCGCGACGCCACCGGCGGGTACCGCGCGTACCGGATGCCGGTGCTCGACGCGATCAACGTCGAGACGATCGCGTCCACCGGGTATTCCTTCCAGGTGGAGCTGGCCTGGCGGTCGTACCGGAAGGGTTTCCGGATGACCGAGGTGCCGATCACGTTCACCGAGCGCGAACACGGCGTCAGCAAGATGAGCGGCAACATCTTCAAGGAACAGCTGCTCAGGGTGACCGTGTGGGGGGTGCAGGCGCGGCGCGACGGCGCCCTGCGGCGGCTCGGCCGCAAGCCCCGCCCGGGTTCGACCTGGCCGTGACCGGGCCGGCGCGTGTCATGCTTGAGCGGTTGGCGTGACAGGGGAGGCTTCCATGCGACGTCGAGGGTTTGCCGTGCTGCCCCTGGCCCTGGCCGCCCTGGCGGTCGCCGAGGTGGCGGTGTTCGTGACGGTCGTGCACCTGCTGGGCGGCCTCTGGGCCCTGCTGCTGCTGGCCGTCTTCACGATCACCGGCATGGTGCTGCTGCGCCGTGAGGGCATCCGCGGCTGGCGCGCGTTCCAGGCCGCCGCGGCCGAGGGCCGCCCGCCCGGGCCGCAGGTGACCAACTCGCTGGCCGGCCTCGGCGGCGCGTTGCTGCTGGCCGTGCCCGGCTTCCTCACCTCGATCGCCGGGCTGGTCCTGCTGCTGCCGCCCGGCCGCATCCTGGCCCGGCGCGGCATCGAGCGGTTCACCGAGCGCCGGGTCGACCCGCTGGTGGCCGGCGACCTGTTCGGCCCGCGCCGGGTGAAGGTGCGCCGCGGCGATCCGGTGACCGTCGAGCAGACGCCCGGCCCCGCGCCGGCCGCCCCGCCGGCGGGCGCGATCGAGGGCGAGGTCATCGAGGGCGAGGTCCTGCGTTGAGCCTCAGGCCCGCCCGGATCCCGGGTCCGCGTCATCCTCAGGTCCGGTGACCGCCGGACGAAGTATCGCGATGGCGGCCGGGAACGGTCGCGGGATGGCCAGTAACCGGACGAGTGACCGACATCGCACCAGCCGCAGAACACCCATAACCCCGTAAAGTTGACCAAGGTCCACTTCGGCGAGGGTCCGCCCTGACGGGAACGGGCCGGGTCCGGTTACGCTCGTAGCGTTAACACTGCCGTCACAACGGTGGGACCAGAGCCTTGGCGACCGTGGAATCCCGCGGCCGCCCCTTTCGTTACACCAACGAGAGCAGCACCACGAGCGAGGGGAAAGCCGATCATGGGCGAACGCATGCTGCGCGGCAGCCGTCTTGGCGCAGTCAGCTACGAGTCCGACCGCAACACCGAGCTGGCTCCCCGGCAGACCCGAGAGTACCTGTGCGTGAAGGGTCACCAGTTCGAGGTGCCGTTCGCCGTCGACGCCGAGGTGCCCACCACCTGGGAGTGCAAGTTCGACGGCAGCGTCGCCCGTCTGGTGGACGGCAGCGAGCCGGAGCAGAAGAAGGCCAAGCCGCCACGCACCCACTGGGACATGCTCCTCGAGCGGCGATCGATCTCGGAACTGGAGGACATCCTCAACGAACGGCTCCAGGAGGTCCGCACCCGCCGGGGCCGCTGACCCAGCCGTACCGAACACCGAGAATGGCCGTCCCCTCGGGAGCGGCCATTTTCGCGTCTGCGGACCATACGGACGCATCCTAGGATGCCGGACGCGGGGTGCGCTTGGTCACATCCTGCACGCGCGGGAACCCACGCGTGTAAAACCAAGAAGGAATCAAGGCCACTGGCTCTTGGGTCGCCGACAGCCTTCGCCCGCGTAGTCCTCGGTCGCGCAGCCCTCGATCGGCCGGCTCAGGAGAGGGTGCGGGCCGGCTGGGCGGGTGCGGGGGACGGGCGGGCGCCGCCGAGGGAGGCCAGGGCCGAGGCGAGGTCGCTCACCTGGGCGGAGAGCTGGGCGGCGCGGTTCTGGGCGGCCTCGGCGTCGGCGAGGGCGGCGGCCAGGCGGCGTTCCAGGTCGGCGTGGTCCTGCCGGGCGCGGTCGGCGGCGCGCGTGAGGTCGTCGTGGGCGCGGCGGAGGGTGTCGCGCTCGGTGCGGGCGGCCGACAGCTCCTCGCGGGCCTGGGCCAGGTCGGCGGCGGCGGTGGCGTGCTCCTGGCGTACGGAATCGGTGGTTTTCTGGGCGGCCGCCAGTTGATCGCTCAGCGCTTGATGCGCGGTGTTGAGGTCCTCGGCGCGGGCGGTGGCCTGCTGGGCCTGGTGGACGGCGGTGGCGAGGTCGCGCTCGAGGGTTTCGCGTTCGCGGCGGGCCTCCTGGAGCTGGGCGTGGGCGGTGGCCAGCTCGTCGCGGGCGGCCTCGCGGACGGCGGCGATCTCCTGGCGGGCCTCGTCGCGGGCGGCGGCGAGTTCTTGGCGGGCTTCGTCGCGGGCGGCGCTCAGTTGCCGGCGGGCGTGGTCGGCGGCCTCGGCGAGCTCGGTCCGGGCCTCGGCGAGCTCCGTCCGGGCGGTGTCGCGTTCGGACTCGGCGCGCTCGCGCAGGGCCGCGGCGGCGGTGGCTTCGCGGCGGGCCTCGTCGCGGTCGGCCCGGGCCTGGTCGGCCAGCTCGGCGGCGGCGCCGGCCGTGCGGTCGGACTCGTCGGCGCGGTGGCGGGCCTCGTCGCGTTCGGCGACGGCGGCGGCGGTGAGGTGCTGGGCGTTGGCGGCGGCGGTCGCGGCGCGTTCGGCGTCGCGGCGGGCGTCGTCGCGCTCGGTGTGGGCGGCCGCGATCTGGGCGGAGGTCTCGGCGCGCAGCTCGGCGAGCCGGCGTTCCACGCCGGCCGGGGAGAGCTCGGAGTGCAGGGCGTCGGTGAGGGTCTCGACGAGCTGGTCGAGACGGTCGACGACCTCCCAGGTGCGGGCGACCTGGCCGGCGAGCCCGGGGGAGGAGCGGTGCCGCATCCGGCTGTTGCGCGAGGCGCGCTGGCATTCGCCGTCGTTGTCCCGGCAGTAGCGGAACGGGCGGCCGGCGGAGGCGCGCTGTGGGACGGGCCGTCCACAGTGGGCGCAGGGGCGGGTCTCGGTGTCCGGGGCGTCGTTGTCGCTCATCGCCTGACCACCCTAGGCGGCCCGGCGCGGCGATCCGCGCCACCACACCGACGGCATTTCCGCGGCCGGACAACATCCTAGGACGCTCAACGGGACGTGCGCCACCGCACAGGTCGCGGTGACACCCGAAGAACCAAAAAGGAATCAACGACCACCCGCCTTTTGCTTTGGGCCCGGGCGCGTCTCGCGGAGCAGCGGTGACCGCGGCCGATAGCGTCTCGGGCCGTGGATGCTCAAACCGAAGAACTTCGCGACGCGCACGACGGGCTGGCCGACTTCTACGTGGAACGCCTGGCCGGCTTGCTGGAGTCGATGCCGATCGAGCGGGCGGTGCTCGATCTGTTCAGCGAGCTGACCCTGGCCGGGGAGCTGGGCGCGGAGGTGGCGGACGTCGGTTGCGGCACCGGCCGGCTCGTGCCGTACCTGGCCGCGCGGGGTCTCTCGCCGCGCGGTGTCGACCTCTCGCCCGGCATGGTGGCGGTGGCCCGCCGGGACCATCCGGGGTTCTCGTTCGAGGTGGCCGACCTGCGCGAGCTGCCGTTCGCGGACGCCTCGCTGGCCGGGGTGGTGTGCTGGTACTCGCTGATCTTCCTGCCGCCGCCGGCGCGGACGGTCGCGTTCGCCGAGCTGGCGCGGGTCCTGCGGCCGGGCGGGCATCTGGCGGCCGCGTTCAAGGACGGCGACGGTCAGCACCGGCGCGCCGGGCGGTCCGCGGGTCTCGGGGTGGAGTTCGACTCGTACTGGTTGTCGACCCGGCAGATGCTGGAGCTGGCGGCCGGCGCCGGTTTCGAGCTGGTGTTCCAGGGGAGTCGGCCGCCCGAGGGTTCGGAGGCGTGCCCGCAGGGCTATCTGGTGCTCCGCAAGGCGTGAGCGCCGTCCGGCCGTGGCCCGTCGAGCCGCACCGCCGGCGCCGGGGCCGGCGCCCGGCCGCGCAGTGTCAGCGGGTGGTGGCGGGGGCGAGGAATTCCTTGATCGCCGGGACGATGGCGTCGGCCTTCACCATGTGGGTCTGGCCGGGGAGGGTGCGGTAGCGAGCGTCGGGCAGGGCCTCGCTGAGGGCCTTGGCGGCGTTGCGCATGTATTGCGGGCTCTTGCCGCCGTCCATGACGAGGGCGGGGGCGGTGACGGCGTTCCCGCGGGTGGGGTCGAGGGGTACGCCGCGGCCGGTGTCGCCGAGGATGCGCAGGTCGTAGGGGAGGGTGTGGGCCACGGCCTTGAGCTTCTTCCAGGGTGGGGTGAGGGCCATGACGTGGACCATGGGGGCGGGCATGCCGACGTGTTTCATGAACTTCTTGAGGGCGCCGGAGCGGTTTCCGCGGGCGATGAGGGCTTCGGTGTCGGTGACGAAGCCGGGTTCGCGCGGGGCTCGGGTGTTGTCGACGATGAACGGCGGTTCGTAGAGGGCAATCCGGGTGATGCCGGGGAGTCTGGCGGCGGCGTCGGCGGCGAGGACGGCGCCGGAGGACTGGCCGAAGAGGGCTGCCTGGCCGCCGGCGGCGGTGATGAGGGCTTGGAGGTCGTCGATCTCGCGGTCTTCGGACCAGGGGAGGGTGTTGCCGCTTTCGCCGCGGCCACGGCGGTCGTAGAGGTGGACGGTGAAGGTGTCGGCGAGGGCGGTGGCGAGGGAGCGGGCGGGGCCGAAGTCGCGGTAGCACATGGCGCCGTCGACGAGGATGAGGGCGGGTCCGGCGCCGTGGGTCTCGTAGGCGATCGTGGTGCCGTCGGCGGAGGTGACGGTGGGCATGTCGGTGGGTCCTTCGCTGGTCGGGACAGGTCGGTTTGTCAGGTGGTCGTATTCGGGTCGTCATTTGCCGGGTCGGCCCTGGCCGGTGGCACCGGCCGGGTTGGTGACAGCGGGCTGCGTCGTCGCGGGCTGGTGGTCAGAGGGCGCGCAGGAACGCGGTCCAGTCGGTGGGGTCGGGGGCGGTGAGGGCGTGGTCGGCGACCATCGCGCCGTGGAAGCCGCGGAGGTAGCGGTGCAGGCCGGTGGGGGTGCGCAGGCCGAGGGTGTGTGGGTTGCGGTAGTAGACCTGGCCGCCGCCGGGCAGCGGATCGCCGGGCTGGGGGTCGGGGCCGAGGCCGAGGGCTTGGTGCAGGGCCGTCCAGGTGGCGGGCCAGTCGGTGACGGGCGGGCCGAAGGCGGTGACGGGGGTGGCGGTGCGGCCGGGGAAGTGGCGCAGGTGTTCGACGAGGGTGGCGAAGAACAGTTGGGTGCCGTATCGCATGGCCTCGTATTCGTCGGCCCAGTCGTCGCCGGGGAGGAAGCCGCTGGTGACGGTGCGCAGGACGGTGGCGGACCGGTCGCGGCCCTCGATGAGGTACTCGTAGGCG
The DNA here is from genome assembly GCF_042664765.1 of Paractinoplanes rhizophilus. Lineage (NCBI taxonomy): Bacteria > Bacillati > Actinomycetota > Actinomycetes > Micromonosporales > Micromonosporaceae > Paractinoplanes > Paractinoplanes rhizophilus. The sequence continues at coordinate 295,352 of NZ_JBHTBJ010000007.1, read as the reverse complement.
GTGAATCGTCCGTCGGGTGTGGGCGGTGACGCGTACGCGAAATGGTGGGGTTGATCTTTGGTTTTGATGTCGCCGGTGGGGATCCAGTTGTCGCCGAAGGCGGTGCGGACGGTGTCGCCGTCGATCTCGGTGCGGCCGATGAACCAGGAGGAGATGCCGGGGCCGGTGGCGATGGCGTCCCAGACCTGGGCGGGGGTGGCGTCGACGGTGGCGTCGAGGTTGATCTCGTAGTCCTTGCCCATGTCATTTCCCGTCGTTCGGCGTGCCGGGGGAGTCGGGGTTCTCGTCGGCGAGGGAGTCGAGGGCGGGGTGGATGGCGACGACGAGGCGGTGCTTGCGGCCGGTTTCGTTGTGGTATTTGGCGAGCAGCCGGGTGACGGTGTCGGTGAGCTCGGTGGCGAAGGCGGCGCGGTCGGCGGGGGTGGCGAAGCGGATCTCGCCGTCGAGCGCGAAAGTTGCCACGCGTTGTTTCGCCTGGGTGGCGCTGGTGATGAGGGTGCCGACGTCGCGGACGAGGCGGCCGGCGAGGGCGAGCAGCCAGCGGGCGGAGAGGCGGTCGGGGGCGCGGCCGGGGTCGGGGGCGACGGCGGCCATGGCGGCGGGGGAGATGACGTACGAGGCGGCGGTGGCTTGCAGCATGCGTTCGGTGACGTTGCCTTTGCGGCGTTCCTCGACGAGGTGGATGAGGCCGTGGTGTTCGAGGGTGCGCAGGTGGTAGTTGACTTTCTGCCGGGGGAGGCCGATTTTGCCGGCGAGCATGGTGGCGCTGCCGGGCTGGGCGAGCTCGGCGAGGAGCCGGCTGCGGATGGGGTCGAGGGAGACCTCGGCGGCGGCGGGGTCCTCGATGACGGCGATGTCGTGCATGGGTCCGACTCTCCCACCGAAAACAAAAGTTGTCCAGCCTTCTTTTGTGGTCGGTTAGGCTGCCGGTGTGGACCAGTTGCTCCGGCCGGGCTGGGTGGCCACCGAGCTCACCCACAGCACGGCGAACGAGGTCACCGGCGGGGTGTGGCGGGTGCGCCGCGACCACGACACCGCGATCCTGAAGGTGGCGACGCCGCGGCGGGCGGGCGCGGCCGGACACCTTTCCGCGAGCACCGATCCGGGGCACTTCAACTTCTGGCGCCGGGAGATCTTCGCGTACGGGTCGGGCCTGGCCTCGACGGCGTTCCCGCTGCTGCCGGGGCCTTCGCTGGAAGCGGTGGAGGACCTGCCGGACGGGTCGGCGGCGATGTGGTTGCAGGACGCCGGCAGCGCGGCGCCGGTCGGCCTGTCGGCCGAGTCGCTCGGGGACGTCGGGTATCGGCTCGGGGCCGGGCACGCGGGGTGGCTGGGTGAGCCGCCGGCGTATCCGTGGCTGGCGCGGGACTTCCTGCGGGACTACACGCTCGCCCAGCCGGTCGATCCGGACCTGCTGGACTGGGGTCATCCGGTCGCGGCGGCGGCGTGGCCGGCGTCGCTGCGCGACGGCCTGCGCCGGGTGTGGGAGCGGCGGCACGATCTGCTCGCGGCCGCCGATGACTTTCCGCGTACGTTGTGCCACCACGATGTGTGGCCGATGAACCTGGTCGTGACGCGGCGTGGTCCGGTGTTGCTCGACTGGGCGTTCGTGGGGCCGGGCCCGATCGGGGAGGACGCGGCCAACCTGGCCCTCGACACGTTCTGGGACGGGCTGGTCGACATCGGACTGCTGTCGCCGGTGCTGGATGCGGTGGCCGGCGGGTACGTCCGGGGCCTGGACGGGGCGGTCCCCGAGGCGGTCGCGCGCCGGGCGATCAGGGTGACCGGTGCGGCCAAGTACTTCTGGCTCGCCCCGCGGATGGTGCTGTCGGCGGTGCAAGCTCCGGCGACCAAAGCCGCCTACGACCGGCGTGATCTCGCGGGGGTGTTCGCGGGGCGGGCGCCGATCCTGGAGGTCGTGGTGCGGTGGGCGGAGGAGGCGCTCGGATGACGACGCCGTGGGCGGAACTGTCGCACCCCCTCGGTACCATCCATCCGAATCGTTGAGACGGGGGTGTGATCCGATGCTGTGGCGTCGCCTGGCGGCCGCGGCGGTGGCGGTGTGCGCCGTGCTGGTCGCGCCCGCCCCGGCCCGGGCGGCGGAGTGCGAGCAGGCGCCGCCCAAGGCGCAGGTGTTCAAGGGCACCCCGCCGGAGGACGAGGTGTATGCGCCGGAGCGGCTGGCCCCGCTCGCCACCGGCAAGGGGGTGCGGGTCGCGGTCATCGACTCCGGTGTGGACGCCACCCATCCGCAGCTGCGGGCCACCGTCGAGCGCGGCGCCGACTTCCTGCACGGCGGCGGCGCCGGCGATCAGGACTGCGTCGGCCACGGCACCGAGGTGGCCAGCATCATCGCCGCCCGGCCCGCCGCCGACACCGGTTTCCAGGGCCTGGCGCCCGGCGCGACGATCGTCCCGGTGCGGATCAGCGAGCAGAAGGAGATCGACGGCAAGGCGGTCGGCGACCGCGGCACGCCCCGCCAGTTCGCCCAGGCGATCGACTGGGCCGTCGACCAGGGCGACGCCCAGGTGATCAACCTCTCGCTGGTGATGACCGCCGACAACGCCGAGGTGGCCGCCGCGGTGCGCCGCGCGCTCGACGCCGGCGTCGTCGTGGTCGCGGCCGCCGGCAACAACGGCGCCGACCAGTCGGAGGGCGACACCCCCTATCCCGCCGACTTCGAGGGGGTGATCGGCGTCGGCGCGGTCACCCTCGACGGCACCCGCGCCGACTTCTCGCAGAAGGGCGACTACGTCGACCTGGTCGCCTACGGGCAGGGCGTCACGGCCGCGGCCCGCGGGTCCGGGCACGTCACTGACCAGGGCACCAGCTTCTCCACCCCGTTCGTGACGGCCACGGTCGCGCTGATGCTCGAGCGTTTCCCCGGGCTCACCCCGGCCCAGGTCCTGCAGCGGCTGCAAGCCACCGCCGACCCGGCACCCGGCGGCTCCCAGGAGTACGGCGCCGGCCTGCTCAACCCCTACCGCGCCATCACCGAGGCGCTCGGCCCCGACACCCGCAACGCGGCGGCGCCGCCGGTGATGCACCCCGACGACCCCGCGGTCGCGGCTCTGGCCGCCCGGCGCGCGCATTCCCAGCAGATGGCCTTGTGGTTCGCCGCCATCGGCGCCGGCCTGGTCCTGCTGCTGGCCGCCGCCGCCCTGATCGTCCGCCGCGGCCGGGCCCGGGGATGGCGCCCCGCCGGCCCCGGCCACCCCTGACTCCGGCAGCAGCGCGGCGCCCGTCCCGGCCCGGGCCACCCCTGACTTAGGCAGCAGCGCGCCTCCGGGAGGGCGCCGCACGCTGGTCCCGGCCACCCCTGACTCCGGCAGCGGCACCTCACCGCTCGGGCGCCGCACGCTGGCACCAGCCCGCCCTCGACGAGCCCGCCGAGCTCCCGACCGGCCGAGCCCGCTACCGGGCGGCCGGCCCCGCTACCGGCCGGCCGGCGATTGACCACGACAGGCCGGGCCCGTGGCCGACAAGTGGCAAGGGGGTCGACCGGCCGGCAAGAGGCGACCGATCGGGCGGATCGCCATGGTTCCCGTAGCCGTTAGGGGACCGGCGAACGGCAACGCCCGGCGAGAGTGAGGGCGTCGTCCGGGGCGTTCGCGGGCGGGACGCTGCCGCGTGGACGTCGGTGACCGTGCTCGACGGCGAGGCCTGGGACGCGATGTAGGCGGCCTGCGAGCGGTTGGCCTGCGCTGCCGCATTCTCGGTCCACCGGGCGCCACATCGAAGCCGATCGGGTGCGCGAGCGTCGTCACCGGGCAGGGGTCGCCGTGCGCGCACCGCCGGTGCGGTTTGGGGGAAATTGCTGATGGTGAATCCGTGAATCGCTCGAGTTTCGGGGTGTTTGCGGGCGGGTTACGGTCCGGCCATGGCGATGAAAGCGCTTTCACGGGCGACCATCTATCAGGTCGCCCAGGCTGCGGGGGTGTCCATCGCCACGGTGTCGCGGGCGCTGCGCGGGTCGGAGCTGGTCACCGAGCAGACGCGGGAGCGGGTGCTGGCGGCGGCGCGGGAGTTGCAGTTCACGCCGAGCCGGCTGGGGCGGTCGCTCGCCGAGGGGCGGCACGCGGCGAACGGGATCGTGTTCCCCGATCTGGTGGGGCCGTACTACGCGGAAGTGGTGCTGGGGTACGAGGCGGCGGCCGCGGGGTTCGGCAGCAGTGTGCTGATCCTGACGACCGGCGGCCGGGCCGACGCGGAGGCGGCGGTGCGGGACATGGCGTCGCGGGTGGACGGGCTGACCGTGATGGGGAAGACGGTCAGCGACGAGGTGATCGGCAAGCTCGCGGCGACCGGGTTGCCGATGGTGCTGCTGGCGCGGGATCCGGTGCGCGGGGTGGACACGGTGCGGGCGGAGAACCGCAGGACCGCCGAGGCGCTGGTGGCGCATCTGCTGGCGCACGGTCACGAGCGGTTCGTGTTCCTGGGGGATCCGGACGGGTCGCCGGATGTGCGGGGGCGCTGGGCCGGGGTGCGGGCGGGGCTGGCGCGGGCGGGGGCGGCGCCTGCTCACCTCGTACGGATAACTGGTCTTGATATCGAAGCGGGACGGGCCGCGGCGGGTGAGTTGGGCGATCGAGCGCAAGCGGTGATCTGCGCCAACGACGAGCTGGCGCTGGGGGTGCTGCTCGAACGGCCGCGGCAGACGGTGACGGGCTGGGACGACCTGATGGCGGCGCAGTTCGCGGGGCTGACCACGGTGCGTCAGCCGATGCGGGAACTGGGCGCGACCGCCGCCCGGTGGCTGAACCGGCGCATCACCGAGAGCAACGACTCCGCCGCGGCCCGGCGGCGGATCCTGCCTACCCGGCTGGTCGTCCGGACCAGCTGCGGAACCCACTGCCCGGAGGTTCACCGATGAGGCAACGATTCGTCGCCGCGGCCGCTTGTGCGGCGCTGGCGTTGAGCGTCGCGGCCGGCTGCGGTCGCGACTCGAGCGGAGGCAACGAGACCGCCAAGGCGGTCGGCGAGGGCAAGGCGAGCGGGGAGATCACCGTCTGGGCGATGGGCACGGAGGGGGAGAAGCTCGCCGCGTTCGCGAAGGCGTTCAGCACCGAGAACCCGGATGCGAAGGTGACGGTGACGGCGGTGCCGTGGGAGTCCGCGGGCCAGAAACTGTCGGCGGCGATCGCGGCGAAGCAGACGCCGGACGTGTCGATGATCGGCACCACGATGGAGGGCGGGCTGGCGAAGACCGGGGCGCTGGACCCGACGCCGGGCGACCTGTTCCAGAAGGAAACTTTCTTCCCGGGCGCGTGGGACACGACCGTCGTGGCCGGCACGTCCTACGGGGTGCCCTGGTACGTGGAGACGCGCGGCATCTACTACCGCACCGACCTGGCCGCCAAGGCCGGGTTCCCGGACGGGCCGAAGACGTGGGACGACCTGACCGCGATGGCCAAGGCGATGCAGGCCAAGGCGGGCGCGAAATGGGGCTTCTTCATCCAGCCCGGCAAGACCGGCAGCTGGCAGTCGGTGCTGCCGTTCGGCTGGTCGAACGGCGCGGACATCGCGGCCGGCGGGAAGTACACGTTCGACACCCCGGAGATGACCGAGGCGCTGCGGTATTACCAGTCGTTCTTCACCGGCGGGCTGTCGCCGAAGGACCTGCCGCAGGGCGCGCTCGAGCCGGCCTTCGTCAGGGGGCAGATCGGCGCGTTCATGTCCGGGCCGTGGCACGTCGGGATTCTGAAGGACCAGGGCGGCAAGGACTTCACGGTGGCGCCGATGCCGACCGGCAAGTCGTCGACGTCGTTCATCGGCGGCAGCAACCTGGCCGTGTTCAAGGACGCGAAGAACCGGGACGCGGCGTGGAAGTTCATCGCCTGGCTGAGCCGGCCCGAGGTGCAGGTGAAGTGGTATCAGACGGTCAGCGACCTGCCCGCCGTGCAGTCGGCGTGGACCGATCCGGCGCTGACCGGCGACAAGATCCTGCAGGTGTTCGGCGAGCAGCTGAAGTCGGCGAAGGCGCCGCCGGCGTATCCGACGTGGGACCAGGTCGCCGCGGTGTTCGACACCGAGGTGGAGAAGGTGTGCGTCGGCGGGGCGGACCCGGGCGCCGCGCTGAAGGCGGTGCAGCAGCAGGCCGACACGATCGGCACCGGGGTCTGACGTGGCCGTCGTGACCACGGCCGCGGTCACCGCGACCGGCCGGCCCGCCGCCACCGGCGAGAAAAGGAAGCGGAAATGGCGCCGGGCGGTGACCGGCTGGTCGTTCGCGGCGCCGTTCACCGTCCTGTTCGTGGTGTTCGCGCTGCTGCCGGTGGTGGCGTCGCTGCTGATGAGCGTGACCGACCTGCGCGACACCGACCTGCGGCACCCGTTCGCCGTGAACTTCGTCGGGGTGGACAACTACACGAAACTTTTCTCCGACGCGCTGTTCCAGCGGGCCGCGGTGAACACGGCCGTGTTCGTGGTGGCCGGCGTGCCGTTGACGGTGATCGCGGCGATGGCGGCGGCGAACGCGCTGAACTCCGGGCTGATCCGGCTGCGCGGCCTGTTCCGGGTCGGTTTCTACCTGCCGGTCGTCACCAGCATCGTGGCGATCGCGGTGGTATGGCGGTTCCTGCTCGACCCGGGCGCCGGGCTGGTCAACAACCTGCTCGCCCAGGTCGGCATCGCCGGGCCGAACTGGCTCGGCGATCCGCACACGTCGCTGCCGTCGATCATCGTGATGGCCGTCTGGCGGAACTTCGGATCGCTCATGGTGATCTTCCTCGCCGCCCTGCAGGGCATCCCGGTGCACCTGTACGAGGCGGCGACGCTGGACGGCGCGGGCCGCTGGCAGCAGTTCCGGCACGTGACGCTGCCGCTGATGCGCCCGGCGCTGCTGTTCGGCGCGGTCATCACCGGCATCGGCTACCTGCAAGTGTTCGAGGAGCCGCTGGTGATGACCCAGGGCGGGCCGCTGTCGTCGACCCTGTCGGTGTCGTACCACATCTACAACCAGTTCGGTTTCGGCAACTACGGCTACGCGGCCGCGGCGGCCTACGTGTTGTTCGTCGCGATCGTGGCACTGTCGGTGCTGCAGTTCCGGCTGCTGGGGGCCCGCGATGCTGACTAGGCGCGATGTGATCGCCCGGGTGGTGCTGTACACGCTGCTGTTCGGCGGGCTGCTGGTCGTGGTCGGGCCGTTCCTGTGGATGCTGCTGTCCTCGTTCAAACCGGAAGGGGAGATCCGGGCGGACCCGCCGACGTGGTGGCCGCAGCAGTGGACCCTCACGCATTACCACGACCTGTTCGCCCGGCTCGACTTCCCGCGATATTTCCTGAACTCGGCGATCGTCGCGGTGCTCGTCACGCTGGGAAACTTGCTGTTCTGTTCGCTGCTCGGCTACGCCCTGGCCAAACTCAACTTTCCGGGCCGCAAGGCGTTGTTCCTGACTGTGCTCGGCATGCTGATGGTGCCCGGCATGGTGACGTTCGTGCCGCAGTTCGTGCTGGTCAGCAACATGGGGCTGGCCAACTCGTACGCGGGACTGGTGTTGCCGTTCCTGGCCGGGCCGTTCGGGGTGTTCCTGATGCGGCAGTTCCTGCTGTCGATCCCCGACGACCTGATCGAGGCGGCCCGCGTGGACGGGGCCGGCGAGTGGCGGATCTTCTGGCGGATCGTGCTGCCGCTGTGCAAGCCGGCCCTCGCCACGCTGGGGATCCTCACCTTTCTGGCGTCGTGGAACAACTTTCTGTGGCCGCTGGTGGTGGCCACCACCAGCGACATGTACACGCTGCCCGTCGCGCTCGCGCTCTACAGCATCGGGCAGAACCGCATCTACTTCGGGCTGCTGCTGGCCGGCGCCGTGGTGGTAGTGCTGCCCGTCCTCATCGTCTTCCTGGTGCTGCAGCGGCAGTTCCTGCGCGGCATCGCCACGACCGGTCTCAAGTGAGGGGTGTGTACCCGTGGTGAGACGTCTGCTCGGCTCTGTGCTCGCATCCGTACTCGTGCTCGGCTCGCTCGCCGGCGCCGGCACGGATCCGCTACGCGCCTACGCGCGCGACACCTGGCGGTCCCTGACCGCGATGACCGACCCGGCGACCGGCCTGGTCGCCGACAACATTTCCGGCGACTTGTCCGTGGCGTCGGCCTATACGTCCCCGACGAACATCGGCGGCTCGATGTGGTCGGCCGTCGTCGCGCGCGACCTCGGCTTGATCACCGGGCGCGAGGCGACGGCGCGGGTCGCGCGAACCCTGAACACACTCAGCACCCTGAAACACCACGAAGCATCGGGCATGTTCTACAACTGGTACGACCCGCGCACCGGCGACGTGGTGACGGTGTGGCCCGAGGACGGGTCGACGGTGACGCCGTTCCTGTCCAGCGTGGACAACGGCTGGCTCGCGGCGGCACTGCGGGTGGTCGAGGGCGCCATGCCGGCACTGCGCGCGAAGGCCGCCCGGATCCGGTCCGCGATGAACTTCGGCTACTACTACAACCCGGCCGCGCAGACCCCAGCCGGCACCCGCGGACTGATCCGCGGCGGCTTCTGGGACACCCCGCCGCCCGGCTGCTCGGTCGCCGACGAGGCCAAGGGCGTCTGGTTCACCTGCAACCACTACGACATCACCGTCACCGAGCCGCGGATCGCCACCTACCTGGGCATCGCCGCCGGGCAGATCCCGCCCGCCGCGTACTACAGCACGATGCGCACCCTGCCCGACAACTGCGACTACTCGTGGCAGGAAATGCAGCCGCACGGCTTCACCGCCACCCACCTCGGCGTGCCGGTCTACGAGGGCTCCTACCGGTACCGGGGCATCACGTTCGTGCCGAGCTGGGGCGGCGACATGTTCGAGGCGCTCATGCCCGACCTGTTCGTCCCCGAGGCCCAGTGGGGGCCGAACAGCTGGGGCCGCAACCACCCGGCGACCGTGGCGGCGCAGATCGAGCACGGCCTCGACGACGCCCGCTACGCCTACTGGGGGTTCTCCCCGGCGTCGAACCCGTTCGGCGGCTACTCCGCGTGGGGCGTCGACGCGATGGGCATGGACACCGACGGTTACCCCTCCGACGTGCAGGGCGGCAAGTACGACGCCGGGTTCGGTGACTGCCGGCCGGCCGGTCCGCCCGCCGTCTACGGCGACGGTGTGGTGACCCCGCACGCCGCGTTCCTCGCCCTGCCCTACGCGCGGCACGCGGCCCTGCGCAACCTTTCCAGGATCAAGAGCAATTTCGACGCGTACGGGCCGGGCGGCTTCTACGACGCGGTGGCGGTGCGCAGCAAGACCGTGGCCAAGCGGTACCTGTCCCTCGACCAGTCGATGATCATGGGCGCGATCGGGAACGTGGCCGCGCACGACGTGCTGAAGCGGGCCTTCGTGACACCCTCGTTCGAACGAGCCGTGCGGCCGCTGCTGGCCGCCGAGACGTTCAACGTGCCGGCCCGGCAGCCGCTGCCGCAGCTGGTCGGCGTGGGCCGATGACGATCCAGCGGGAATCGACGAGCGGGGGACGCGGATGACGATCGAGGAGCAGGCCCGGGCCCGGTGGGCGGAGCTGATGGGCGCCGGCGGCGCCCAGGACCGCACGCCGGGCACACCGGTCGCCGCCGACCTGCCCGCGCCGGCCGGGGTGACCGCGACGGCCGGGCGCGGGCAGGTGACCGTGACGTGGGAACTGGTCGAGGGCGCCATCGGGTACGCGGTGCACCGCGGCGCCACCGAATCCGGCCCGTTCCAGGTGGTCGACCACGGGGGCGGTGACGTGCTGGCGGTCCCGCACGGGCCGTACGCGGACACCACCGACGGCCGCGGCGGCTGGTACGCCGTCGCGGCGCTGGCGACGGTGAACGCGATCGGGCCGCTGTCCGCGCCCGTCCCCACCGCGCCTGTTTCCACCGCGCCCGACTCCGGCTCGCCGGGCGCCGGCCCGGCAACAGTCACGGTCAAGGTCGGCGGGTCGCCGGCCGGGCCGCTGCACCGGGTGTGGCAGGAGATGGTGGGCTCCGAGCATCTCAGCCACCTGCTGTGCCCGGACACGACCGGCGGCCGGGTCATCGGCGACGAGCTGCGGGAGGCGCTGCGCCGGGTCCACGACGAGCTCGGCGTGCGCACGGTGCGCGCCCACGGGATCCTCGCCGACGTCTACCGCGACGGCACGTACGACTTCGGCACGGTGGACCGGGTGTACGACACGGTCCGGGAGCTGGGGATGACCCCGGTCGTCGAGTTCGGGTACATGCCGCGGGACCTGGCGGCCGACCCGACGCGGACGGTTTTCGCGTACGAGGGGATCATCTCCCCGCCGAAGGACTGGGACCTGTGGTACGAGCTGATCCGGGCCGTCACCGCGCACCTCGCCGACCGGTACGGCCTGGACGAGCTGCGCGAGCGGTGGCGGTTCGAGGTGTGGAACGAGCCGAACCTGTCGGTGTTCTGGTCCGGCACGCCCGAGCAGTACTGGCGGCTCTACGCGTCCACGGCGGCGGCGGTGAAGTCGGTGGACCCGGCCCTCGCCGTGGGCGGGCCGGCCACCGCGGCGGTCGGGTGGATCGACGACCAGCTCAAGGTCGACGCCCCGGTGGATTTTCTGTCCACCCACGTGTACGGGACCGTGCCGCTGGACCTGCGGCCGTGGGCCGCCGGGCGCCCGATCCTGTGGACCGAATGGGGCGTCACCGCCACCCACGGCAGCACCATCAACGACTCGGTGTTCGCGGCCGCTTTCCTGCTCAAAGGCATGCGATCGGCGGCCGGCCGGGTCGCCGCGCTGGCGCCGTGGGTCGCGTCCGACCACTTCGAGGAGCTGGGCCGCCCGCAGCGGCTGATGCACGGCGGCTTCGGGCTGCTGACCGTCGGGAACCTGGCCAAGCCGAAGTTCTGGGCGCTGTGGCTGGCGCAGAAACTGGGGCCGGCCGAGTTGCCGGTGTCGCTGTCCGGCGACGGCGCCGGCAGCCTGGTCGAAGCATGGGCCTCCGGCTACGACGACGGCGGGATCGGGCTGCTGCTGTGGAACAGCACCCTCGACCACAGCCGCAGCGCCGGCGAAGCCGCGCTGGCCCGGCTGGTGCGGTTCGCGCCGCAGCTGGCGGGCCCGCACACGTTGCGGGTGTGGCGCGTCGACGCCGACCACGGGAACCTCCGCTGGGACGGCACCTGGCCCAGCGACGCCGAGTGGGCCGCGCTCAAGGCCCGGGACGTGCTGCGGGAGGCGCAGCCGGCGCGGCGGGTCACGCCCGGGGAGGAACTGGTGTTCGCGCTGCCCAATCCGGGGATCGTCTTCCTGGAAATGCGGCCGGTGTAGCCGCCTTCACCAGCGGGCGGCGGACGTTCGCGGTGGGGATGCGACCGTCGGCGTGCAGGACGGCCTTGATGACCGTGGGGTTGGGCTCGGCGAACAGGGCGGCCGACAGAGTGGCCAGCCGGTGGCCCAGCGCGCGGGCTGCGGCGAGGTCGCCCTGCCGCCAGGCGGCGATCAGGCGCGCATAGGACGCGGTGTCGACGTGCGCGCAGGCGAGGATGCCGCCGTGCGCGCCCATCGCGAGCAGCGGGGAGAGCAGGACGTCGTCGCCGGCCAGGATGGTGAGATCGGGCGGCGGCGACGCGAGGAACGCGACCACGTCGGCGTCGATCGCGCCGGGCGCGAGCTTGATCGCGGTGACGTTCGGGATCGCGGCCAGCCGGTGCAGCGCCGCCGCCGGCAACGGCTGGGCGGTGCGGTAGGGCACGTGGTAGACGACCAGCGGCACCGGGGACAGGGCGGCCAGGTGCTCGAAGTGCGCCCGCACACCCTCCGGGCCGGGCCGCAGGAACGGCGGCACCAGGCTCAGCGCGCCGGTGACGGCCGGCCGGTCGGCGAGCACGCGCAGCTGGTCGGGGTCGTTGGCGCCGACGATCAGCGGCGCACCGTGCTCGCGGCACACCGCGGCCAGCAGGTCCAGCACATCGCGGCGCTCGGCCGTGGTCAGCGAGCCCGGCTCGGCGGTGGTGCCGAGCGCCACCAGGCCGGTCGCGCCGTCGGTGAGCAGCTCGTGGGCCAGGGCCTCCAGCGACCGCCAGGCCACCTCGCCCTGGTCGTCGAACGGGGTGATCACGGGGACGTAAAGCATGCGTCCTACCGTGCTCGCCGTCGGCGACCAGGTCCAGTTAATTCTTCTTGCCGACGTTTAAGCAACGCTTATTTGTGCCTGCTGGCCGGGCGTCCGGGCGGCTCACAAGCGGATCAGGTCGGCGACCTGCCCGGGCAGGCCGGGCGAGGTCCACACATGACCCATCCCGGGCACGACGTGCAGCACCGCGCCCGGGATCGCGGCGGCCAGGGCCTCGCCGTGCCCGAGCGGGAACACCGGATCCTGGTCGCCGTGCACGATCGAGACCGGCGCGGTGATCGACGACAGCGAGGCGAGCAGGCTGGGATCCTCGCGGTACGCGGCCCGGTCGTGGTTGGCCGCGGCCGCCGGGTCGGTGGCCCGCGACAGCGCCAGCTCCAGCATCGCCCGGGCGGCCGGCTCGTCGAACGGCCGCACCGGCCCGTTGAACACCCGGAACAGGGCCACATCGGACTCCACTCCGGGCGGCAGCCCGAGGGCAAGATGCGCGAGGAACGCCGGCGATGGCGGCGGCAGGTCATCCGGGTCTGCCGGCTCCCCGGCCTGCGCCCGCCGCACCGCCGGACGCGGATCGTGGCCCATCGGCGTGCTGGACATGACGGTCAGCGACCGGACCCGGGCCGGCGCGTGCACCGCCAGCCACTGCGCGATCACGCCGCCCAGCGAAGCCCCCGCCACGTGGGCGCAGCCCAGCCCGTACCCGTCGAGCACCGCCAGGCAGTCGCGGGCCATGTCCCCGATCGTGTAGGCAGACGCGTCGAAGTCGACCACGCTGGACCGGCCGGTGTCGCGATGATCGAACCGGATCACCTGCACCCCCCGCTCGACCAGCCGGCCGACCAGTTCGTCGGGACAACTGACCCCCTGCGCGGCCGACCCCATGATCATCAGGACGGCGGGCCGCCCGGGATCGCCGATCCGCTCGGTCCAGATCCGCAGCGGCCCGGAGGCCACGAAACGCTCATGCGCATCCAGCATGGGGGCACGGTAGCGGCACCCGGCCGCCCAGCGCCGACATTTAGGCCCGGTGCCGTCCCCGCCATGAACGAGCTGCGCCCGGAACCCCTGGAGACCGGGCCGCTCTCGCCGCCATCGCGGGGCTTGCCTTCGAGCGCGCTCGAAGCTTTAGCGTCGGGCCGTGACCACGACGAACGAGACCAGGACATGGATCATCACGGGCGCGAGCTCGGGCCTCGGCCTGGCGCTGGCCGAGGCGGCCCTCGCGGCCGGCGAGCAGGTGACCGGCACCGCACGACGGGCCGGCCGGTTCGACCGGCTCAAGGCGCGGTACGGCGATCGGCTCCTCGCCGTCGAGCACGATGTGCGCGACACGGCGGGCGCGGCCGCCGTCGTGCAGCGGACGCTGGACGTGTTCGGACGCGTCGACGTACTCGTCAACAACGCCGGCGCCGGACAGGTCGGCGCCGCCGAAGAGATCACCGACGCCGCCCTGCGGTCCATGCTCGAGCAGCACCTGTTCGGCCCGGCCGCCTACGTGCGCGCCGTGCTGCCCCACCTGCGGGAGCGCCGCTCCGGGGCGATCGTGCAGATGAGCAGCCAGGGCGGGCGGATGTCGTTCCCGGCCGTCGGCAGCTACTCGGCCGGCAAGTTCGCGCTCGAGGGCTGGTCGGAGGCGCTGGCCGGCGAGGTCGCACCGTTCGGCATCCGCGTGCTGATCGTCGAGCCCAGTCGCTTCCGCACCGCCTTCAACGCCGCCGGCGTGCTCACCGCCGCGCCGCCGAGCCCGGCCTACGACGAGACCATCGGCGCCGTGCGCGCCAACATGACCGGGGCCGACGGCATCCAGGAGGGCGACCCGGCCCGCGCCGCCCGGGTGATCCGCGACATGCTCGACACCCCCGGCGCGCCGCTGCGGCTCCCGCTCGGCGCCGAGGCCGTACGCAATCTCACCCGCGCCTACCGCGGCGCCCTCGGCGACGTCGAGAAATGGGCGACCGTGAGCGAGTCGGCGGACTTCCCGGGGATGCCGGCCGCGGTGCGCGCGTTCTGATCGCCGTACGCCTCACCGACGCCTCGCCGTACGCTGATGGTCATGGCCACCGAAGCGCTGATCGAACGCATCCTCGCCGCCGGCGACGGACCGTCCGCGTCCGCGATCGACGCGCTGCACGAGCTGCTCGACGAGACCGCGATCGACGACGGCGCCGCGCCCAAGAGCGTCGCCGAGGCCGCCCGGCTCGTCGGCCTGTCGGCGCATACCCTGCGGTACTACGAGCAGGAGGGCCTCGTGCGGCCCGCGCGCAACGCCTCCGGATACCGCGAGTACGCCGCGCCCGACCTGCGCCGGCTGGTCTTCCTCACCCGGATGCGCCTGTCCGGCATGACCATGACCGACCTCAAGCGCTACATCCGGCTCGCCGAGCAGGGCCCGGGCACCATCCCGGAACGCCGCCGCATCATGCTCGACCAGCAGGAGCGGATCAGGCGGCAGATCCGCGAGCTGAGCCTGGCGCTGGAGACCACCGAATACAAGATCCGCGCCTACGACGGCCACCCGTGAGCCCGTACGGAAAAGTTTCGCGGCCGTCACCGCTTCGGTGACGGCCGCGCGTAGCCGGGCTTATCGCTCTTCGCGGAACTCGGTGTGCCGGCGCAGAACCGGGTCGTACTTGCGCAGCGAGATGCGGTCGGGATCGTTGCGGCGGCTCTTGCGGGTGACATAGGTGTAGCCCGTGCCGGCCGTGCTGCGGAGCTTGATGACCGGACGGATGGACTGGTGAGCCATCAGAACTTCCTTCCCGGACACCGGGTCAACGGTGCCCGCGCCGGATAGAAGGACGGGCCACCACGGAAAATTCCCCGCCGGCTTCGTCGCCGGTTCCCCGGCGATGCATGGTGCCTTTTGATCGTCGAGCGCACGATACTGCGGAGTGGATCTACTCGGCCGAGGCGCAGGCGGTGATTTCGGTGTTCCGTGACCGGCACGCTGAATGTCAGGTCCTCGATCGGTTGATCGACGACGTCCGCGGCGGCGAGAGTCGTGCACTGGTGGTGCACGGAGAGGCCGGCTCCGGGAAGACCGCGTTGTTGGACTACCTGACCGGGCGGGCCGTGGAATACCACGTCGTGCGTACCGCGGGAATCGAAGCCGAGAAGGAGCTGGCCTACGCGGCGCTGCACGTCGTGTGCATGCCGATGATCGACCTGCTCGATCGGCTGCCGCCGCCGCAGCGGGACGCTCTGCGGACCGCGTTCGGGCTCAGCGCCGGCAGTCCTCCCGATCGTTTCCTGGTCGGCCTCGGCGTCCTCAGCCTGCTGGCCGAGTCGGGCCGGGACCGGCCGTTGCTGTGCGTCGTCGACGACGCCCAGTGGCTGGATCTCGCGTCCGCCCAAGCGCTCACGTTCGCCGCCCGGCGGCTCATCGCGGAGTCGGTCGCGCTCGTCTTCGCGGTCCGGGATCCCTACCCGGTCCGGGAGCTGGCCAACCTGACCCAGATGGAGGTCGCCGGCCTCCCCGACCACGACGCCTATGAACTGCTCAGCGCGGCAGTCAGCGGCCGGATCGACGAGGGAGTCGCCGCCCGGCTGATCGCCGAGACCCGCGGCAACCCGCTGGCGCTGCTGGAGCTGCCGCGCGGGTTCACGATGGCCGAGCTGACCAGCGGATTCGCCGGCTCCCCGGCCGCGGCGCTGCCGAAGTGGATCGAGGAGAGCTTCACGCGGCAGCTCGGTCGCCTGTCACCGGATGCGCGGTTGCTGCTGCTGGTAGCGGCCGCCGAGCCGGTCGGCGACGCCGTGCTCGTGTGGCGAGCGGCGGCGCGGCTCGGTCTCGAGCACGGCGTCGAGGCCGCGGCGAGCGCGGACGGCCTGGTCGAGTTCGGTACGCGAGTGCAGTTCCGGCATCCGCTGCTGCGTTCGGCGATCTACGCGGCCGCCGGCGCCCCGGAGCGGCGCCGCGCGCACGCCGCGCTGGCGTTCGCGACCGATCCGCGGATCGACCCGGACCGTCACGCGTGGCATGCCGCCCAGGCGGCCGAGGGCCCCGACGAAGAGGTCGCGGCGGAGCTGGACCGGTCCGCCGACCGCGCGGCGGCCCGCGGCGGTCAGGCCGCCGCCGCCGCGTTCCTGGAACGCTCGTCCGAGCTGAGCCCGGATCCCGTCCGGCGGGGCGAGCGTGCACTGGCGGCAGCGCAGGCCAAGCACCACGCGGGCCTGACCGAGGCGGCGCTCGCGCTGCTGGCGAGGGCGAAGGCCGGTCCGCTTCCGCCGCTGCCGCGAGCTCAGGCGGACCTGCTGGGCGCCCAGATCGCCTTCACCCAGAACCGCGGCCGGGACGCGGCGTCGCTGTTGCTCGACGCGGCACGGCAACTGGTGCCGCTGGGCGTACCGCTGGCCCGGGAGACGTTTCTGGACGCGTTGCTGGCCGCCATGTTCGCGGGCGGGCTGGCCGGCGCGGTAACCGTACGGGACGTGGCGCAAGCCGCACGAGAGGCGCCGCCGGCCCCGGAACCGCCACGCGCCGTGGACCTGCTTCTGGACGGGCTGGCCACGCGGTTCACCGCGGGCTACGCCGCCGCCCTGCCGATGCTGCGCCGCGCCGTGACGTCGTTCGACCGGCGCGACCTGTCCGCCGCCGAACTGCGATGGCTCTGGCTGGCGCAGATCACCGCCGGCAACCTGTGGGACGAGCGGACCCTCGACACCGAGCGACACGTGCGGCTCGCCCGCGAGAGCGGCGCCCTGGAGACCCTCCCGCTGGCGCTCACCGCGCGGATCGGCGCCCACGTGCTGGTCGGCGAGCTGGCCGAGGCCGCGGCCCTGCTCGAGGAGCTCCAGGCGGTCACCGCGGCCACCGGCATCCCCTTCGCGTCGTACGGTGCGCTCCTGCTCGCCGCGTGGCAGGGCCGGGAGGCGCACGCCGCCACGCTGATCGATACGACCACCACCGAGATCCTGCGGCGCGGCGAGGGCTTCGGCCTGGTGATCACCGGTGTGGCGGGCGCCGTGCTGTACAACGGCCTCGGCCGCCACGCCGACGCGCTCGCCGCCGCGGAACGGGCCGCCGAGCAGCCGCCGGTGATGGGTGTCGAGCCGTGGCAGGCGCTGGTCGAGCTGATCGAGGCTGCGGTACGTGGCGGGCGCCCGGACCGTGCCGCCGGCGCGTTCGAACGGCTCCGCGAGACCACCGAGCCGGCCGGCACCGACTGGGCGCGTGGCATCGAGGCGCGATGCCGGGCGCTGCTCAGCGACGGGGAGAGCGCCCAGCACCGGTACGACGAAGCGATCGAACGCCTCGGCCGGACCCGGATCCGCGGCGAGCTGGCCCGCGCTCACCTGCTGTGCGGCGAGTGGCTCCGTCGCGAAGGCCGCAGCGCGGACGCCCGTCGATATCTGGGCCCCGCTCATGAGATGTTCTCCGCGATGGGCATGCACGCCTTCGCCCGGCGCGCCGCCGGCGAGCTGGCCGCTGCCGGGGGAGCGGTCGGCGGCCGCGGCGCTGTCGCCACCGCCACCGCGCTCACCCACCAGGAGAGCCAGATCGCCCGGCTGGTCAAGGACGGCCTGTCCAACGCCGAGATCGCCGCCCGGTTGTTCATCAGCCCCCGGACGGTCGAGTGGCATCTGGGAAAGATCTTCGTCAAGCTCGGCGTCACGTCGCGACGGCAGCTGCACCGGCGCCGGCCCATTCGGTGACGGCGCCGGGCGAGAGGCGTTGGCCACGGTGCCGGACCGGGGGCGGCGTTCCCGGCTAGGGTTTCGACGATGTTTTCTCGACGCGGCCACCATCCGCCCCTGATCCGGCGAAGACGGGACAAAGACGTCCTGCTGGGCCGGGGCGCCGAACGGGCCGCGCTCGACCGGATTCTGGCGGCGGCCCGGGCCGGCACCAGCGGGGCGCTGGTGCTTCGCGGCGAAGCGGGCATCGGCAAAACCGCACTGCTCGACTACACGCTGGCGCAGGCCGGGAGCTGCCGGACCGTGCAAGCCGCCGGCGTGGAGGCCGAACGTGAGCTCGCGTTCGCGGGCGTGCATCAGATCTGCGCACCCGCCCTGGACCGGCTGGATCGGCTGCCGGCCCAGCAGCGCGGGGCGCTGAGCACCGCGTTCGGGCTCAGCGCCGGCGCGGCCCCCGACCTTTTCATGGTTGGTCTGGGAGTGCTCAGTCTTCTCGCGGACTTCGCCGCCGACCGGCCGGTGGTGTGCCTCGTCGACGACGCGCAGTGGCTGGACCGCGAGTCGGCCAAGATCCTCGGTTTCGTGGCCCGGCGCCTGCGAACCGAGTCGATCGCCATGATCTTCGCGGTGCCTGGCGACCCCGACACGGACGACATGCCCGAATTGAGCGGTCTGCCGGAGCTGCTGGTCGCCGGCCTCTCCGACGAACACGCGCGGAAGTTGCTCGCCTCGACGCTGCTCGGCCGCGTCGACGAGAAGGTGCTCGGCCGCATCATCGCCGAGAGCCACGGCAACCCGCTCGCCCTCGCCGAACTTCCCCGCGGCTTCACCGCCGCCGAGTTGGCAGGTGGCTTCGGCTTTCTCAGCCCGGGTGCGCTGCCGCGCCGCATCGAGGAGAGCTTCCGGCGGCAGATCGCCGCGCTGCCGGCGATCGCCCGGACGATGCTGCTGGTCGCCGCGGCCGAACCCGTGGGCGACCCGGTGCTGGTGTGGCGCGCGTTGAACCGGATGGGCGTCCGGGCCGACAACGACCTGGCTGCCTCCCGGGCGGCCGCCGAGTTCGTGGATTTCGGGTTCGGTGTCCGGTTCCGCCATCCGCTGCTGCGCTCGGCGGTCTACCAGGCGGCCGGCGAGGACGAGAGGCGTCAGGCCCACGCCGCGCTCGCCGAGGCGACCGCGGCCGGCACCGATCCGGACCGGCGGGCGTGGCACCGCGCACAAGCCGCCGCCCGGCCCGACGAAGACGTGGCGGCAGAGTTGCAGACGTCGGCGGCTCGCGCGCAGACCCGCGGCGGATTCGCGGCCGCCGGAGCGTTCCTGGAGCGGGCCGCGGAACTGACCCCGAATCCGGTCCGGCGGGCGGCACGGCTGCTCGCCGCTGCGCAGGCGAGACACGTGGGCGGGACGCCGGACGCCGCGATCCGCCTGCTCGCTCTGGCCGAGGCCGACCATCTGACCGAGCTCGACCGGGCCCGCGCCGATCTCCTGCGCTCCGACATCGCGTTCATGGTCGACCGCGGCCGCGAGACCGCGGGCCTCTTCCTCAAGGCCGCCTCGCGGCTCGAGCCGCTGGACATCGGCCTGGCCCGCAGCACCTATCTGGACGCACTGCGCGCGGCGTGGTACGCCTCCGACTCCGGCAGCAGCGGGACGCTGCGCGACGTCGCGCTGGCGGCGGTCGCTGCCCCCGCGGGTGCGACACCGGCACGGCCGTCGGACCTTCTTCTGGACGGCCTGGCGGTGCGATACACCACGGGCTTCGCCGCCGGAGTGCCGAAGATGAGGCAGGCACTGGCGGCCTTCCGGGATCCGCGGCAGTCGAATCAGGACGGCCTTCGCTGGATGTGGTTCGCCAGCTCGATCGCCACCGATCTCTGCGACGACGACGCGGCGGACGAGCTCACCGGCAACTATGTCCGCCTGGCGCGCGAGACCGGAGCACTCGCCGCGCTGCCGCTGGCGTTGACGACACGCATCCTCATGCATCTGTTCGCCGGTGACCTGTCCGCCGCGTCGGTGCTGATCACCGAGCTCGACGACGTGGCGGACGGCACCGGGATCCCGGTGCCGCGCTACATGGCCCTGCTGCTGGCGGCGTGGCAGGGAGACGAGGACCGGACCGCTCGCCTGGCCGCGGTCAGCACCGCCGACGCCCAGCGGCGCGGTGAGGGGCTGGCGCCGGCCATCGCCGGCTGGGCGGAGGCGCTGCTCCACAACGGCATGGGCCGCTTCGACCACGCGCTGAAGGCGGCCGAGCAGACGAGACAGTCGAGCCTGGAGCCCGGCGTGCTGACCGGCGCCCCGCTGGTCGAGCTGATCGTCGCGGCCGCCCGCACCGGCCGGCCCGAGATCGGAGCCGACGCGCTGGCGCGCTTGTCGGCCTCGACCCGGGCCTGCGGCACCGACTGGGCGCTCGGCATGGAGGCTTGCTGCCGGGCCCTGCTGGCCCCGGCCGGGCGGGCGGAGGACGCGTACGCCGAGGCGATCGAGCGTCTCGGCCGCACCCGGATCCGGCCGCTGGCCGCGCGTGCGCACCTCTATTACGGCGAATGGCTGTGGGACGCCGGCCGGCGCGACGATGCCCGGGGCCGGCTGCGGACGGCGTACGAGATGTTCGCCGCCATGGGCATGGACTCCTTCGCCGCCCTGGCCGCCAACCGGCTCGGCGTGAACGTCCGTCAGCGGGCCGACGACCGCGCCGGCGCCCTGACGCAGCAGGAGACCCACATCGTCAAGCTGGCACGGGAGGGGCTGTCCAACGCGGAGATCGCCACCCGCCTGTTCATCAGCCCGCGCACCGTCGAATGGCACTTGAGCAAGATCTTCGCCAAGCTCGGAGTCACGTCCCGGCGCCAGCTGCGTCCCTGACCTCTCGGACGAGGCGAATCAGCAGGCAAACGCCGGCCACCTTCCGCCAGAATTATCGGATTACTGTTACCGGCAATCCAATAATCCAGAAACGGACATAACGCCGATACACCATAATGTCCGCTATGTGGTATCCCTATCAGTAGGGTAGAGATAGGCGATCGCCGAGCGGAGCGTCTCCTCGTCGTCGCGGAAGTGGCCGATGGCGGCGTTGCACCCGACGCAGAGCAGGCCGCGCACCCGCCGGGTGCGGTGGCAGTGATCGACGACGAGCTTCACCGCGACGGCCGACGGCAGGCCGTCGCGGCGGGGCCGGCCCGCGGCCGTTGCCGGCAACTCGTCCTCGTGGCGTCTGCAGATCGCGCACCGGTACCCCTGACGTTCCCGGAGCGCGTCGTACTCCTCGACGCTGATCCCGTATTTCTCCCGCAGGTTGGCGGCACGCACCCCGGCTGCCCCGATCAACCGGCGCCGCCGGCGGTTGGCCTCGGCGGCCCGGTCCAGGCACGGCCGGCAACTCTTGCGTTCCTTGCCCGACGCGCCGACGAACAGCGCCGCGTCACGGTACTCACGGCAGCGGGGACAGACCTTGGTGGGGGTCGCAGGCACCCCGACACGTTAGGCCGAACCTTTTCGGCGAGGTGTGTCGAGAAAGCGTCACCGGCTCCGTCCCGGAAGCAGCAATGATCGGCAACGACACACGAGGAGCTCACCATGCAGCCGCACGAGATCACTGAGGTGCTGGACCGGCCGTACAGCCGGGAACTGCTGGGCCGCGATCTGACCCGGCTGGCGTACGTCGCCAAGGACGGCACGCCGCGCACCATCCCGATCGCGTTCACCTGGAACGGTTCCCAGGTCGTCATGTGCACGTCGAAGAACGCGCCGAAGCTGCACGCGCTGCGGGCGAACCCGATGGTCGCGCTCACCATGGACACCGAGGTGCACCCGCCGAAGATCCTGCTCCTGCGGGGCCGCGCGGAGCTGGACGTGGTCGACGGCATCCCGGAGGAGTTCCTCACCATGAACGGCACCTACCAGATGTCGCCGGAGCAGCGGGTCGCGTGGGAGGCGGAGGTGCGTTCGCTGTACGACGGCATGGTGCGCATCGTGGTGACCCCGACGTGGGCGAAACTTATCGACTTCGAGACGACGCTGCCCAGCGCCGTCGAGGAACTGGCCCGCGAACGCGAAGCGAGGAACGCGCGATGAAGTACCTGTTGCTCAAGCACTACCGGGGCGCCCCGGCGCCGGTCAACGACGTGCCGATGGAGCGGTGGACGCCGGAGGAGGTGTCCGCCCACATGCGGTACATGGAGGACTTCGCCAAGCGGCTGCAGGCCGGCGGCGAGTTCGTGGACAGCCAGTCGCTGTCGCCGGAGGGCACGTTCGTGCGCTCCGGCGGCGCCGGCCGGCCGCCGGTCACCGACGGGCCGTTCGCGGAGACCAAGGACCTGATCGCCGGCTGGATGGTGATCGACGTGGACAGCTACGAGCGGGCGCTGGAGCTGGCGGCCGAGTTGTCGGCGGCGCCGGGCGCGGGTGGCCGGCCGATCCACGAGTGGCTCGAGATCCGGCCGATGATGACCTCGCACGCCCCCACCACGGAATGAGCACGGCGGACGACCGAATGAGCACGGCGGACGAGGTCCTGCTGCGCGAGCTGACCCCCACGGTGATCGCCGTGCTGGTGCGCCGCGGGGCCGGCTTCGCGGCGGCCGAGGACGCCGTGCAGGAAGCCCTGATCGAGGCGGTGCGGGCGTGGCCGCGGGACCGGCCACGCGACCCGCAGGGCTGGCTGATCACCGTGGCGTGGCGCAAGTTCGTCGACGCCGCCCGCGCCGAGGCGTCCCGGCGGCGGCGCGAGGACGCCGCCCACGCCGAGGTCGCCCCCGGGCCGGCCCCGGCGGTGGACGACACGCTGCGGCTGTACTTCCTGTGCGCGCACCCGTCGCTGGCGCCGGCCTCGGCGGTCGCGCTGACGCTGCGCGCGGTCGGCGGGCTGACCACGCGGCAGATCGCGCAGGCGTACCTGGTGCCGGAGGCGACGATGGCGCAGCGGATCAGCCGGGCCAAGCGGACCGTCTCCGGCGTGCGGTTCAACCAGCCCGGCGACCTGGCCACCGTGCTGCGGGTGCTGTATCTGGTGTTCAACGAGGGCTACTCCGGCGAGGTCGACCTGGCCGCCGAGGCGATCCGGCTCGCCCGCCAGGTGGCGGCCATGTCGGGCGACCCGGAAGCGGCCGGCCTGCTGGCGCTGATGCTGCTGCACCACGCGCGCCGCCCGGCGCGTACCCGGCCGGACGGCAGCCTGGTGCCGCTCGCCGGGCAGGACCGCGGCCGGTGGGACACCGCGATGATCGCCGAGGGGGTGGACGTGCTGCAGGCGGCGCTGGCCCGCGACCGGCTGGGCGAGTACCAGGCGCAGGCCGCCATCGCCGCGCTGCACGCGGACGCCCGCACCGCCGCGGAGACCGACTGGGTGCAGATCGTCGAGTGGTACGACGAGCTGGTGCGCCTGACCGGCAGCCCGGTGGCCCGGCTCAACCGGGCCGTCGCGGTCGGCGAGGCGGACGGCCCGCGGGCCGGTCTGGCGGCGCTGGCCGAGCTCGACCCGGCGCTGCCGCGGCACGCGGCCGCCGCGGCGTACCTGCACGAGCGGGCGGGTGACGCGCCGACCGCGGCCCGGCTGTACGCGGACGCCGCCCGGGCGGCGTCCAGCCTGCCCGAACGCGATCACCTGACCCGGCAGGCCGCCCGGCTCAACGAGCGCCTGCGTGGGGCGCCGGACCGGCGCCCCACTTGAAGTGACGGCTCAGTTCCGGCCGGCCCGCACCAGGCCGTGCGGGTCGAGGACGTACTTCTTCGCGGCGCCCTGGTCGAAGTCCTGGTAGCCCTGCGGGGCCTGGTCCAGCGGGATCGGCACGGCGTTGACGTTCTTAGCGATCTGCACCCGGTCGTGCAGGATCGCCATCATCAGGTTGCGGTTGTACTTCATCACCGGGCACTGGCCGGTCACGAACGAGTGCGACTTCGCCCAGCCCAGGCCCAGCCGCAGCGACAGCGAGCCGACCTTGGCCGCCTCGTCGACGCCGCCCGGGTCGCCGGTCACGTACAGGCCGGGGACGCCGATGGCGCCGCCCGCGCGGGTGAGGTCCATCAGCGCGTTCAGCACCGTGGCCGGCATCTCGGTCTGCGCGTCCGCGCCGTGCCCGCGGGCCTCAAAGCCGACCGCGTCGACCGCGGAGTCGACCAGCGGCTGCCCGATCGCCGGGGCGTCGCGGCCGAGGATCTGCTGCACCTGCTCGGCCGGGTCGCCCTGGGCGACGTTCACGGTCTCGCAGCCGAAGCTGCGGGCCTGCGCCAGGCGCTCCTCGTTGAGGTCGCCGACGATGACGACCGCCGCGCCCAGCAGCCACGCGGAGGTGGCCGCGGCCAGCCCGACCGGTCCGGCGCCGGCGATGTAGACGGTGGAGCCGGTGGTCACCCCGGCGCTGACGCAGCCGTGGTAGCCGGTGGGGAAGATGTCGGTGAGCATCGCCAGGTCGAGGATCTTCGCCATCGCCTGGTCGCGGTCCGGGAATTTCAGCAGATTCCAGTCCGCGTACGGGACCAGCACGTACTCGGCCTGCCCGCCGATCCAGCCGCCCATGTCGACGTACCCGTACGCCGAGCCGGGCCGGTCCGGGTTGACGTTCAGGCACACGCCGGTCTTGCCCTCCTTGCAGTTGCGGCACCGCCCGCAGGCGATGTTGAACGGCACCGAGCACACGTCGCCGACCTTGATGTACTCGACGTCCGGCCCGACGTCGATGACCTCGCCGGTGATCTCGTGGCCGAGCACGAGCCCCTCGGGCGCGGTGGTGCGCCCGCGCACCATGTGCTGGTCGCTGCCGCAGATGTTGCTCGCCACGGTCCGCAGGATCGCGCCGTGCGGGGTGCGGCGGCCGATGTTGGCCTTGTTGACCCCGGGGCCGTCCTTCATCTCGTAGGTCGGATAGGGGATCTCCTGGATCGCGACCCGGCCCGGGCCCTGGTAGATGACTGCGCGATTGGCTGGCATCGTTGCCTCCCATCGTCGTTTTCCGGCAACGGACAGTGACGTCGCCGACACGGCCATGGTTAAACGGGCGGGCCGGGAAAGAAACCGTCGATACTGACAAAAACTGCTTACTCACGCATCCGGCGCCGAACGGGCAGCGGGCGGGCCTCGTTCACCGGCCCCGCCCCGGCGGTCACCGGGCACGACCGGTGGATGCGCGACGACATCGCCAGCGGGATCCTCGGCGCGCGGCCGGACGCACCGCGGGCGGCAGTGTTCGGCGAGATCGAGCAGGCCGGCTTCCGGGACGCGTTCGTCGTGCTGGTCGACGACGACGGCAAGCTGGAGTACCAGGTCGAGCGGGGCGCGGGCTCGGTCGAGGCGGGCCGGGACCTGGCGCTGATCGCGCGGCACGCCCTGGACCGGCTCATCGCCGACCCGCGCAGCCGGCTGCACAACGGGCTGTTCCGGGCCGCCGTGTGGGCCGCCACCGCGACGCCGGCGCGCACCCGGACCGCCGGGCTGCTGTGGGTCGCGACCTTCGACGCGGCGGCCGACGGCGCCGCCCGCGTACCCGATCTGGCTTCTCTTCTGCCCGGCGACCGCGACCTGGCCGCCGCCCTCGCGCGGATGCTGGCGTCGCCGGTGGATCTCGCCGCGCGGCGGGCGTTCGACGAGGCCACGGACCGGGCAGCTGCGCGGGCGGGAGTGCCGGCGCCGCGGCTGGACCTGACCCGGACGGTGCTGACGGCGGCCGGTGTGACGTCGGCGCTGCTCGGGGACGGCGACACGACGCGGACGGCGACGATCGCGGTGACCGGGCGGTGGCCCGCGGACGGCGACCCGTTCGGCGGCAGCCCACCCACCACGGCGGTGGCCTGGCACGGACTGCGGTGGCAGCTGATCCGCTAGCCTGGCCGGATGCGGCTGCACGTGGGATGCGCGATGTGGTCGCTCAAGTCGTGGCAGGGGCGGTTCGTCGAGCGGGCGCTGCCGGCGGGTGAGCGGCTGCGGGCCTACGCCCGGTGGTGCGACGCGGTCGAGGGCAACACGACCTTCTACGCGACGCCCACCCGGGAGACGGTGGCGTCGTGGGCGGAGCAGACCGGCCCGTCGTTCCGGTTCGTGCCGAAGCTGCCGAAGGCCGTCACCCACCAGGGCCGGCTGGGCGACGCGGACCTGCGCGACTTCTGGCACGCGATGGAGCCGCTGGGGCCGCGGGCGCACGCGTACTGGATTCAGCTGCCGGGGTCCTTCGGACCCGGCGACCTGGACGTTCTGGCCAGCTTTCTGCGCCGGCTTCCGGCGTCTTTGCGGTACGCGGTGGAGGTGCGTCACCCGTCGTTCTTCGCGGCGCCGGCCGCCCTGGAGGCGGTGCTCGCCGAGGCGGGCGCGGAGTGGGTGCCGTTCGACACCACGGCGTTCTTCGCGGCCCCGCCGACCAGCGAGGCCGAACGCGACGCGTGGACGAAGAAGCCGCGGATGCCGCTGCGCACGGTGGCGCTGACCGACCGGCCGATCGTGCGCTACCTGGGCCGCGACGACCCGGCCGAGACCGCGGCGGGCTGGCACAAGTGGGTGCCGGTCGTCGCCGGGTGGCTGCGGGACGGGCGGTCGCCGACGGTGTTCGTGCACACTCCCGACAACGCCGACGCCCCGCAGCTGGCCCGGCGTTTCCACGACGAGGTGCGCGCCCTGGTGCCGTCCCTGCCGGCGCTGCTGGCGCCCGTACCCGTCGAGCCCTTGACCTTGTTCTGACGCCCCGGTGATCTGCTGGCTAGTCTGGCGCGATGCACGCACCCGACGACGCCCGGTGGATGACGCTGGCGGTCGGTCTCGCCGCCCGATCGCCCCGCTCGGCCACCGCGTTCGCCGTCGGCTCGGTGATCGTCGGGCCCGGCGACGCGGAGATCTCCCGCGGCTGGTCCCGCGACACCGACCCGCTCGTGCATGCGGAGGAGTCGGCGCTGCTGTCCGCGGCCGGCCGCGACCTGTCCGGCGCGACGCTGTACTCGACGCTCGAGCCGTGCTCCAAGCGCGCCCACCGGCCGCACGCCACCTGCACCAGCCTGATCCTGGCCGCCCGGATCCCGCGGGTGGTGATCGCCTGGCGGGAGCCGGACATCTTCGTGACCTGCGAGGGCGTGGCCCTGCTGACCGCCGCCGGCGTCGAGGTCGTCGAGCTCGGCGCGTTCGCGGCGCGGGCCCGGGCGGTCAACGCCCACCTGGCCGGTCTGGAGCGCGGGGCGCTGTGGGAGACTCGCCGCCGTGGGTGACGACGAGGGTGGGCTCCAGGCCCGGGATCTCGTGCCCGCCGCGGGCGGCGAGTGGCACGGGCTGCTGTTCGACAACCAGGCCGTCGGCTTGCCGCCGGCGCTGACCTGGACGCTGCGGATCCCGTTCGAGCCGGTCGGCGGGAGCCCGGCCGCGCTGGACGTGGAGTGGCTGGTGCTCGACGCGCCGAGCTGGCGGGCGATGCGCGGCGTGACCTGCGAGAGCGCGGCGTTCGCCGAGCCGGCCGAGGCCAGCGTCCACCATCACGGGCATCACCGCTACGACCGGGTGTCGGTGCGGGTCCTCGACCAGGACGGCCCGCGGATCCGGGTCGCGGTGACCGCCGCCGGCGACCTGGACGGGCTCGGCCCGGCATCGCTGGCCGCCGAGACGTGGCTGGACTTCGCCGGCATCCGGGTGCAGCTCGGCGACGCCGGCGACGCCGCGGCCGCGCTGGCCCGGCTCGGCGCGTTCACCGACGTGGACGGGCTGGCCGAGCTGCCCGGCGCGCCCGGCGTGGCGTTCCACTTCGTCCCGGCGGCCTGAGATCCACCGGCGCCGGCCGGCCGGTGTGACCTGACGACAGGCCCACTCAGTCCTATCAAGCAGAGACTTGTGCGGACGTGAGGAGAGCGGTTGTGGAACCGGGCCTGCGGGAGCAGTTCGACCGGGCGGTGCGTGCCGACCCCGGCGCCGATCCGGGCGAGATGGCGAAGGCCGCGATGGTTCACGGTGGCCGGATCCGCCGCCGGCGGCGGCTGGCCGTGGCGGGCGTGGCCGCCGTCGTGGTGGCGGGCGTCGGCACCGTGGGCGCCGTCGCCTTGCCGGACAGCGCGGTGCCGCCGGCCGGCCCGCCCGCGATGGTCGCCGCGGCGATGCGGCTGCCGGCGCCGGAATGCTCGAAGGACCCGGTTGCGGCCGGCGCGACCGACGCGGCCGTCTTTCTCCACGAGGCGACCGATCGGCAGCGGTCGGCGATCGGCCGGGCGTTGCACGAGGACGAGCGGGTCGCCACGGTGATCTTCGAGAGCCGCGAGGACGCCTACCCGAGATTCGCGGCGCTCTGGGCGGACAGCCCGGAATTCGTCGCCTCGGTCAGCCCGGACTCGCTGCCCGAGTCGTACCGCCTGCGGCTGCGCGACCCGGCGCAGTTCACCGCCTTCAGCCGGGAGTACGCGACCAAGCCCGGCGTCCAGGAAATCGTCGGCCGCATCTGTCCGCAGTCCGCGCCGGTCGGGGGCGGTGCTTGGTGACCGGGACCGTGACGCCGTCGCGACCCGCCGAGGACGCCGGCAGCGAACCGAAGGCCGGCTGGGCTGCGGCCCGCCGGCACGCCAAGGCGGCCCACGACGCCGAGTTCACCGCGTTCGTGGCGTCGGCCGGCACCCGGCTGCGCCGCACCGCGTATCTGATGTGCCGGGACTGGCACCTCGCCCAGGACCTCGCCCAGCAGACGTTCGCCAAGATGTACGCCGCGTGGCCGCGCCTGCGCACCGGCACGAACCTGGAGGCGTACAGCCGTAGGGTCTTGATGAATCTGGTCTTCGACCAGAGCAAGCGGCGCAGCGCCTCCGAGGTCGTCGTGGCCGAGCTGCCGGACCACGCCGACCGGGGGAGCGGCACGCCGGAGCTGCGCCTCGCGCTGGTCGAGGTGCTGGCCCGGCTGAGCGTCGAGGATCAGGCGGTGCTGGTGCTGCGGCACGCCGAGGACCACAGCATCGACACCGTCGCCATGATCCTCGACGTCTCGGTGTCGGTGGTGAAGATGCGCAACGCGCGGGCGCTGGCCCGGCTGCGCGCCCTGCTCGGCGACGACTTCCGCGCCGCGGATTAGCGGCCGGCCGTGACCCGCGACGGGTCCGGCGCGGAAATCGGTGTCGGGGACGGGCGGGCGACCGGATACTGACCGGCGGTACGAACCGACGGGAAGGGCGGGGAGATGAGCCGGACGATCCGGGTGACCGTGCGGGGGGCCTTCGACGGGCTCAGCGCGCAGCAGATGGCGGAGCTGGTGGCGGCGCGGGCCGAGCACGACTTCATGAACACGCAGTACACCGCGGAGGGCTACCTCGCCTACGACCTGCCGGCCCGGCCGTTCTTCACGTTCCGGTTCGTGGCCCAGGCCGGCGAGCCGGGCGAGATCCCGGCGATCGCGGCCGGCGCCGAGGCGAAGGCGGCCGCGTGGATGGCCGAGCGCGGCTATCCGGTCAAGAACCTGACCTCGCAGGCCGTCGACCTGTCCGAGGCGCCGCTGGGCAAGCGCGGGCGGCGCGAGGCGGACAAGCGCCGGTAAATCGGTTGCCGCGCCGCGGTGGCGCCGCGCTTGGCTACGCTCAATCTCGGCATTCTGGCGCACGTCGACGCCGGTAAGACCAGCCTCACCGAGCGGCTGCTGCACGCCGCCGGGTGCTGCCGCTGCTGGCCCGGCTCCCGTCAACCGCGTGTTGACGATTCCACTTCGTCAACCTAGAGTTGACGGCATGACGAACCAGATCACGCCGCCGGTGCGGCTCGACGACCTCATCAGCGCGATCAACCGGGCCCGGCCCGACGAGCCGCTGCAACAGCTGCAGGACGCGGTGCTGCTCGGCGACCACCTGGGCGAGCTCGCCGACCACCTGATCGGCCACTTCGTCGACCAGGCCCGCCGCTCCGGCGCGTCCTGGACCGACATCGGCCGCAGCATGGGCGTGACCAAACAGGCCGCGCAGAAGCGCTTCGTGGCCAAGGGCGACCAGGGCTTCGAGCGGTTCTCCGCCCCGGCGCGGATGGCGGTCGTCGCGTCGATGAACCAGGCCAAGGCGACCGGCCACGCCGAGATCGTGCCCGCGCACCTGCTGCTGGGCCTGCTCGACGTGCCGCGGGGCCTCGGGGCGGGCGCGCTGCGGGCGCACGGCCTCGACCTCGGCGCCGTGCGCGCCGCGGCCACGGCGGGCCTGCCCGCGCCGGCCGGGCAGGCGCCCGACCTGGTGCCCTACGACGCCGGGTCGCGCAAGGTGCTGGAGCTGACGTTCCGCGAGGCGCTGCGCCTCGGCGACCAGGGCGTCGGCACCGGGCACATCCTGCTCGCGCTGCTGGAGGAGCGGGAGGCCACGCTGGCCGGGCTCGGAGTGCGCAAGGAGCGGGTGGAGCAGTTCCTGGCCGGGGCGCAGCCGGAGCCGTCGGCCTATCCGGAGGCGCCGTCAGCCGAGGGGGAACAGGCCGCGGGTCAGCCATGACTCGCCGGGCTCGCGGCGGCCGGTGATCAGGCGCAGCGTGTCGGCCCGGGCGTGGATCGGCAGCCGGGGTGCGACCTCGCCGGCCGCGGCGGCGAGGTCGGCGGCCGCGTGGTCGTGGCCCAGCGTGAGGTGCGGGATCACCTCCTCGAAGGCGCCCTCGTACGGCCGCAGCGCCGGGAACCGCGCGGTGACGGCCGCGGTGAGCTGCAGGAACGGCTCGGCGGGGCGGGGCGCGAGCCAGACCACCCGCTCGCCGAACCAGCCGATCTTGTCGAGCGTCAGGAAGAACGCCGGCACTCCGGCGGCGACGCGGCCCAGCACCCCCAGCACGTGCTCGTCGATCTCGGCGGGCGGCAGGAACGGGAACAGGACCGTGATGTGCGCGGGCACCCCCCAGGACGCGGCCCGGTCGAGCCGCTCGCGGTGGCGGCCCACCACGGGCTCGGCCTCCGGAACGGCGATGATCAACGCGCTGTGGGTGGGTTCCATCCCCACATTCTCCGCCCCCTGACGGATGTCATGGGCGTGGGATGACGCGTGGCCTCCCGGCGCGGGCGCGGCCGGGATCACGATGAGGACATGACGCTCACCGCCTCACCCGACATGACGGCCGGCACCGCGGTACCGGCCGTCGACCTCGACGGCGTGGTCAAGCGCTTCGGCGCCGTGACCGCCGTCGACGGCATCAACCTGCGGATCCGCCCCGGCGAGGTGGTGGCCCTGCTCGGCCCGAACGGCGCCGGCAAGACCACCACCGTCGACATGCTGCTCGGCCTGGCCCAGCCCACCGAGGGCTCGGTGCGGGTGTACGGGCGCAAGCCGCACGACGCGGTCGCGCTCGGCCTGGTCTCGGCGGTCATGCAGACCGGCGGGCTGCTCAAGGACTACACGGTCGAGGAGACGGTCCGCCTGACGGCCGTGCTCTTCGGCAAGCCCGCGTCCGCCGCCGGCGAGGCGCTCGAGCGCGCCGGGATCGCCGAGATCGGCAAGCGGCTGGTCGGCAAGTGCTCGGGCGGGCAGCAGCAGCGGCTGCGGTTCGCGATGGCGCTGCTGCCCGACCCCGAGCTGCTGATCCTCGACGAGCCGACCACCGGCATGGACGTCGGCGGCCGGCACGACTTCTGGCAGGCGATCCGCCGCGACGCCCAGGGCGGGCGCACGGTCATCTTCGCCACCCACTACCTGGAGGAGGCCGACGCGTACGCGGACCGGGTGGTCTTCGTGCGCCGCGGCCGGATCGTCGCCGACGGCACCGCCGCGGAGGTCAAGTCCCTCGCGTCCGGCCGGACCGTGCGGGCGACCCTGCCGGGCGCGTCCGAGGCCGCGCTGGGTGCGATCGCGGGGGTCGACACCGCCGAGGTCCGTGGCGACACCGTCTACCTGCACGGGCGCGACACCGACACGATCGCCCGGCACCTGCTGACCGAGACCGACGCCCGGGACCTGGAGATCACCTCCCGGAACCTGGAAGAGGCGTTCCTGACCCTGACCGCGGACGAGGAGCCTGCGAAATGACCGTGCTGTCCGCGTCCGCGACGACGCGAAACCTGCCCCGCTTCGGCGGCTTCACCCTCGGGATGATCAAGCTGGAGCTGCGGCGCATGATGCGCAACCGCCGCACCGTGATCTTCACGCTGATCATGCCGGCCGCGTTCTTCCTGCTGTTCGGCACGAACGCCAGCGCCAAGCAGGAGGCCGTCGGCGGCGGCAACGTCACCGGATACATCCTGGTCAGCATGGCGGTCTACGGCGCGATGCTGGCCACCACCTCGGGCGGCGCGATGGTCTCCATCGAGCGGGCCGCCGGGTGGAGCCGGCAGCTGCGGCTGACCCCGCTCAAGCCGGTCGCCTACATCGCCGTGAAGCTCGTCCTCGCGATGATCATCGGGTTGGTGTCGGTGGCCGTGGCGTTCGCGGTCGGCAGCGTCTCGGGGGCGAAGCTGCCGGCGCACGCCTGGATCGAGTGCGGCCTGCTGGCCTGGGTCTGCGCGCTGGTGTTCGCCGCGTTCGGCCTGTTCATGGGCTACCTGCTGCCGAGCGAGAACGTGATGCAGATCCTCGGCCCGGTGCTGGCCGTGCTGTCGTTCGCCGGCGGGCTGTTCGTGCCGGTCGACGACCTCGGCCACACGTTCGCGACGATCGCCAAGTTCACCCCGGTGTACGGGGTCGGCGAGATCGCCCGCTACCCGCTGGTCCAGGACGGCAACCTGTGGCTGGCCACCCTGAACGTGGTGGTCTGGACGGCGCTGTTCGCGCTGGGCGCGATGTGGCGGTTCCGCCGCGACACCGCCCGGGTCTGAGGCGTATAGGTTCATGGCCATGGTGGCGCCGGCGACCGAGCCCGACTGGGGCCGCAAGTACGGGTGGATCTTCGCGGCGGTCTGGCTGTTCTACCTCAGCGAGACCGTCAGCGCCCTGCTCAAGCAGCCGGACATGCTCTGGCGCACGGTCGGCCTGGCCGCCGTGGTCGCCTTCGGCGTCGCCTATCTGCTCATGGTCCGGCTGGCGAGCCTGATCCGCCGCTCGCCGGTCCGGACCGGGCCGTTCGTGCGCCGCGCCACGATCGGCATCGCGATCATGCTGGCCCTGTTCGGCCTGCAGATCCCCGGCGCCGGCGCGCACGCGCTGACCTGCCTGGTGTACATCGCCGCGTTCGCCATGGTGAGCCTGCCGCTGACCGCGGCGATCCCGTTCGCGGCGCTGCTGGTGGCCGTCTCGGAGGCGCTGCCGGCGATCGTGCCGGGCTGGGACGACAACGGCTACGGCCTGGCGGTGCTGCTCGGCTCCCTGGCCACCTGGGGGATCCGGCTGGCCGCCGAGCGGCAGAGCCGGCTGCTGGTGGCCCAGCAGGAGATCGCCGGCCTGGCGGTGCAGAACGAGCGGGCCCGCATCGCCAACGACCTGCACGACATCCTCGGGCACTCGCTGACCGTGGTGACCGTCAAGGCCGAGCTGGCGCAGCGGCTGCTCGACATCGACCTGGACCGGGCCCGCAAGGAGCTCGCCGACCTCGAAGGCCTGGCCCGCGACGCCCTCGCCGACGTCCGGTCCACCGCGATGGGGATGCGCGGCATCTCGCTGCCGGGCGAGATCGCCGCCGCCCGGGAGGCGCTGGCCGCCGCGAACGTGGAGGCGAGCCTGCCCGGCGCCGCCGACGAGGTGCCCAGCCGCAACCGGGAGCTGTTCGCGTGGACGATCCGCGAGGCGGTCACCAACATCGTGCGGCACAGCAAGGCCCGCCACGCCTCGGTGGTGATCTCCCCGGCCAGCGTGGAGATCACCGACGACGGCGTCTTCGACGGGCAGATCGGGTTCGGCGGCCAGGGCCTGGCCGGGCTGCGCCGGCGGGCGGAAGCGCTGGGCGGTCACCTCACCGCGGGTGGCCGCGAGGGCGAGGCGGGTTTTCGGGTACGCGTGGAGGTCCCCACATGATCAAGTTGTTGCTCGCCGACGATCAGGCGCTGGTCCGCGGCGCGATGGCGGCCCTGCTCGACCTCGAGCCCGACATCAAGGTCGTCGCCGAGGTCGGCCGCGGCGACGAGGTCCTGGCCGCCGCCCGCGACCACGACGTCGACGTGGCCCTGCTGGACGTCGAGATGCCCGGCCTCGACGGCGTCGCCGCCGCCCGTGAGCTGCACAAACACCTCCCGGCCGTACGCGTGCTGATGGTCACCACGTTCGGCCGGGCCGGCTATCTGCGCCAGGCCATGGCGGCCGGCGCGGCCGGGTTCGTCGTCAAGGACACCCCGGCCCGGCAGCTCGCCGACGCGGTCCGCCGGGTGCACGAGGGCCTGCGGGTGGTCGACCCGGAGCTGGCCGCGCAGTCGCTCGCCCAGGGCGAGTCGCCGCTGACCGAACGGGAGTCCGACGTGCTGCGCGCCGCCCGCGACGGCGGCACGGTCGCCGACATCGCGCGCGCCCTGCACCTGTCCGAGGGCACGGTGCGCAACCACCTGTCGTCGGCGATCGGCAAGACCGGCGCCCGCACCCGCGCCGAAGCCGTCCGCCTGGCCCTGGACAACGGCTGGCTGCTTTCTTGAGGTTCTCCGGCCGGATGCAACCGGCCGGCAACTGTGCGTGACCGTTCGCTGCACCCGGCGCCCCGAAAAGTTCTCCCCGCAACCACACAGGGGGGAACCGCACATGAGCGCCGCAACGAAGACCGTCACCCGCGAGCAGGAGACGCTGATCCGCGAGAACATGGCTCTGGTCGGCCACATGGTCCGCGAGATGCTGTTCAAGGTCCCGCCCCACGTGCACCGCGACGACCTCGCCTCGGCCGGCTACACCGCGCTGGTCACCGCCGCCCAGGCGTACGACGCCGGGCGCGGCATCCCGTTCGGCCGGTTCGCCGCCGCCCGGGTCCGCGGCGCCCTGCTCGACGAGCTGCGCAGCATGGACTGGGCGACCCGCTCGGTACGCGCCCGGGCCCGCCGCGCCGACGTCGCCCGCCAGGAGCTGACCGTCAAGCTGGGCCGCACCCCGACCCCGGCCGAGCTGGCCGAGCTGCTCGGCGTCGCGGTCGCCGAGCTGGCCACCGTCGACGAGGACGTGCAGCGCGCCGCCGTGCTGTCGCTGCAGGGCTTCGCCGTCGGCACCGCCGAGGACATGGTCACCGAGACCGCGATGAACCCGGAGGAGCTGCTGCTGCACCGCGAGCGCATCGGCTACCTGCACGACGCCGTCGCCGTGCTGCCACAGCGGCTGCGGTTCGTCGTCGAGGCCTCGTTCCTGCAGGAGCGACCGCTGTCGGAGGTCGCCGCCGAGCTCGGCGTCACTGAGTCGCGGGTCTCGCAGCTGCGCACCGAGGCCCTGGCCCTGCTCAAGGACGGCCTGGCCACCCACATGGAGCAGCAGGAGACCGGCGCCGCCAAGGACGGCTGCGTCGCCCGCCGCCGCGCCGTGTACGCCGCGCAGATCGCCGCCCGCAGCACGATGGCGACCCGGCTGGCCGCCACCGACGCCCACGGCCTGCGCACGGCTGCCTAACATCGGGGCGTGAGCGAAACGACTGTCAGCCTGCAAGATGTCCGCGACGCCGCGAAGCGGATCATGGGGGCCGCGCACCGCACCCCCGTGATCCGCTCCCGCACCCTCGACGCCCGGACCGGCGCCGAGATCCACCTGAAGGCGGAGAACCTGCAGCGGGTCGGGGCGTTCAAGTTCCGCGGCGCGTACAACGCGATCGCCCGGCTGACCCCGGAGCAGCGGGCCCGCGGCATCGCCGCCTACTCGTCCGGCAACCACGCCCAGGCCGTCGCGCTGGCCGCCCGCGAGCTGGGCAGCACCGCGGTGATCGTGATGCCGGCCGACACCCCGGCCGCCAAGCTCGACGCGGTGGCCGGCTACGGCGCCGAGATCGTCACCTACGACCGGTACACCGGCAACCGCGAGGAGCTCGGCGAGCGCCTCGCCGCCGAGCGGGGCCTCGCCCTGATCCCGCCGTACGAGCACCCTGACGTGATCGCCGGGCAGGGCACCGCCGCGCTCGAACTGCTCGAGGACGTCCCCGGCCTGGATGCGATCGTGGTGCCGGTCGGCGGCGGCGGGCTGATCGCCGGCAGCGCCACCGCCGCCAAGGGCGTAGCGCCCGGCATCCGGGTGATCGGCGTCGAGCCGGCCGCGGGCGACGACACCAAACGGTCCCTGGAAGCGGGCGAGCGGGTCAGCGTCCCGGTTCCGCGCACCATCGCCGACGGGCAGGCCGCCCCCATCCCCGGCGAGCTCACCTTCTCGATCAACAAGCGGCTCGTCGACGAGATCGTGCTGGTCACCGACGACGAGATCCGCGACGCCCTGCGCTTCGCGGTGGACCGCCTCAAGCTCGTCATGGAACCGTCCGGCGCGTCCGGCGTGGCCGCGCTGCTGGCCGGGCACGTCCGCCCGCTCCCGGCCCGGATCGGCGTGATCATCTCGGGTGGCAACGTGGGCGCGGCCCGGCTGGCGGAACTGCTCGGGCCGGCGTGATCATCCCGGGCGGCACCGTGGGCGCGGCCCGGCCGGCGGAACTGCTCGGGCCGGCGTGATCATCTCGGGTGGCAACGTGGGCGCGGCCCGGCTGGCGGAACTGCTCGGTCAGCGGAACTGCTCGGCCAGCACCTTCGCCTCCAGCGCGGCGTCCAGGCCGACCTCGCCGCGATCGGTGCGCCGCGGCGCGTCCCCGGGCAGCGACGACAGCCACTGCCAGGTGTCGGCGACCGTGTCGTACACCGGCCGGGGACGCAGCCCGGCCGCGAGGGCCTTGGACACGTCGCCGCGGTGCAGGAAGTCGTGGTCGGGGCCGGGCGGCAGCCAGATCGGCAGCTGCGTCCACGGCTGGATCCCGTACCGGTCGACGACCTGGGGATCCACCCAGCGCAACTGGGCCCGCCCGCCGGTCACCTGGTTGCCGATGTCGAGCAGCTCGCCCATCGTGGTGTGCCCGGGCTCGCTGACCACGTTGTACGCCCCGGACAGCCCGGACCGGCCCGCGTCCAGGATGAAGATCGCCAGGTCGCGGGCGTCGATGTACTGCAGCGGCAGGATCCGCGGCCCCGGCGCCAGGGTCGGGCCGCCGCGGGCCAGCCGGTGCAGCCACCACGGCAGCCGGCCGACGTCCTCGTGCGGGCCGAGGATCAGCCCGGCCCGGGCCAGCAGCAGCGGCCCGCCGAACTCCGCCGCCGCGTGCTCGCCGCGGACCTTGTCGCCGGCGTACCCGGGCTCGCGCGGGTCGGCCAGCGGCGCCTGCTCGGTCAGCGGCGCGGGCGTGCCCCACCGGTAGACCGAGCGGCTCGACACGTACGTGTAATGACCCGCCCGCCCGGAGAGCAACCGGGCCGCGCGGCCGACCGCGCCGGCGCCCGCCGCCCAGGTGTCCACCACCGCGTCCCAGCGCTGGTCGATCTGCAGCGCGGCCAGGCCGTCCGGCGCCAGCCGGTCGCCGGTCAGCACCCGCACCCCGGGCGGCGAGCCGCGCCGGCCACGGTTGAAGACCGTCACGTCGTCGCCGCGCGCGACCGCCTCGCCGGCCAGCGCCCGGCCGACGAAGCCCGTCCCACCCAGTATCAGCAGCTTCATGGCGATCGACGATGCCCGATGCGTACCGCCGCCGGAAGGCCCTATCGCTCAGAGCGCAACCGGGTCAGCGCCTCGACCACCAGCGCGTGGTCCTCGGCCTGCGGGAGGCCCGACACGGTCACCACCGCGACGATTCCCACATTGCGGATCCGGACCGGGAACGCGCCGCCGTGCGCGGCGTACTCGGCCGGGTCCAGGCCCATCCCCGCGTCCAGCTCCTGGCCCTTCGCCGCGAGCCGCCGGCCGTGCAGGTACGACGACACGCCGAACCGCTCGACCACCCGGACCTTCCGCTCGATCCACCGGTCGTTGTCGGCCACCGCGCCGGGCAGCGCCGCGTGGAACAACTGCTGCGCGCCGCGCCGGATGTCGATCGCCACCGGCTTGCCCTGCGCCAGCGACACCAGCAGCGCGCCCAGCCGCCACGCGTCGGTCTCGTCGAACCGGTCGAACACCAGCTCCCGCTCCTGGCGCTCGATCTCCGCGATCAGTTCCGCACTCATTTCCGTCTCGCCTTCTGCAACCACAGGCCGATCGCCGCGACGGCCACGAACACGATCATCGAACAGCACAGGAACTTGATGAACACCGGCGTCTCCCGGTTCGTTAGGGTCGGTACTCGTGCGACTGGCCACCTTCAACCTGCTGCACGGCCGGTCGCTGTCCGACGGCACGGTACACGCCGACCGCGTGCACGCCGCGATCGCCGACCTCGACGCCGACATCCTCGGCCTGCAGGAGGTCGACCGGGCCCAGCCCCGCAGCGGCCTGCTCGACCTCACCGCGATCGCCGCCGACGCCCTCGGCGCGCCCACCCACCGCTTCGCCGCCGCCGTCGCCGGCACGCCGGGGGAGACCTGGAAACCGTGGGCGTCGGAGGACGACAACGTCCACCCGCTGTACGGCATCGCCCTGGTCAGCCGCTACCCGGTGGTCCGCTGGCAGATCACCGCCCTGCCCGCCGTGCCGGTCCGCTCGCCCGTCTACACCGGCCCCGACGGGTTCCGGCTGCTCCAGGACGAGCCCCGGGTGCTGCTCGCCGCCGTCCTGGACACCCCGCGCGGGCGGCTCACCGTCGCCACCACCCACCTGTCGTTCGTCCCCGGCTGGAACCTGCGGCAACTGCGCCACGCCGTCCGCGCCCTGCGCCGCATGCCCGGCCCGCGGGTGCTGCTCGGCGACCTCAACATGCCCACCGGCCCGGTCCGCGCCGTCACCGGCTGGAAACCGCTCGGCAAGGCGCCCACCTTTCCCAGCCCGTCGCCCCGCGCCCAGCTCGACCACATCCTCGCCGACCCGCGCGGCGGTGACCGCCTCGGCCGGGTCGTGCAGGTCTGCACCCCGCACCCGCCGGTCTCGGATCACCGGCCGCTGGTCATCCAGCTGGACGCAGATACACGTCCTCCAGGCCGTCCTCCGGGTCCCACTGCTCGCCGACCTTCTTGAAGCCGAAGCCCGCGATCGTCGCCCGTGACCCCACGTTGTCCGGCCGGATGCTGGCCCGCACCGCCGTCACCGCCGGGTCCGCGTCGGCCCGCTCGAGCAGCGCCCGCAGCATCGCCTTCGCGTAGCCCTTGCGCCGGTGCTCCGGATCCACCGAGTAGGCCACCTCCACGATCCCGTCCGCGTCCGGTGGCCCGTGGAAACCGCCGTGCCCCACGACCACCCCGCCGGCCACCGCCGCCCGCGCGATCCAGTCGGCGCTCGCCGGGTCGCGCGCGATGTCGGCCAGGCGGATCTCCCACAACCACCGCTCGTCCATCAGGTACGGCGTCAGCGCGACGCCCGCGCCCGCGCTCGCGGCCGCCAGGTCGCCCTCGACCAGCGCGGTCAGCACCGCGGGGGACAGCTTCACAAATCGGATCTCCGGCACGCCGAGCATGCTCACACGCGGTCGTGATCATCGCCACATCAATTGCCCACAACCGAATTGCGCGCAACTATTCGAGTCATGGAGGCCACCACCGGACTCGAGCAGATGATCTGCTTCCAGCTCTACGCCGCCAGCCGCGCCATGACCGCCCTCTACCGGCCCGCCCTCGACGCCGCCGGCCTCACCTACCCGCAATACCTCGTCATGCGCGTGCTCTGGCACCGCGGCGCCACCACCGTCCGCGACCTCGGCGCCGCCCTGCACCTCGACTCCGGCACCCTGTCGCCGCTGCTCAAACGCCTCGAAGCCCAGGGACGCATCCGCCGCGAACGCGGCACCACCGACGAGCGGACCGTCATCGTGCACCCGACCCCCGCCGGCCTCGCCCTGCAGGACCAGCTCGCCGCGCTGCCCGGCGAGATCGCCTGCGCCGCCGGCCTCACCACCGACGAGTTCCACCAGCTGCACACCCTGCTCAACCGCATCACCACCTGAAAGGCGACACCATGCAAGCCCTCTACACCGCGTCCGCCACCGCCACCGGCGACGGCCGCAACGGCCACGTCCGCTCCGCCGACGGCGTCCTCGACCTCGACCTCGCCGTCCCCAAGGAGATGGGCGGCCCCGGCGGCGACCTCACCAACCCCGAGGAGCTCTTCGCCGCCGGCTACGCGGCCTGCTTCCACAGCGCCCTCAAGGCCGCCGCCCGCCTGCAGAAGGTCACCCTCACCGACACCGCCGTCACCGTCGACATCGGCGTCGGCCCCAACGGCCAGGGCGGGTTCCAGCTGCGGGCCGGCATCGAGGCCGAGATCAGCGGCGTCGACGAGACCACCGCCCGGCAGCTGCTCGACGCCGCCCACCAGCTGTGCCCGTACTCCAACGCCACCCGCGGCAACATCCAGGTTGAGCTGACCCTCGCCTGACGGCGCTGACGTTCCTTCCGGATACAGGCGTTTCGTCCGGGTACAGGCAAGGCGCCGCTTCCGGTCAAACCCATGACGGGTACGGGCAAGCGAGTCCCCAACCGCAAGGCCACAGCCCCCGGCGCGCCCACGCGACCACCTGCAACACCGGGCCGTGGCGCGCCCATCGGCCACTGCCGCGACAATGCGCCGGGCGCTCACCCCGGGTGTGTGCGCTCCGCCCTGCGCGACGATTCGCCGCGCGTTCCGGGCGTGCGCGTCCCGCGTGCCGTAACGCCCCGGACAGATCCCCACAACCTCTACCGAAGGCGGGGCTCTGTGGTCAGGGCGGCGAGGCGCTCGACGGAGATGCAGGAGATCAGGCAGCGCTCCTTCGCGTCGGTGCGCAGCTGGGCCGTCCACGTCGTGAAGCCGCCGTCGCCGAGCTCGACGCCGCCGGCGGTGATGCGCAGGGCGGCGCCGGTGTAGTAGCCGCGGCCGCGTTCCCGGCCGGGCTCCTCCGTGAGCCGCGGGATGGCGGCGAGCCGCTCCCGCAGGACGGGGCTGTCGAAGATGGTGTACCGCACGGCGGCGCCGGGGACCGGGGCGAGGACCCGGTGCCAGTAGGCGAGGTGCCGGTCGAGCAGGCGCGTCTCGGTGCGGCCGGAACCGGTGTCGCGGGCCGAGGAGACCAGCGCGAACAGCCGGAAATGCGCGCCCATCCCCGGGCCGAACACCTGGGCGCGCAGCACCTGGTGGGACGCGGCGACGTGCACCTCGTCGTGCTGGTCGCGGCGGGCGGCGGCCTCGATCGCCAGGGCGTTGGTGGGGTCGGCGAGAACCTCGACCGGCCGCGTCGCGCTGACGATCCGGTTCTGGCTGGTGGGGGAGACCGCCGTACAGGTGCCCAGCGGCGTGACGGGGGAGAGCTGCACCCCGTACACGTCATGATCCAACAGCTCCCACAGACCCGCCTCGACCCGGCTCACCCGCCGCGGGTCGGCGGCCGCCGGCCGCACGAAACGATCCTCGCGCCAGCGGCGCAGCAGATCCGCCGGCCGCGCGCGGCCGGCGCGTTCGCGCATCACCGGCATCAGAAGCGTCTGCAGCTGGCTGCCGGACAGCCCGGCGATCGCCTCGGCGGAGCCGGCGGGCAGGCGGCTCCAGACCCGCCGCTCGGCGTCGGACATCTCCACCCGGCCCACGATCGCCGATCACGACCCGCCCGGTCCACCGGATTACCGGAACGTCGCAAGCCCACCATGACCGCGTCCCGGCCGGCCCGGCTCATCGCGGGCCGCGTTCGGTGGGCCCGCACTCATCGCAGCCCTTCGAACACCTCGTCCCAGTAGGCGAAACTGGCCGTCCCGTGCCCGGCGCCCGGCAGCGGCACCACGACCGCGCCGGGGATCCGGTCGGCCAGCCACCGGCCGTGCGCGGGCGGGACGAGGCGGTCCCGGTCGCCGTAGTACAGCCGGACCGGGCAGCCGATCGCGGTGAGGTCGATGTCCCAGGCGCCGCCCCAGGCGACGTTGTCGCGGGCGTACCCGTCGAAGCGCGACAGCGCCTCCCGCAGGTCCGCCGCCCAGCTGCGCTTCTTCTCCGAGTCGAGCCAGCGCAGGTCGTCGGCGGGCGCGCCGTCGAGGTACGCGTCGACCAGCGCCTCGTCGTCCTCGATCTCCAGCAGCCCCCGGTGGTCGGCGACGGCGAGCGCCCGGAACCCGGTCAGCGCCGCGTCGGCCTGCCCGGTGTCGGCGAGGGTCAGCAGCTCCCGCTCGGGGTCGCCCGGCACGGCCGGCTGGACGATCCGCCACGGGCCGATCCCGGCCACCACCGCCACCGCCGTCACCCGCCCCGGCTCGGCCAGCGCGGTCGCCAGCGCGTAGGGGCCGCCGCCGGACAGTCCCGCCGTCGCGAACCGGTCCACGCCCACCGCGCCGGCCACCGCGATCGTGTCGGCGCCGACCGAGGCCAGGCTCGGCGCGGTGTCCGCGGCCGCGCCGTAGCCCGGCCGGTTCACCGAGATCAGCCGCACGCCGCAGCGGCGCGCGGCCACCTCCACCAGCCCGGCCTGGTGCCGCGACGCCGGGGTGCCGTGGTGGAAGAGCACGGGTACGCCGTCCAGATCCCCGCCCTCCCGGACCGCGACCCGCCGGCCGTCTGTCAGGGTCACGGTGCGCTCGACCGCCGCTTGGGCTCTCATGGCGGACCATGCTCCCATCCACGCCGGGCGGCTCCACATTCGCCGTCGCCACTTCGCCGGCGGCGCCCGGTCATCCCGGCTGATATCCCATGGCCTCGATGATTGCGCCCAGCTCACGCTCGATGTGCTCGCGGGTCCGCCGATCGAACTGGCCGGCACGATGGCCGAGCCGGTGCGCCTCGAACGTCGAGCCGGTCACGTGGTCGCCGACCCCGAGCCGCTCGAACAGCGCCCGTCGCTGCCCCGGCCAGTCGGCGGCGAGGTCCTCGGCGCGCACCTCCACGTACCGCCGGCCGGTCAGGGCGGCCGTGGCCTTCCAGGCGAGCCAGCGCTCGTAGACCGGTTTGACCCAGGCGAGCGCGCCGTCGACGGTGGGCGGCGCCCACGGCTGCTCGACGTGGGACGCCACGACCGCGACCGGGTGGCGCTTGATGTGCACGATGGCCGCCTCCGGGAAGAGCTCCCACAGGAAATCCATGCACAGCAGGTTGAACGGCGTCTTCTCGCACCAGGCCGGCTTGCCCGCGTCGGCGGCCGCCCCGCCGAACAACGCGCCGACCACGCCGCGCAGGATGCCGACCAGTTCGCCCCGATCGGCGAAGTACCGCGGGATCACCCGCCGGCGCCCGCCCGGCTCGTCGTACGCGTACGCGATCAGCCGCGGCCACAGCCCGCCGACCGTGTCCCAGTAGCGTTGCTCGCCGACCAGCTCGGGGACGGTCTTGCCGCGGTCGTCGCGCCGGCCGGGCAGCCACACGGTCAGCAGGTCGGTCAGCCGCCGCAGGGCGTCCTCCCCGACGATCGGGTCGTAGCGGGTGGTCAGGGCCTCGGCCGCGTCCCGCAGGCCGCCCGGGTCGACGATGAACCGGGTCTCCATCGGGATGCGGTGGATCCGCGGATGCTCGCCGATGATGTCGGCGAGCCGCGATGTTCCCGACCGGCCCGTGCCCGCCACGAAGATCGGTGACATGGCGTTCAGCCAAGCCCCGGCGCCGGGCTCGCGCAACGAGGTATCCCGCTGGCCCGATTCCGCCGCGCGGCCCACCAGCGACGCCGATGCCGCTTGGCGCGCTCTTGCGGTTCCCGACCCCGCCCGGCGCTCAGGCGGGGCCGGCCTCGGCCGCGGGCGAGACCGGGTGGTCGGCGGACCGCACGGCCGGCGAACCCGTCCCGGGCGGCGACCCCGCCGGCGGGGGAGCCGTGCTCCGGCCCGGGGTGAGAGTGCGGCCCGGCCGGGGACGCACCCGCGAGTTGTCGACCGCCCGGGTGTGGTCGACGAAGCGGGGTGTCTCCATCTCGCCGGCCCGCAGGTGGGCGAGGGTGTCGTCGATGCCCGCCATGATGAGCCGGGTCGCCTTCATCGCCCGCGCCCCCGGCGTCCCGGTCACCTCGGACAGGTCGACCGGGGCGTCCCCGAACCGTACGTGCACCACCGGCCGCCGCCACAACGCCCGCAGCAGCGAACGCCCCAGCCCCACCGGCGCCGTGTACGGCAACACCCGGTGGGTGTTCCACTGCGCCACCGGCAGCACCGGCGCGCCCGCCGCCTCGGCCATCCGCGCCACCCCGGTCTTGCCGCGCTCGGGCCACATCCACGGGTCGAGACCGATCCGCCCCTCCGGGTAGACCAGCACCATCGCCCCCTCGCGCAGCGCCTGCACCGCGGTCGGCAGCGCGTCGGCCACGTGCGAGGTGTTCCGGTCGACCCGGATGTGCCCGGCCCTGCGCATCGCCGCCCCGGCCACCGGCGCGTCGAAGATCCCGCCGGTGGCCATGAACCGGGGCGCGATCCCGGCCTTGTGGCAGGCCGCCGTCATCACGATGGGATCGATCGGGCTGACGTGGTTGGCCGCCAGGATCAGCGGCCGCCCCCGCAGCTCGGCGGGCACCCGCCCGGACACCCGCAACCGGCACAGCGGAAACACCAGGATCCGCGCCAGCACCAGCATGAACCGCCACATCAGCGGCGGCCGCCACGAAGCTCTCCCCATAAGGCCGCCCATCATGGCACGCCGCCCCCGGCCGGTGTCCTCATCCCC
The DNA here is from genome assembly GCF_042664765.1 of Paractinoplanes rhizophilus. Taxonomy (NCBI): domain Bacteria; kingdom Bacillati; phylum Actinomycetota; class Actinomycetes; order Micromonosporales; family Micromonosporaceae; genus Paractinoplanes; species Paractinoplanes rhizophilus. The sequence goes on along the minus strand of NZ_JBHTBJ010000007.1, from coordinate 251,181 downwards.
ACGGCCACCCGCCGCCGCGCCCGGCCGGCGTCGTCATCCCCGCGGCCACCCGCCGCCGCGCCCGGCGAGGCCCCGGCTACGGCTTGCCCGCCTCGCCGAGCTCGGCCAGCCGCGCCTCCACCTCGGCGAGCTCGGCCCGTAACCGCTGGGCCTGCTGCTCGGCCTCGGCCCGCTCGGCCGCCAGGATCTGCTCGACCGCCTCCTGCACCCCGGGCACGTCGACCAGCGACACCATCCGCAACGCCTCGGCGGGCCGCACCACATACGGTTTCGCGAGCACCTTCGACCCCTGGGCCGCGGACACCGTCCACTCGCCCTCGCCGTACGCGAGGGTCACGGTCAGTGCCGGCCCGGGTTTCGCCTTGGCCGGCCGGGACGCCTTGCGGGGCGCGGGCGGCGGCGCTGCCTCCATCACTTCTCCAGTCTTTCGCGGCGCCGGCGCGGCCGGCGACTCGGGGGCCGATGACGCAGCCGGCGGGGAAGCGGACGGCGCCGCCTTCTTCGGAACCGGCTTGTCGATCACGAACTCCGGGGCGGGCGGCGCCACCGGTGCGGGCGCGGCCTTGCGCGCCACCGCCCCGCGCGGCGCGACCCGCAGGTCACCGGGGGAGAAGGGCAGCTCGTCCTTGCCGAACCGCACCACCACCCACTCGTCGGCCGCCGGATCCTCCAGCGCCACCACCTGCCCGATCTGCCCGGCGATCTGCCCGGCCGTCTCGGTGAACTGCACCCGCGGCTTACGCCCGGCCGCCAGCCCGGCACGGATCGTGGAAAGCTCGTCGGTGCTCAGCCCCCGGGCCATCAACCCCACCTCACTCGTACGTTTGTGCGAATCTTTCTATCAGCACCCACCGACAATCCGCGCGCCGCCACACCGGGGCACCCGCTGGGTCACGCATGCGCGGGAAACTCCGGTGCCCGCCCGGTGACGCAATACTCCCGCCCGGCCGGATCCCGCAGCGTCGTCCAGCCCCCGGCCGACCGCCGCACCACCGTGGCACCCAGCTGCGCATGCCGCGCCACTTCGGCCTCCACCCCATCACAAGCAAAATCCAGGTGTACGCCCGCGGCACCGCCCCCGATGCGCTGCATCAGCAGGCGTACCGGTAACCCGGGCCCACCCTGCAGGAACCGGAACTCCGGCAGATCCGACGCCCGCCGCTGCCATCCGGTCAGCGCCGCCCAGAACTCCACCTCCGCCTCGTAAGAGGCGGCCGGGACGTCGAGCGCCAGCTGGTCCACCGCGCTGGCCTGCCCGCCCGGCCACCGCACCGGCGCCGGCCGCACGCTCTCGCCGCGCCACGGCACCACGCAGAACACGATGCCGGCGGGGGAGCGCAGCACCACCAGACCGTCCGCCGCGCTCACCACCACCGCACCCAGCGCCCCCGCCTCCGCCGCCCCGGCCGGCACGTCCGCCACGTGCAGATCCAGATGCGCCCGGGCCGGCCCGTCGCCCACCACCTGCACCCGCAGATACGCGTCCCCATCGGGCGGCAGCAGCGTCGCGAACATCCCGCCGCCGCGCCGCGCCGACAGGCTCGTCCCCGTCACCGCCAGCCAGAACCGCTCGACATCGACGGACGGCGAATCGTCGGCGGACGGCGAATCGTCGGCGGACGGCGAGTCCAGGAACCCGGTGACCCAGCGAACCAGCATCGGACGACCGTAACCGAGACACCCCTCACAAACATCGGAGGTTTCCGCCGCGCGACCGATCAGACAACCATGCTGCGCCGTCACGCGAGCGCCGCCGTCTCCTCCGGCGTAGCCCTGTTCGCCACCATCGCCTTCCTGGCGAACCTCCATGCCCCGCACGGACCCACCGCGCTGCTCTGGATCGCCGCGCCGGTCGCCGCCGCCATCCCCGCGGCCGCCGGGTTCCGCCTGGCCCGCACCCCCGGCATGTCGCCGGTCGGCCGCCGCTTCTGGCGCCAGTTCGCCACCTGCTGCGCCCTGGTCGCCGCGGGCGCCTGCTGCGACGCCGCCGACGCGCTGCACGGCCCGCCCAGGCAGCAGATCGCCACCCCCACCGTCATCGTCTACTCGGCGGCCCTGCTCGTCCTGCTCTGGTCGTTCGCCCGGCTCCCGATGACCGTCACCGGCCGCCGCGAGATCCTGCGCGTCGCCCTCGACGGCGGCACCGTCCTGCTCGCCGGCGCCGTGTTCATGTGGCACCTGCAGGCCCGCCCGATGCTCGACCGCACCGGCTACGACACCACCGCGCTGTTCATGGTCACCTTCACGGTCCTGCTCGAACAGCTCACCATCTTCGCCATCGCCAAGGTCGCCCTCGCCGGCCGCGCCGTGATCAGCCGCGGCACCCTGCGCCTGTTCGCGATCGGCCTGCTCGGCGGCGCGCTCAGCACCCTCGTCCAGCGCGTCATCGCCGACCAGCCGCACCTGAACGTCGCCCAGATCATCATCCCGCTCGTCATGATCTCGGCCACCGCCGGCGTCGAGCACCAGCGCCGCATCCTGGCCCACCCGCACCACGCCACCGCCCGCCCGGACCGCGGGTCCGAGCGCCGCGCGGTGGCCGGCGCACCCGCCAAGAGCCCGTTCAGCCACCTGCCCTACCTGGCCATCGCCGCCGTCGACGCCCTGCTGCTGGTCTGCATCATCACCGGCGACCCCGACGCCCTGCCCGCCGCCGTCGCCGCCGTGGCACTGACCGCCGTCGTCGTCTGGCGTCAGAGCACCGCCTTCCGGGAGAACACCCGCCTGCTGGCCCGCCTCGACCACAGCGCCACCCACGACGCTCTCACCGCGCTGCCCAACCGGGCCCTGTTCCACGACCGGCTCGCCGCCGCCACCCACCCGTTCAGCGTCGCCCTGATCGACCTCGACGACTTCAAGACCGTCAACGACACCCTCGGCCACAGCGCCGGCGACGCCCTGCTCATCGCCGTGGCCGAACGCCTCACCGCCGCCGTACGCCCCGGCGACACCGTCGCCCGCCTCGGCGGCGACGAATTCGTCGTCCTGCTCCCCGGCGCCACCGCCACCGACGCCGAACCCGTCACCCGGCGCATCCTCGCCGCCCTGGCCCAGCCCGTCGACGTGGACGGCCACGCCCGGCCCGTCCGCGCCAGCATCGGCATAGCCGACACCCAGCCCGCCGACACCCGGCCCGACGACCGCGCCGACGACCTTCTGCGCCGGGCCGACCTCGCCATGTACGCCGCCAAACACACCGGCGGCAGCACTCACCAGCGCTACCACCACGGCATGAAGCACACCGTCCCGCCGCAACGCGGGGGAGCGCACCCACACCGCCCCCACCGACCGTCCCGCCGGTGATAGAACGGGACCCATGTCCGCCCAGTGGCAGCTGCTGTTCCGCACGCTGCCGCGCGCCCACCGCGGCCTGGCCATCGCCTGGTGGACCCTCACCGTGATCCGCGCCCTGCTGCCGGCCGCCCTGATCGTCGCCACCGGCCGGCTCATCGGCGCCGTCGCCGACGCGGACACACTCACCGGCCCGCTGACCGCCGTCGCCGCCCTGTTCGTCGCCACCCGGGTCCTCAGCCCGATCCACGACGCCGTCAGCGGCAACCTCGGCGCCCGCGTCGCCGGTCACCACCACGAACGCCTGCTCGCCGCCGCCACCGCCGCCGACGGCATCGCCCACCTCGAAGACCCCGCCCTCGCCGACGACTTCAGCCTCGCCCGCGACTTCGACCTCGGCATCACCGGCCCACCCATCTCGGTGAGCATGCCGTTCGTCGCCAACGGACTCGTCGAGCTGGTCAGCGGCCTCGCCGCCGCCGCCATCCTGTCCGGCTACCGCTGGTGGGCCCCGCCCGTACTCGTCGGCGCCTGGCTCGCCACCCACCGCCTGCTGCGCGAGAGCACCATCTGGCGGAACTGGCGCAACGACGAGATCGTCGCCCTGCAACGCCACGCCGACTACGCCTACCGCCTCGCCACCGACGCCCCCGCCGCCAAGGAGGTCCGCCTCTTCGGCCTCGCCGGCTGGGTCGTCGACCGGTTCGGCCGGCGCCGCCGTACCCTGCTCGACCTCTCCCTGCAAGCCCTGCGCCTGCGCCAGCGGCGCCTGTGGCCCGCCGTCACCATCGCCGCCGCCGCCAACGCCCTCATCCTCGGCCTCCTCGCCCACGACGCGAGCCGGCTCACCCTCACCCAGCTCACCACCTACGCCGGCGCCACCATCGGCGCCGCCGTCCTCGGCGTCGCCGACTTCGGCTGGTGGTTCGACACCGCCGCCCGCCCCGGCCCGGTCATCGACACCCTCACCGGGCAGATGCCCGCCCGCGGCCACCTGCCACCCGGCCACCACCCGGCGACCGGCCTGCCCCGGCACGAGATCCGGCTGCGCGGCCTCACCTTCGCCTACCCCGGCCGCGAACCCGTCTTCGACGGCCTCGACCTGCGCATCCCGGCCGGCCGATCGCTCGCCATCGTCGGCCAGAACGGGGCCGACAAGACCACCCTCGCCAAACTCCTCTGCCGCCTGCACGACCCCACCGGCGGCAGCATCGACGTCGACGGCCACGACCTGCGCACCCTCGACCTCCCCGGCTGGCGCGACCGCGTCACCGCCGTCTTCCAGGACTTCATCCGCTACGAGGACACCCTGCGCGCCAACGTCGCACCCCGCGACGCACCCGAGCCCGACATCGCCTGGGCCCTGCACCAAGCCGGCGCCAGCGACCTCGCCGCACCCACCACCATCCTGTCCAAGGCCTACGCCGGCGGAACCGACCTCTCCGGCGGCCAATGGCAACGCCTCGCCCTCGCCCGCGCCATGACCGCCGTACGCGCCGGCGCCGGCCTCGTCATCCTCGACGAACCCACCGCCCAGCTCGACATCCGCGGCGAAGCCGAGATCTTCCGCCGGGTCCTCGACGCCACCCGCGGCCGCACCACCATCCTCATCTCGCACCGCTTCTCCACCGTCCGCCAGGCCGACCTCATCTGCGTCCTCGAAGCCGGCCAGGTCGTCGAGCAAGGCACCCACGACCAGCTCATGGCGCGCCGCGGCCGCTACCACACCATGTACACCCTGCAGGCCGCCCGCTTCGAGGACCCGCCATGACCGAACCGCGCACCCTCGCCACCCTCGGACGCACCCTGCGCCGCGCCTACGACGCCGAACCCCGCCTCGCGCTCGCCGCCATGCTCGTCACCCTCGTCGCCGCCGCACCCGGCGCCCTGCTCGCCATCTGGATGAAATACCTCGTCGACGGCCGCGTCTGGGCCGGCGCCACCGGCATCGCCGCCTCCTGCGTCGCCGTCTGGCTGCTCCGCCTGCTCGCCGTCCGGGTCAGCCGCAAATTCCGGATGCGCATCGCCGTCGCCCTGGAAACCCACGTCGCCCGCATGCAAGCCACCGTCGACACCATCGAGCACCACGAACGCCCCGAATACCTCGACCGCCTCGCCGTCCTGCGCGAAGCCACCTTCCAGCTCGACCACCTCTACCAATCCCTGTTCGCCACGATCAGCGCCCTGGCCTGCCTCGCCCTCACCACCGCCGTGCTGGCCACCGTCAGCGCCTGGACGATCCTGCTCACCCTGTTCGCCGCACCCACCATCGCCGTCTCCGCCTGGCGCTCCGGCAAACTGCGCCAGGCCGAGGAACAAGCCGCCCCCGCCAAACGCCGCCAGCGCCACCTGTTCACCCTCGCCACCACCCCCGGCCCCGCCAAAGAGCTCCGCGTCACCGGCAACCAGCACGACATCGCCGCCGCCTGGCACACCCACTGGCAAACCTGGTACACCACGATGTCGCGCGCCCAATGGGCCGCCGGCTGGTGGCAGGCCGCCGCCTGGGGCCTGTTCGCCGCCGGATACGCCGCCGCCGTCGCCTGGACCACCCGCACCCACGGCGCCGCCGACGTCGTCCTCGTCGTCACCGCCGGCGCCCGCCTCGGCCAGTACGTCGCGATGACCGCGGGGGAGGCCGACTTCGTCCGGCTCTGGCTCGACGCCTCCCGCCGCCTCGCCTGGCTCGAGGACTACGCCGCCCAGCACCACGGCACCGCCGAGCAGAACCCGCCCCGCCGGCTGCACCACGGCATCGTCTTCGTCAACGTCAGCTTCCAGTACCCCGGCACCCACACCGAAGTCCTGCACGACGTCAACCTCACCATCCCGGCCGGCGCCGTCGTCGCCATCGTGGGGGAGAACGGCGCCGGCAAAAGCACCCTCGTCAAACTCCTCTGCGGCCTCTACCCACCAACCCACGGCCACATCCGCGTCGACGGCACCGACCTGCGCGACATCAACCCCGACGCCTGGCGCGCCCGCCTCGCCGGCGCCTTCCAGGACTTCGCCCAGTTCGAATTCGCCGCCCGCCGCAGCATCGGCCTCGGCGACCTGCCGCACCGCGACCACCACACCAGCGTCACCGCCGCCGTCACCCGCGCCGGCGCCACCGACGTCGTCGACAAACTTCCCGCCGGCTACGACACCCAGCTCGGCGCCCGCTGGCCCGGCGGCGCCGAGCTGTCCTTCGGCCAATGGCAACGCATCGCCCTGGCCCGCGGCTTCATGCGCGACGACCCGCTGCTGACCGTCCTCGACGAGCCCACCGCCGCCCTCGACGCCGAGACCGAGCACCAGCTGTTCGAGCGCTACGCCGCCCAGTCCCGCGCCGGCCACCACCAGGGGAGCGTCACCCTGCTGGTCTCGCACCGGTTCTCCACCGTCCGGATGGCCGACCTGATCATCGTCGTCCAGGGCAGCCGGGTTACCGAGTTCGGCACCCACGACGCGCTCATGGCCGGCAACGGCACCTACGCCGAGCTCTACACGATTCAGGCCCGCGCGTATCGATGACCGCCGCCCCGCTCCATCGACCAAATCCCAGGTCGATAATTGATATTATGTCAACTAGAAGGGCCGGACAGCGGTCCGGTCACGCTCCCGGTGGGTTGCGCTCTTTTTGACGCGTACGAGTCCGCCGGCACCACAACCGCAGCAAGCCCGCACCCCCGCCGCGGCGGCTGACGGGCACGTGCGCACCGTCCCCGGAAAACGCGGAGCGCCGAACCGAACACACCGACCTAAGCGGAACCCGGCCACGATGTGGCCCCCGCTCAGCACATAACTACGCAAACCTGTCTAGATGCTGCATAATAGTGCTTATGCCGGACGGACCAGATGTTGCGGTACAGGCGCTGGTGGACGACTTTCTCGCGGCTCGCGCCACCCGCAAGCCCTCGGTGCACACCCTGGCCGCCTACCGCCGCGACCTCCACGCGGTGCTCGAGCTGGTCGACCCCGAACCCGTCACCATCGGTGACCTCTCCCCTCGCTCGCTGCGCGCCGCGTTCGCCCGTTTCGCGGCGAACCGTGCGCCCGCCTCGGTCGCCCGGGCCTGGTCGTCGTGGAACGCCTTCTTCACGTTCCTGGTCACCGAGCAGCTGATCCCGGGCAATCCGATGTCGGCGATCGACAAGCCGAGAATGCCGGCCTACTCCCCCAAGCCTCTGCGCGGCGAGGACACTCCCGAGCGGTTACTCTCCGCAGTCAGTCGGCGGGATGAGCGGCAGCGCGACCCCTGGCCCGAACGTGATCTGGCGGTGCTCGCCCTGGCGCTCTGTGCCGGTTTGCGGCTTTCCGAGATGCTGGCGCTGCGCTCCGGCGACATCCTCGGCCGTCCCGGCGAGCGGCGGGTGGAGGTGGCCGGCAAGGGTGGCCGGCCCCGCACGGTGCCCATCGAGCCCGAGCTGGACACCTTGATCGAGCGTTATCAAGACAGCCGCCGCGTTCGTTTCGGCCGTTTCGACCCGCGGGACGCGCTGCTGGTGGATCGCTCGGGGGCGCCCTTGAAGCGGGGCGGCCTGCAGTATCTGGTGGAGTCGTGTTACCGCCGGGCCGGGATCACCGACCGGGTGCCGCGGGGCGCGCAGTTGCACGCGTTGCGGCACACGTTCGCGACCCGGCTGGCCGAGGACGGCGCGAACGCTTCGGAGATCATGCGGCTGCTGGGTCACGCGTCGCTGACGACGTCGCAGGGCTACATCGAGGTGACCGCCGAGCAGCAGCGAGCCGCCGTCCGCGCGAACCGCACCAACCGCGCCCTGCGTGGCCTCTGACGCGGGTGATTCACCGTGATCATCAACTGGTGGACCCGGACGGCGGGTAAATGGACGAAAGCGCCTCTCCGGCAAGGGATGCTCGCGGATCGGGCCGGGCTGACCGGGCGCCCGGTCAGCCGCGCTCACGCGGACCGGGCGTCTTCCCGGTCCATGACCGAGGCCGGGTCCCGGCCGACCTCGCGGAACTGATCGCCCACGGCGGCGAAGCGATCTGCGACATCGACGTGCTGCGGCATCTGCGGCGTAGCGCGGTATGTCGACTCCACGATCGTGCTCGCGCATTCCGCCAAGGACAACGCCGCGGCTACCAACAAGCACGCCCACGGCTTCCACCCCATCCTGGTGACCTGCGACGACACCAACGAACTGCTCGCTGTCACGCTGCGGCCGGGTAACGCCGGTGCGAACACCGCCGCCGACCACCTCACGTGCTGGCCGACGCGCGACGCGATCGCCCAGATACCGGCCCAGATACCCGGCGCAGCATCGCCGGCACCTGCTCATCCGGGGTGACAGCGCCGCCGGCACACGCCCGGTGCTGGACTGTGGGCAGTCTCCAACGCAGCGGCGGGCTCCGGGCGAAGCGGCTCGTCCAGCTGGCCGGGCAATCGCCGGCCGACGGTGCGAATCGAGCCCAACTATTGAGCGGCTGCCCATCGGGGCGCACGGCGTCGTCTCCGCCACGCACCCACAAATGGCCTACCCTTTCCCGATACCAGTTGCAGCATGTCCTCGCCGGGACACGCCGGACCGGCGCAGCCACGACAACCGCCTCTTCAGGCGCCGACTCGGATTCAGCGGCAGGGACACCGTGCCCGGACCGGCCTCCCGCCGCACCCACCGTCGCGACCGGCTCCGCCACGGCGGTCTCCGGCTCGACCTGCTCCGGCCCGCTTGGCGTCGGCTCTGGTGGGACTGCCGGCCCGCGGAGTGCCTGCTCGGACGTTGCGGACGCGGACGCCGCCGCGCTGCGGTCGTGCCACGCGGTGGTCAATTCCTCCTCGCTCGGAATGTGGCCGTAAATCGAGCGCAGCTTCCGCGCGTGGCGTTGCGTCATACCCCAAACGCGATGCCGCTGATGCTCCCGGCGGAATTCCTCGGCCTCGGCCGAATAGTTGCGGCGCTTCGTCGTATCGCGCATCGTCGCCAATTCCGCCGCGGTGAACAATTGCAGCTGCCGCATGAACCATTTTCCCGCAGCACACCCTGTCCCGGCCACTTTCCGATCACCTCAGCGGAAATTAGTTTTCCCGGCATCCGAAGGCGCCGGGGCCTTCATACAATCGGTGAACAAACAGACAGAAGCTCGCATTGTCATGCCGCGGTCCGGGCACTGACGCGGATTCGTGATCGTCCCCGCAGCAGCGGATCACACCTTCGCAGCCAACTCCGGGATCACCATGAAGTCGGTGACGAAGGCAGTGACATGACCGTCGGCGGCACGTCCGACGAAGGTGGGATAGACCCCGTCGCCCCAACCGGAGCTGACAGTGATCACATTCGCTTCAGTGGCCTCATCTGTGATCGCGTCGATCGGTGCCGAAGCAGGTGGAACTTGAGCGGGGATATACGCGTCGTCCAGGCGGTCGAAGTCCCAATCCGCTAGTGCTCGCACGGCCACCAGATCAGCCAGAGTGCCGACTCAAGCTCCCACCGCATCGTCGGCTGTTCTCTGACAACCAACTGCAGCGCGACAGTGCGGATGTCCGTTCCGCTTACGCCGTCGTGAAGCGACGCGATCCACGCACGCAACTCATACCGGCCCGGCGGCACCGTCACGATGAAAGGCGACACCTCGCGAGCATCCGTCAGCGGGTCGCATCCGACGATCTGTCCACTCGGTGCCGTCACCACGCCGACCAAACGGTCTTCGATGACGTGCTCGACACCATCGCGAACGACACGGCTGCCGTTCTTCAGCAGCACCGGAAAGTCGGGCAAATAAGACATGCTCACTCCTGGTTCGCCGCACTGATCTCTGCCGTCGGCCTGCATCGGATCATGCCGCACCCGCTGCATCATCCGAACAGACGAGACCCGCCAGTCGGGGGAAGAGACTCCCGGCAGCGCGCCCAGCGAGACAGAGTTCACTGGCACGGACAGCCTGCCCGGCCAGGGCCCGCAGCCCGGTCCTCGAACGGTCGGCGCCCAGGGGCGCGGTGGTGAGCAGGTGGCCGGGTGCTGCCTCCCGTACCTCGAAAGCTGATGTTGCCGCGACGGTCCGGACCAGACCTTCTTGCGCTCGCACCCGGATGAGGAAGGCCGGCGCAGCCGGCACGGTGACCGCCAGGAACAGCGCCGGTGTCCCCGCGCCGGCCGCGACCACCACCGTGGACGCGGGATGCCGGCCGGCCGTCGACACGACCTCGCCGTCGCGCACGGCGGCGACCGTGGCCCCAGAGACGATCCGGGCCAGCTCGAACGCGGCGCAGGCGGCCACGATGCCGCCGCCGACCACCACGACCGGGTTCACAGTGCGGCCAGGCCGCTCTCGGCGACGTCCAGCCATCGGTCGACCGTGGCCGCGTCGTGGTGCCGGATCGACCAGTCGACCTGCCGCAGGCTCATGTGCGCCCAGTACGCCCGCAGCCGCCGCGCGGACAGCAATCCCAGCCGCTCCCGCACCGCCGGGGCCAGCGCCGGCGCCTGGCCGCGCAGGTGGAACAGCAGCGTGACCAGGTCGAGGTGCCGGTCGCCGCGGACCGCGCCGTCCCAGTCGACCACGCCGGTGAGCCGGCCCCGCTCGACCAGCACGTTGCCCGGGTGGAAGTCCATGTGGACCAGGTCGTCGCCGACCATGTGCGACCCGTCCGCCCCGACCGACCGGACCCACTTCAGCAGCCGCGCGGTGCGCTCGTTGTAGCCCGCGAGCGGCTCGTGCAGGCAGAACCCGGGCCCGTCGGAGGTCAGGTACAGCTCCGCCGGGCGTGGGTCGGGCTCGGCCGCGAGCACCCCGGCGAGCCGGTCGTTGACCGCCAGCATCTGCCGCACCACGGTCAGGTCGAGCTCGGCCGGCGGGGTGCCGGGCAGCCGCTGCTGCACCACGACCCGCACCCCGTCGACGCGGGCGGTCAGCTCGTGCCGCGGCGTCGGCACGCCCGCCGCGCGGGCCCGGTCGGTCAGCACCGCGCTGCGGGTGCGCGACGCGACCAGCACCGAGCGGCGGCCGTCGGGCCACCGCACATAGGCGGCGCCGACCTCCCCGCCGGGCGCGGGTCCTTCCAGGACGAGCCGTACCCCGGTGATCGAGGCGATCCGCTCGAGCACCCGCGGCGCGTCGAGCCGGGCGGCGGTCGGCCATGCCTCGGTCGTCACGTCGGTTCCCCCGTACCCCAGTCCGTTCCTACCGACCGGTCACCCTAGTGGGCCGGCCGTCGATCCGCTCATGGTTGTGCTCCGCGCTGGCGCAGGTAGGCCAGCACGGCCTCGCGGGTGGTGCGCACCCCGAACAGCTGCCGGGCCTCGGCGATGCGCCGGTTGGCGGTGCGCAGCGACAGGAACTCCGCCGCCGCGGCCGCCGCGATCGTGTCCCCGGCGGCCAGCCGGTCGAGCAGCGCCCGCTGCTCGGGCACCAGCTCGGCGACCGGGCCGGGTTCGCCGGCCGGCTCGGTGGCCGCGCCCTGCCGGACCGGGCCGAGCCGGGCCAGGTCGTCGATCAGCGCCCGGCCCAGCGGGGACTCGGCGTCGCAGATCGCCACGATCCCCGCGCCCCGCGCGGCCGCGAGCACCGCCAGTTGCAGCGTCTCCGGGTCGGTGATCCGGCCGTGCAGCACCAGCCGGTTGCCGGTCACGTCCCAGCCCGGGTCGGGCAGGGCGAAGCCGTCGCGGGCCACCCAGCCGTCGCGGATCAGGCGGCGCAGCACGGTGTCGGCGTCGCCCGGGGTGGCGACGACGTGGCGGGGGGCGTCGGGCTGTCTGGTCACCGGCCGTCCTTGGGTGTCTCAGAGGGGAAGGTGGCGAAGGCGAGGGCGGCGGCTTCCGTTCTGGTGCGGGCGCCGAGCTTGCGCATGCCGGCGCGGATGTGGGTGTCGACGGTCTCGGCGGAGATGCCGAGCTGCCCGGCGATGCGCCGGGTAGGTTCCCCCGCGGCGACCAGCCGTAACACGTCGGTCTCCCGGCGGGTCAGCTGATCGCCCGATCGGGGGCTGCGGGTGTCCCGGTGCACGTGGTGGCGCCGCAGCCCGCGCCGGGCGCGTCCGGCGAGGACGGTCAGGCCCGCCGCGTCGGCGAGCCGTTCGGCGTCGAGCAGCGCGGCGACCGCGCGGGCCGGGTCACCGTCGGTGAGCCCGGCGGCGAGCAGGCACCGGATCCGCTCCCGCAGCGCGACGGGCCGCCACCCGTCCGCCGCTGCGGTGAAGCCGGTGCCGGTGGCCCAGGCGGTCAGCGTCCGCCGGGCCGCTTGCGGGAGGCCCGCCGGGATCGGCGGCGCCCCCTTCGTACCGAGATCGTAGGAAGCCCACCGCGCGGTGATCGCGTGCAGGCCGGTCAGCAGCCCGTGCGCGCCGGCGTCGTCACCCTGCGCGGCCCGTTCCGGCTGCCCGTCCAGCCACGCCGTCTCCCGCGCCACCCACGCCGCCGCCGGATGCGCCACGCCGCCGTCGAGCCGGGCCCGCGCCGCGCCGAGCAGGCCGGTGTCGGCTTCGATCAGCGCCGCGGCCGCGGTCGCATAACCCCGCGCTTCGTCCGGCACGGCGCGATCGGCCAGGTTCAAGCTTCTTTTCAGTACGGCGTCGGGCCCGTCCCCGAAAAGATCGTCCGTCCCCGCGGCCGCGCCACTGTGGGCGGCCGGTTCCGGCCGCACGCCGCTTCCGGCCCGGTGGTGGGCTTCGTCCGGAGCCGGCCCGCCCGCGCCATGGGCGCCCCCGCCGGCCCCGCCTTCGCCGGCCCCGCCTTCGCCGGCGTGACCAGGTTCGCCGGCGTGACCGGGTTGACCAGGTTCGCCGGCGTGACCGGGTTGACGGGGTTCGCCGGCGTGACCGGGTCGACGGGGTTCGCCGCCGTGACCGGGTTCGCCGGCGTGATTCTGGTCCGGTGCGGGCGCGCCGTGCAGCGCCAATGCCCAGTCGGCGGCGGCGGCGAAGCGGGTCTGCCAGCCGTAGGCGAGCTGCTCCGCGCACTCGCGGGCCGCGGTCAGCGCCGCGCTCGCCGCTTCGACGAGGCGGCCGTCGGTGACGAGTTCCTCGACGAGCAGCCAGGCGCTCCACCGGGCCACCACCGGATCTCCGCCGGTGTTCGCGGCCGCGGCCAGTTCCCGGTCCCAGCCCGGGCTCCGATGCCGGGCATGCACCGCCGCGAGGGCCGCCGCGACCCCGGCGGGCGGGTCCGGATACCGGGCGGTGATCTTGTCAGCGAGGTCGAGGGCGTTCGACGGGTCGGTCGCCAGCTCGGCGAGCAGCAGCACCCGGTCGCGGGCCGCCACGACCGGCGCGGGCGCCGCGTCCGGCACCGGCGCCACCGCGGCGCGGGCCGCCGCCGGCGAGCCGGCCTGCAGCAGCGCCTCGCCGCGCAGCACATCAGCCTCCACTCCGAGCGGAGCGCCGGCGGTCAGCGCCTTCGCCGCCTCCGGCCGGCCGGGCGCGAGGTCACCGCCGGAAGGCTGCCGCACCCCTGCCGCCACATCTGGCCGGCCGGAGGCGAGGTCACCACCGGTGGGCTGCAAGACCCTTGCCGCGGCCGCGGGCCGGCCGGCCGCGAGGGCCGCGTCGGCCGCGGCGATCCGCACCCGCGGGTCGATCGGCGTGTCGAGGTCGCAGGCGAACAGCAGCAGCGCCGCCCGGTCGCCGCCGCTGACCTGGTCGGCCGCGGCCAGGGCGAGCCGCAGCGCGCCGGCCGGGTCGCCGGCCGCCGCCAGGTGCCGGGCCGCCTCGGCCGGCGGGGTGAGCTCGGCCAGGCGGGTGTGCAGCTCGACCCGGCCGGCCGCGTCCAGCAGGCCGGCCGCGGTCTCCGCCACGTAGGTCGACACGGGCACCAGGTCGCCGCCCGGTGCATCCGTGATCAGGCCGGCCGCGCGCAGGTCGGCGGCGCCCGAGCCGAGCAGCGCCGCCGGGGCCGGCCGGCCGAGCAGGCCCAGCGCGGCCAGGGCGGTGCGGGCGGGACGGGGCAGGTCGGCGAGCGCGGTCGCGATCGCGTACGCGACCTGGTCTATGCCGGACCCGCCCGGCGCCCGGCCCGCGGCAGCCTGCCGGGCCAGCGCGGTGATCGCGAGCGGGTTGCCGCCCGCCCGGTCCACCACCGCCGTCACGGACGCCGGATCGAGCTGCGCCGCCGTGCGCCGGGCCAGGTCGGTCGCGGCGTCGCGGGACAGCGGCGGCACGGTCAGCCAGGCCGCCGCCGTGCTCTCCAGCGATGTCGCCGCGGCGGCGGGCAGCCGGTGCGGGGTGCGCAGCGCGACCAGGACCCGGCAGTGTCCGGCCAGCAGCGGCAGCGCGGCCAGGGTCGCCGGGTCGGTGTACTGCAGATCGTCGAGGACCAGCAGGCCGCCGCGCACCCGGGAGCGCACGGCCTCGGCCAGCAGGTGCACGTCGTGCGCGGGGAGCCGGGCCCGCACCGCCCGCGACAACGCCAGGGCCGGATTGGCGCGCAGCATCGCCAGCCCGCCGCCGGAATGCACCGGGCCGGGCACCGTCTCGGCGATGCGGCGCAGCAGCGTCGTGCGGCCGCAGCCGGGCGGGCCGGCCACCACGACCAGGGCGGGGCGGTGCAGCAGGGCAGCGGCGGTGGCGACCGGGTCCTGATCGTCCGCCACCTGCTCCCCTCCCTGTGTCCCCGCCGGGCGTCCTTGCTGTGGCACGAACACGGGATCCCGTGCCGCGTGCCGGTCCGTAGGCTGTCTGCTGCGGGCACCCGGCCCGCCCGTGCGTGGGAGGGTCCGTGGTCAGCCCATTCTCGCTGACGATGTGCATGGCTGACGAGTCGTCGTGAGCGGCCCGCTGAGCGCCAGCGTAGCGACGCTGTGTGACCAGATCGCCGGGCGGCTCGGCCCGGAGGGCGGTAGCCAGGTCAGACAGATCGGCGACCGGCTCGGCGAGCCGTTACGCGTTGCTATCGCAGGTCGATTGAAAGCCGGAAAGTCGACACTCGTCAACGCCCTGATCGGGCGGCGGGTGGCCCCCACGGCGGTGGGTGAATGCACGCGGGTGGTCACCCGGTTCCGGTACGGGCCCGCCGACCGGGTCGACGTGGTGTGCCGCGACGGCGAGCGGCGCAGCCTGCCTTTGGACGACGACGGCATGATCCCGCAGCGCCTCGGCGTGCCGCTGAGCCGGGTCGCCTACGTGGACGTGACGCTGACCAGCGAGAAGCTGCGCGACCTGACCGTAGTCGACACGCCCGGGCTGGCCTCGACCGACGCGATGGTCTCGGCGCGGGCCGAGGAGGCCGCCGGCATGTCGACCGCGCGCGCCGACCAGGCCGCCGGCATGTCGACCGCGCGGGCTGAGCAGGCCGTGGGCGTGTCGACTGCGCCGTTCGACGCCGACATCGACGCCGACTCCGCCTCCGAGGTCGCCGCGGCCGAGGCCGTGGTCTACGTGTTCACGCAGGCGGTGCGCGCCGACGACGTGCGCGCCCTGGACGCGTTCCGGGACGCGTCGGCGCGGCTCGCCTCGTCGCCGATCAACGCGCTGGGCGTGTTCGGCAAGGCCGACACCCTGGTGGGCGGGGCCGGCGACCCGTGGCCGGTGGCCGGCCCCCTCGCCGCCCAGCAGGCGGAGCTGCTCGCCCGTACGGTCTCCGATGTCGTCCCGGTGATCGGACTGCTCGCCGAGACCGGTGAGGCCGGGCGGCTCACCGCCGCCGACGGCGCCGCGCTGCGGGGGCTGGCCGCGCTGCCCGCCGGGGAGCTGCGGCTGTTGCTGGCCTCGGTCGACCTGTTCCGCACCCGGCCCGCGCCGGTCCCGGCGGAGCGGCGGGAACGGCTGCTCGGCCTGCTCGACCTGTACGGCATCGGCTTCGCGGTCGCGCAGCTGTCCGCCGACCCGCGGCTGGGTACCGGCGAGCTGGTCCGGCGGCTGGTCGCGGCGTCCGGCTTCCCCCGGCTGCGGGAGACCCTCGAGCAGGCGTTCCGCTGGCGTGCCGACGCGATCAAGGCGGGCTGGGCCCTCGGGCGGCTGGAGCGGATGGCCGGGCACACCCGCGACGAGCACGACCGCGACACTCTGCGTGACGCGGTCGAGGGGCTGCTGCGCGACCCGGCGTATCACCGGCTGCGGCTGCTCGACGCGGCGCAGCGGGTCGCGACCGGCGCGGTGCCGCTGCCGGCCGACTGGGAGGCCGAGCTGACCCGCCTGGCCACCTCGGACGACCCGCGGTGGATCCTGCGGCTGCCGGACGCCGGCGCCGACGAGCTGGCCGCGGCGGCGCGGGCGGCGGCCAACCGGTGGCGGGTGTACGCGGTCGCCGGGGCCGGGCCGGCCCAGTCGCGGGTGGCGCAGGTCGCGCACCGCGGCTTCCACATCCTCGCCCAGCAGGTGCGCCGATGAACGGCCGGCCGGCTTCGCGCGCCCGGCTCCGGCTGGGCCGGGCTCCGCTCGGCCGGCGTTCGCACGCCCGGCGGGGGCGGTCATGACCGCGGATCTGACGAAGGTGCTCGACGCGGCGGTGCGCGACGCGCTCGCGTACGTGCGGGGGGCCGACGCCGATGCCGGCGCCGACCTCGCCGAGCTGCGCCGCCGGCAGCTCGTCCGGCCCTCGGTGGTGCTCGTCGGTGAGACCAAGCGCGGCAAGAGCTCCCTGGTCAACGCGCTGCTCGGGGTGCCCGGGCTGTCGCCGGTCGACGCCGCCGTCGCGACCGCCACCTACCTGCAGTTCGGGCCCGGCGAGCCGGCGATGCTGGCCTGGGTGCCGGGCGCGGCCGAGCCGATCGAGGTCGACGACCTGCGCCGGTGGGCGACCGGCGAGCAGAAGGCCCGGCGGATCGACGTCAGCCATCCGGCGCCGCTGCTGCAGTACCTGAGCCTGCTCGACACACCCGGCGCCGGCGGCCTCGACCCGGCGCACGCGACGGTGGCGCTGGCGGCGGTCGACAAGGCCACGGCCCTGCTGTTCGTGGCCGACGCGTCGGCGCCGCTGTCCGCCCCGGAGCTGGAGTTCCTGGTCGCCGCCAGCGAGCGGGTCGACGCCGTGGTGTTCGCGCTCACCAAGATCGACGCGTACCCGGGGTGGCGGCGCATCGCCGACGACAACCGTGCGCTGCTGCGGGCGCACGCCCCGCGCTTCGCCGAAGCGCCCTGGTTCCCGGTCTCCGCCGAGCTGGCCACCCTGGCCCTGCAAGCGCCGCCCGGGGAGCAGGCCGCGCTGGTGGACGCCTCGAAGATCGCCGATCTGCAGCACGCCCTGGTCGACCTGGCCGGGCGCGGGCATCAGCTCCAGCTGGCGAACGTGCTGCGCGCCGCCCGCGGCGAGCTGACCCGGCTGGCCGGCGCGGCCGCCGCCCGGGTCGAGGCGGCCTCGGCCGACCCCGCGCGCAACGCCTCCGTGCGGGCCGAGCGGTCGGCGCTGGCGGCGCGCAAACGCACCGAGGCGCGGCAGTGGACGCTGCTGCTGAGCACCGAGACGCAGCGGGCCCGGGTCGAGACGGTCGGGCAGCTGCGCACCAGCGTCGCGGCCCTGCAGCAGGAGTTCTCCGAGCGCATCGACACCGGCCGCGGCCCGGAGCTGGCCAGGCTGCCGGACGCGGTCGACGCCGAGTTGCAGGCCCTCGCGGCGACCCTGTCGCAGCAGCTCGAGCAGACCTTCCAGCAGGTCGCCGAGAAGGTTCTCGCCGAGGTGTTCGACGAGTCCGAACGCGCCGGCATGCTGGGCCGGCTCAACGCCACCCTGCGGCACGCGCTGTCGGCGGCGCCGCCGCGCGACGGCTCGGCCGAGAACGCGCTGATCGCGCTGTCCGCCGGCGGCATCGCGTTCATGGCCGGGCGCGGCGCGATCCTCGGCGCGTCGGTCTTCGCCGCCGGCGGGATCCTGGTCCCGGTCGCCGGGATCGGTTTGGGCCTGGCCGCCGGCGGATACGTGCTGTGGCGGCGGCGCGTGCAGACCGACCGGCAGCAGGCCCGGATCTGGCTGCGCGACGTGCTCGGCGAGGCCCGCGCGGCGCTGGCCGACGAGATCGTCAACCGGTTCACCGACCTGCAGTACGCGCTGTCGGTCGCGGTGGACGACGCGGTCGAGCGGCGGCTGCGCGACCTGGACGCGCACATCGCCGAGATCGACGCGGCGGCCGCCGAGGACGCCGCCGGGCGGGCCCGGCGGCGAGCCGCGGCGCAGGCCGAGCTGGATCAGGCCCGGGCCCGGCTCAAGCAGGCGGACGACGTGCTGATCCGGGCGCGGGCCCTGACGCCCGTCCCGTACGACGAGGAGAACCGATGACGGATCACCACGACTTTTCGTTCGACGACGACCACGCGTTCGAGCATTCGCCGCCACCCGACGACCACCTCGCCTGGGACGACGCCGGGCACGACTTCGACGCCGACGGCGCGCGCTTCGAGTCTCCCGACGCCGCCCCGCACGACTTCGGCCCGCACGACTTCGGCCCGCACGATCCCGAGTCCCCCGATCCCGAGTCCCCCGATCCCGGGCCGCGCGAGCCGGACTCCCCCGGCCTCGACGCCGCTCCGGACGCCGGCCTTCCCGCGCACTCTCCGCCCGACGTTTCCGACTTTTCCGATGTTCCGGATGTGTTTCCGCCGGCCGTGGACGTCGGGGACCTGCCCGAACCGGTCGACGGCTTCCCCTGGATCGACACCGGCAGCCTGGGCCTGGCCGGCATCGCCGCCACGCTGCACGATCAAGAGCACACCGATGCCGTACGCCCGGAGGAGCTCGCCGAATACGCGGGCGCCGACCTGCCGCCCGGCGCCGACCCGTGGGCCGCGCTCGCCGACTCCGACGACCCGGCCACCGCCGCCCTCGCGAAGTGGTGGCAACGCGACTGAGCCAGGGGAAATCCGGGCACCCGGCACCTCCCGTCACCGGCCCGCGGATGGCATAGTGTCCGCGCACGGATCGACGAGCAGGAGCCGCCCCGATGGCCGCAACCACCGGCACCCCCACCGACGTCCCCGCGGCCGGCCGCCGGGAACGCACCGGCTGGTACTTCTACGACTGGGCCAACTCGGCCTTCGCCACCACGGTCCTGACCGTCTTCCTCGGACCGTTCCTGACCAGCGTCACCAAGATCGCCGCCGGCTGCCAGCTCAGCACCGACGTCGACGAATGCGCCGGGCGGGTGCACCCGCTGGGCATCTCGGTCGCGGCCGGCTCGTTCTACCCGTACGTCGTCTCGCTCTCGGTCTTTCTCACGGTTTTCGTGCTCCCGGTGATGGGCGCCGTCGCCGACCGCACCCCGCGCAAGAAGCTCCTGCTCGCGGTCACCGCGTTC
Organism: Paractinoplanes rhizophilus; assembly: GCF_042664765.1. Classification (NCBI taxonomy): domain Bacteria; kingdom Bacillati; phylum Actinomycetota; class Actinomycetes; order Micromonosporales; family Micromonosporaceae; genus Paractinoplanes; species Paractinoplanes rhizophilus. Next base: position 231,732 of record NZ_JBHTBJ010000007.1, on the reverse strand, counting down.
ATCGCGTCCGCCGCCACCATGAGCTTCGCGTTCGTCACCGGCGACCGGTACCTGCTCGGCGGCATCCTCTTCCTGATCGCCAACATCTCCGGCGGCGCGTCGATCGTGGTCTACAACAGCTTCCTGCCCCAGCTGGCCGGCCCCGACGAGCGCGACAAGGTGTCGTCGCGCGGCTGGGCCCTCGGCTACCTCGGCGGCGGCCTGCTGCTGGCGTTCAACCTGGTGGCCGTCACGATCCTCTCGATCGACGGCGACGACCAGCGCACCCTCGACATCGCCCGCTGGTGCATCGTCTCGGCCGGCGTCTGGTGGGCGGTGTTCACCCTCATCCCGCTCGCGTGGCTGCGCGAGCACCCCGGCGCCGCGGCGTCCACCGCCCGCGGCAACATCCTGCTCGACGGCTTCCGGCAGCTCGGCCACACCATCAAGGGCATCCGCGCGTACCCGCTGACCCTGTTCTTCCTGCTCGCCTACCTGATCTACAACGACGGCATCCAGACCGTCATCGCCCTGGCCAGCCAGTACGGCACCGAAGAGCTCGACCTCGAACAATCCACCCTGATCATCACGATCCTGCTGGTGCAGTTCCTGGCCTTCGGCGGCGCGCTGCTGCTCGGCGCCATGGCCGCCCGCATCGGCGCCCGCAAGACGGTGCTGTTCAGCCTCGTCCTGTGGCTGGCGGTGGTGATCGCCGCCTACTGGCTCCCGGCCGGCGAGCCGCTGCCGTTCATGCTCCTCGGCGTGGCCATCGGCCTGGTCCTGGGCGGCAGCCAGGCCCTGAGCCGCTCGCTGTTCTCCCAGCTCATCCCCAAGGGCCGCGAGGGCGAGTACTACGGCTTCTACGAGATCAGCGACAAGGGCACCAGCTGGCTCGGCCCGCTGCTGTTCGGCCTGGTCTTCCAGCTCACCAACAGCTACCGCGTCGGCATCTTCTCCCTGGTGATCTTCTTCCTGGTCGGCGGCATCCTGCTCGCCCTGGTCCCGCTGCGCCGCGCCATCCAGGCCGCCGGCAACACACCCCCCAGACTGATCTGATGGACATCCGCATCGACCCGGCCTCCCCGATCGCGCCGTACGACCAGATCCGACGGCGCATCGCCGAGCTGGCCGCCGACGGCGCCCTGCCCGCGGGCACCAAACTCCCCCCGGTGCGCAGCCTGGCCGCCACCCTCGACCTGGCCGTCAACACCGTCGCCCGCGCCTACCGCGAGCTCGAGACCGCCGGCCTGGTCGAAACCCGCGGCCGGCTCGGCACCGTGATCACCGCCCGTGCCGCCGGCACCTCGGTCCAGGCCCAGCACGCCGCCGAGTCGTACGCCGCCACCACCCGCGCCCTCGGCATCCCGCCCGAGCAGGCCCTCGCCCTGGTGCGGGCGGCGCTGTCGCTCTGACCCACCCAGGGACACGCATCGGCGCCCGTTCATGTCCGGACGGGGCAGCGCGCGCGGCGATCACCCAGTAGCCTGACGCGGCTCCTGATCGTTCCGCCGTCTCCGAGGTGCCCATGTCGCAGCCCGTCCACCCGCCGCACAACCCCGGTGTGCCCGGCACGCCGCCGCCCGGCTGGGCGACCCACCCGGCCGCGCCCGCGGCGCACGCCCCTGCGCCCGCGGCGTACGCCCCGATGCAGCCCGGGCACCTCGCGTCCGCCGCACCCGGAGCACAGAGCGGCTACCCCGCGGCCGCGGCTTACCCGGTCGCCGCTCCCGCACAAGCCCATCCCGCTCAGACCCATCCCGCTCAGGCTTATCCGACACAGGGCTATCCCGCACAGGCCCATCCCGCGCCCGCCGGGCAGATGCCGTTCACCGCGTGCCGGTTCTGCGGCAGCGTGCCGGCCGTCGAGACCACCTTCCGCGGGCATCGGGGCATGCTGGTGCTGATGCAGTTCCTCAGCACCGAGGGCCCGTTCTGCCGGGACTGCGGCCTCGGCGTGTTCCGGCAGATGACCTCGCGCACCCTGGTGCAGGGCTGGTACGGCTACGCCTCGATGATCATCACGCCGGTCACCGTCGTCATCAATCTGGTCCGCCGCGGCAAGATCGCCCGCCTCACCCCGCCGCAGCCGAACCCGTACGGGCCCAGCCGCCCGCCGATGGACCCCGGCCCGAGGCTGCTGCAACGCCCGATGACCTGGATCGGCGCGAGCATCCCGTTCGCCCTGGTCCTCGCGATCATCGCGATCGCCACCCTGAACAGCTGAGGCCACGGCACGCGGCCGGCCGTGCGAGCGGATCGTAGGGTGAGCGCCATGCCCGCTTCCCCCTATGTCACCGCTCTGCGCGCCCACGTCGGGCACGACCTGCTCCTGCTGCCCGGCGCCAGCGCCGTGGTCCGCGACGACGCCGGCCGGATCCTGCTGCTGCGGCGCGGGGACGACGGAAAATGGTCGCTGCCGGCGGGGATGATCGAGCCGGGCGAGCAGCCCGCCGACGCGGTGCTGCGGGAGATCTTCGAGGAGACCGGGATCCGGGCCGAGGTCGAGCGCATCGGCGGGGTCGACAGCCACGAGGCGGTCTACCCGAACGGCGACCGCTGCCGCTATCTCGTAGTGTTCTTCCGGTGCCGGGCGGCCGGCGGCCGGGCCCGCCCGGACGGCGAGGAGTCGCTCGAGGTCGGCTGGTTCCCGCCCGACGCGCTGCCGCCGGGCCTGGACCAGCACACCGTGCGGCGGATTCGGACGACCGCCGCCCCGCAGGCGCCGGCCTGGTTCCCGGCGCCGGCCGAGCGCCCGGGTGACGCGCCCGCTGCGGACTACGTGACCACGCTGCGCGCGCACATCGGCCATGATCTGCTCCTGCTCCCCGGGGCCGGCGCGATCGTGTACGACGACCGCGACCGCCTCCTGCTGGTCCGGCGGGGCGACAACGGCAAATGGTCGCTGCCGGCCGGGATGATCGACCCGGGCGAGCAGCCCTCCGACACGGTCGTGCGCGAGGTCTACGAGGAGACCGGCGTCCGGATCGCGATCGACAGCCTCGGCGGCGTCGCCACCCACCCGGTGACCTACCCGAACGGCGACCGCTGCGAATACCTGCACGTGTGGTTCCGCTGCCGTCCCGTCGGCGGCCGGGCCCGCCCGGACGGGCACGAGTCGCTGGAAGTGGGCTGGTTCGCCGCGGACGAGCTGCCCCAGCTCGACGAGTGGGCCAAGCTGCGCCTCACGGCCAAGGACGGCTGGTACGCCCGGCCCGGCGCCGACACCCACCCGGGCCTGTCCAACCCCCGAGCCCTCTAGAAGCTTGCGGTCGTGAAGATCCAGTCGAGGCCGTCCGCGCCCTCGGTGTCCAGATGCTCCGCGCGGTGCAGCCCGGCCCGCACCGCCACCCGCGCCGACGCGACGTTCCCCGGCCGCACCCGGGCGATCACCGGCCGCCCCGCCGGCGCCGCCTCGACCACGGCGGCCGCCGCCTCGGACGCCAGCCCGGCGCCCCACGCCGCCGGCTCGAGCCGATAGAACAGATTCAGCACCGGCGCGTCGTGCAGCCGCATCAGCTTCAGCCCGCAGAAGCCGATCACCCGCTCCGCCCCGCGCCGGCGCACCACCCAGTACCCGAAGCCGTGCCGCTGCCAGTGCGCACGCCAGCGGCGGCACCGATCCACCGCCTCCGGCCGGACCGTGATCATGTCGGACGGGTTGTGCTCGCACGTGAGCGGGTCGCGGTGGATGCGCAGGATCGCGTCGGCGTCCGCCTCGGCCGGCCGCCGCAGCTCGAGCCGGGCGGTCAGCACGCCGGCCGGCCCAGCAGCACCAGGATGTGCCACAGATACTTGATCAGCTGCAGCGGCGCCCCCGGCTCCCGCGCCGCCCGCCCGATCACCTCGGCGTCCAACTCGCCGACGCCGTACCGCGCGGCGATCTCCCGGGCCAGCGGCGGCACCTCCGGCCCCCGCAGCTCCGCCGGGAACTCGGCCGGGCGCAGGGTGAAGCCGGGCGACCAGGTCACGCTCCCGATCAGCGACGCGAGATGCTCCTCGTACGGCGTACCGCGAAAGGATGGGTCGGCCACGACGGCCGCGACGTCCTCCCGCAGCGTGAGCCGCCCGTGGATCTGGGCCTCCACGTAGCTGTCCAGCGCACGCCCGGCCGCGCGGCGCGGCGAAGCCAGCGCCGCCACCCACGACTGCGGCGAATCGGCGGCCAGATTCAACGCCCGCCCCGTCGCCGCCACCTCGGCGAGCAGCGCGTCCCACACCGCACCGAACGTCGATGCCGTGCCCACCACCGACGGTGACGTCACGCTGTCCCCGAGACTGAACGTGGCTCGCGCGGCCACCGCGGAGCGCAACACCAGATGGCAACTTCCGAACCGCGGCGACGCCCCGTCCGGATACCCCGCCAGATTCAGCCCGCCGTAAACCGGACGCCCGAGCGGCCCGTCGTACACGCCCGGGAACATCCGCTCCTCCCACGCCGCCCGCGGCCCGCCCAGCCCGCCGTTGGAGATCCCGGTCTCGAACTGCGACCGGTAGACCCCCTCGGCCGCCAGCGCCTGCGCCACCGTCAGCCCCGACGCCGCGACCCGGTCCGGATGAAAACTCACCGTGATCGGCGCCCGCTCGACCAGCCCGGCCGGCCCGGGCGCCGGGAACAGCGCCCGCACGTGGTCCAGGGCCGGGAAGCTCACTTCGCCGCGATCGTGTCCGTCGCCAGCAGCACGATCAGCAACGCGCCCAGCACCACCCGGTACGCGATGAAGATCGCATACGAGTGCTTCGCGATGTACCGCAGCAGCCACGTCACCGCGCCCAGCGCCACCACGAAACTCACGATCGTCGCGGTCAGCGTGTTCACCCAGCCGACACCCTCCGCGATGTTGCCGGCCTCGTCGTGGATCTGCAGGACCGTCGCCCCGAGCAACGCCGGGATCGACAGGAAGAACGACAGCTTCGTCACCGTCACCCGGTCGAAGTCACGCAGCAGACCCGCCGACATCGTCGCCCCCGACCGCGACACACCCGGGATCAGCGCCAGGCACTGCGCCGTCCCGATGATCAGCGTGTCCTTCCAGGTGGTGTCGTCCTCGTGCCGCACCTGCGTGGCCGCGTGATCCGCGAACGCCATCACCCCCGACCACAGGATCAGCGCGCCGGCCACGAACCACAGGCTCCGCAACGTCGTCTCGATCGTGTCCTGGAACGCCAGCCCGATGATGCCGATCGGGATCGACCCGAGAATCACCGCCCAGCCGAACCGCCAGTCCGGGTCCTTGCGCGCTTCCTTGCTGAACAATCCCTTCACCCAGGCCGGCACGATCCGCGCGATGTCCCGGCGCAGGAACCACACCGTGGCGAACACGGCGCCGGACTGGATGATCGCCGTGAACGCCGTGATGTCCGGCGAGTCGATCTCGTACCCCAGCAGCTTCTCCAGGATGGTCAGGTGACCGGTGCTCGAGATCGGCAGGAACTCGGTGACCCCCTCCACCGCACCCAGCAGCACCGCCTCGAAGATGTTCACACCCGACCGCCTTTGTCCCCGAACCCCTGACCGCGGATGAGCATAGGGGGACCGGTCACGCCCCGGCGCGGCGGGCGCGCGCCGCCGCCAGGGTGTACGCCGGGTCACGATCCAAGTTGTGCCGGTCACGGTCGTAGCGGCGGGTGGTACGCGGATCGGCGTGCCCCATCGCGTCCTGCACGTCCTCCAGCGGCACCCCCTCGTCCCGCGCCGCCGTCGCGAACGCATGCCGCAACGAGTGCGGCGACAACCGATCGGCCGCCGGAATCCCGGCCTCCCGCGCCAGCCGCCGGATCAGCCGGAACACCCCGTGCCGGTCGATCCGCGCGCCCGTCGACGTCATGAACAACGGGCCGTCGTCCACGCCCCGCACCGCCAGGTAGTCGTCCAGCGCCGCCGACGCCCCCGCGGTGAGCGCCCGCCGCCGCGCCCGCCCACCCTTACCGACGAAACGGACCGTCCGGTGCCCCCGCTCCCAGCCCACATCGCCCAGGTCGAGACCCACCAGCTCCCCCACCCGCAGCCCCAGATCCGCCAGCAGCGTCACCACGGCCCGATGCCGCGCGCCGGCCCGGCCGGCCGCCGCCAGCAGCGCATCCACCTCCGGCGGCGTCAGCCCCACGGTCGCCGAATGATCCCGCGACACGTACGGCCGATCGGCGCCACCGACCGGGTTGGCGTCCACCGCCCGAATCTTCACCAGAAAGTCGTACCAACTCGACAAACCCGACAGCTTCCGGGCGACCGTCGCCGCCGCCAACTCCCGCGACTCCAGCTCCCGCGCATAAGCATTGACATCCAGAAACGAAGCACGCAGCGGATCCCGCCCCGACGCCGCGCAAAAAGCCAGCCACCCCGCCACATCACGCCGATACGCCGCCCGCGTGTGCTCCGACAACCGCCGATTCGCCAGCCACGCCTCCGTGACCTGCTCAGCAGCCCGGAAATCCGCGACCGCGCCGCCACCCTGCCGAGGCACCACCTGCATGGCGCCCATCGTCTCAGCTCTCGACCACGCCACCGCCCGCGACATGCCAGCGCCGCGAAAACCCCACCGCCGCCGCGAAATACCGATCGTGCGTCACCGTCACCAGCGTCCCCCGGAACCGCCGCAACGCCTCCTCCACCACATCCAAGGCATCGAAATCCAGAAAATTCGTCGGCTCGTCCAGCACCAGCACCCGCGCCCGGCTGTTCACCAGCACCGCCAGCACCAGCCGCCGCAACTCCCCCGCCGACAAACTGTCCGTCCGGACATCCCACTGATCCGGCCCGAACTGATGCCCCCGCAACAACCGCTCCGCATCATCGACATACACCGGCACCCGCGCCCGGAAGAACTCCATCACCGACGCCCCCGACCGCAGCTCATCCGACGTCTGCGGCAACACCGCCACCTCATCGCCCCCGGCCCGCGCCAGCGCCCGCAACAACGTCGTCTTCCCCGCCCCGTTGCGGCCCGTCACCAGAATCCGGTCCCCACGCCGCACATCCACATCCACCCCATCCAGCAGCACCCGATCCCCGAACGCCACCGACAGATCCCGGACCTTCAGCACCACCTCCCCGGCCTCCGCCTCATCAACCGGAAAAGCCAACGTCAACGGCGGACGCGTACGCGGCTCCGCGATCCACCGCGCCGACGCCATCTGCCGCACCAACCGCCGCTCCCGCACCTTCGCCTTGCGCGCCACCAGCCGCGCCACCCGCTTCAGATGCGGCGCCGCCGCACCCATCCCCGTCGTCAGCTCCACCCCGCGCGCATGCTGCTTCGTCCGCTCGATGTCCGCCTCCCACCGGCGGCGATCCTTCTCCTGCGCCTCGAACTCCAGCAGCAGCCGCTCCCACCGCCGCTGCTTCTCCGCCCGATACGCCGTGTAACCCCCACCCGGAAAATCCTGCGGCTCGTCGTGAATCCCGTCCAACTCCACGATCCGCGACACCACGGCATCCAGAAACGCCCGGTCATGACTGACCACCAGCACCCCACCGGCAAACGCCCGCAACCACTGCTGCAGCCACGCCGCACCCTCGGCATCCAGATGATTCGTCGGCTCATCCAGCAGCATCACGTCCGGCTCCGCCAGCAACGCCCGCGCCAGCAGCAACCGCGCCTGCTCGCCACCGCTCACCGCCCGCAACGCCAGCTCGTCCGGCAGATGCGCGATGTCCAGCCGCTGCCGGATCTCCGCCAGCCGCGACTCCGCCAGCCAGCCCTCCAGCGCCGTCCACCGCTCCTGCACGAGACCGAACTCGGCGAGCACGTCCTCGCCCGCCGCGAGCCGCCGCTCCAGCACACCCAGCCGCCCGGTCACCTCGGCCAGCTCACCGAGCCCGCCGATCAGGAACTCGCCGACCGTCCCGTCCGGATCGGGCATCTGCTGCGGCACATAACCCACCCGCGTGCCCGGCCCGCGCACCACGGAACCGCCGGCCGGCCGCAGCTCCCCCGCGAGCAGCCGCAACAGGGTCGTCTTGCCGGCGCCGTTCGGGCCGACCACACCGATCCGGTCACCGGCGCCGAGGACCAGGTCGAGACCGTCGAAAAGCAGATCGCCGTCGTGGGTCGCGGCGAGGGAAGAAGCTTTCAGCAAGGAGATCTCCAAGGGCAACAACCGACATGGGTACGCCCGGCGCACCGCGCCCGGACGGGTGGTCTGTCAGCCGGCTCTCACATGGAGATGGTCACTCCTCTGCTTCGGAAACAGGTCCGGGCTCCACCCTGCCCGCGCCCGGCCACCGCCCGCAACCGAATTCGCCAGGCCCTGGGTGGGGATGTCGTTGATTCCTTTTTGATTTGAGGTCTTTATTCAGAGCTGCGGCCGTGCGACGGCGCACTACCCGTAAGGCATCCTAGGATGCTGGTTGGGTTACTGCGTTCTCGCTCACGTGCCGGCATGGGCGGGACCGGGACGGCGCCCGCCGGGGCGCACAATGGGCGGCGTGCCGACACCCCCGCCGAGCGCGCCGCTGATCCGGCACACCGCCGACGCCGCGCAGACCCGCGAAGAGCTCGCCAAGCTGCGGCCCGAGCTGGTCGAACGCTACGACGCCGCGCTGCCGGGGGCACGCGCGGCGGTGCTGAGCCGGCTGCTCGGGGCGCTCGCCCGCGAGCCGCTGCCGGGGCTGCGGGAGCGGCGGACCGGCGAGGTGTCCTTCCCCGGAGTGACAGTTCGCTTCCCGCGGCCGGCTGCCACGGCGTTCGCGCGGGTCGACGACGGGCTCGCGGCGACGGTCCGCTCCGAGACCGCGCCCGAGGACGAGTGGGCGGGACTGACCGCGACCGGGTGGGCCCCGCCGGGCGCCCCCGGCGGACCGGGGCCGGAGCCGGGCGCGCAGTGGGCGGCGACCTGGCACAACAGCGACGCGTGGGTCGGCGAGCTGGCGCCGGGCGCGTTCCTCACCGACCCGGGCACGCTGGTGCGGATCCTCTGGCCGGGCAGCGACCTGGCGGCCGAGGTCGACAACAGCGTCGCCAACATGGCGCTCGCCCGAGCGAGCGAGCTCGCCCGGTTGAGCGAAGCTGGGCGGTTGGGCGAAGCTGTGCTGGCCGGCGAGGCCGCGCGATGGGCCGAGGCGGAGCAGCGGGCCAGCGGGGCCGGGCGGTGGGGCGAGGCGGAGCAGTGGGCGAGCGGGGCCGGGCGGTCGGGCGAGGCCGCGGCGGCGCGATCGGCGGGGCGGGGCGGATGGCCGCTCGCCGCGGCCGGCGGCCCGGACGGGCTGGCGATCGCCGAACAGTCCCTCACCGACGGGCATCCGCTGCACCCGTGCTGCCGCACCCGCGGCGGGATGAGCGTGGCCGACGTGCTCGCCTACGCGCCCGAGCACTCCCCCACCATCCGGCTGCGCCGGCTGCGGGTGCCCGCCGACCGCTGGCACGGCACCGCGGAGCCGGTCCTGCTCGCCCACCCGTGGCAGGCGGACCGGATCCGCGACCGCTACCCGTGGCTGGCCGACGACGGCGAGACCCCGGCGGTGCTGCCCCTGATGTCGCTGCGCACCGTGGCCCGCAAGGGCGGCGGGCCGCACGTCAAGACCGCCGTCGACGTGCGGATGACCTCGGCGGTGCGCACCGTGTCGCCGGCCGCGGTGGCCAACGGGCCGATCCTGTCGCGGCTGCTCACGGCGGTCACCAAGGACCTGCCGATCGAGGTGCTCGAGGAGACCGCGGCGGGGGCCGTGCTGGTGGACGGCGTGCCCCAGCGGCACCTCGCCCACCTGGTCCGGCAGCCGCCGCGCCTGGCGGCCGGCGAGACGATCGTGCCGCTCGCGCTGTACGGGGCGAACGACGCGCTGGTGGCGGCCGTGCCCGACCCGTACGAGATGATGGTCCGGCTGGGCACCGTGCTGTTCGCGCCGCTGGCGCGCGTGCTGGAACGCGGCGTCGCGCTGGAGGCCCACGGGCAGAACACGCTCGTGGTGCTGCGCGACCAGCGCCCGGTGCGGATCGTCTACCGCGACCTCGGCGGGGTGCGGGTCAGCGCGCGGCGGCTGGAGCGAGCCGGCTTCGAGGCGCCGCGACTGCGCGGCGACCTGCCCACCGACGACCCGCAGGTGCTGCGCACGAAACTCGCCGCGGCCGCCCTCGGCACCGTCGCCGCCGAGATCATCGCGGCGCTGGGCCGGCACGGCGCCGACCCGCAGCGGCTGTGGGGCATCGTGGCGGCGGCGCTGCGCGAGACCGGCACCACCGACGTGCGGCACCTGCTGCGCGACCCGCTGCCGGTCAAGGCGACCACCGCGATGCGGCTGGCCGCCGACCCGCTCGACGACATCTGGGCCTATCTGGACAACCCCCTGGCGGCACGATGACGCGCAGTCTCTCCCCGGAACGCCTCGCGCACACCGAGGCCGCCCTCGCGGTGCACGCCCCGGAGCTGCTGGACGACTTCCTCACGGCGCTGCCCGAGGCCGCCGACACGGTCGGCCGCCGGCTGCGCGGCGCGCTGACCCGCGAAGGCATCCGCGACATGGGCCCGGGGCCGCGGCACGGCTTCGACCGGGTCGAATACCCGGCCTCCGGCGTCGGCGACCCGGTCGAGCTGCTCGACGGGATCGACGCCCCCGGCTTCGCCGCCGAGCTGCGCAACGCGGTCATCAACCTGGCGATCGCGATGGTGCGGCCGGCCGCGCCCGTCGGCGCGGGACCCGACTGGCAGGCGATCGGGCTCGAACGGCTCGCGGTGGCCGGCCACAACCTGCACCCGTGCGGGCGCACCCGGCTCGGCTGGGACACCGGCGACGTGCTCGCCCACGACCTCGAGACGCCGATGACCCGGCTCGGCTTCGTCGCCGTGCGCGACGAGCTGCACCTCGGCGACGACGTCTTCCCCGAGATCGAGGCGCCGGCCGGATATCGCGTGCAGCCCATGCACGTCTGGCAGCGCGACATGGTGCTGCCCGCCCGTTACGGCGACCTGCTGCGCGACGGCTCGATCCGGATCCTCGGCGACGAGCTCGACGCCGTGCCGACCGCCGCGCTGCGCACCCTGCTGGTGCCGTCGCTCGGCGAATACCTCAAGGTGTCGCTCGACATCCAGGTCACCTCCACGAGACGAAGCATCAGCGTGGCCAGCACCCGCAACGGGCCGGCCGTGTCCACTCTGCTGCACCGCCTGGTCGACGACCCACGGGTTCTGCTGCTGGCAGAGACGACCGGCGCCGCCGTCCCGGTCGGCTCCGGACGCGACCTGTCGGCGATCCGCCGCGACGGGCTGGCCGGCCGGCTGCACGAGGGCGAGCAGGTCATCCCGGGCGGCGCGCTGCCGTTCCTGCTCGACGACCTGGTCACCGGCGATCCGGAGAGCTGGCTGCGGGCGTACGCGGAACTGCTTCTGCCGCCTTTGATGCGCCTCACCGCGCAGGGCGTCGCGCTCGAGGCCCACCTGCAGAACTGCCTGCCCACCTTCGTGGCCGGCCGCCCGCACCGCCTGGTCCTGCGCGACTTCGCCGGCCTGCGCCTGCATCTGCCCCGGCTGGCCGCGGCCGGCCACGGCATCGCGCTCTGGCCCGGCTCGGTGGTCGGCACCGACGACCTGGACGTGTTCCGCGCGAAGATCGGCTACACCCTCTTCCAGGCCCACCTCGGCGAGATCATCCTGCGCCTCGACGTCGACGAGGACCGCGCCTGGCGCATCGTCCGCTCGGTGCTCGACGACTGCTGCTCCGGGGCCGACCACGCGGCCTTCACCGCGCCGCTGGTCGCGCACAAGGCCCTGGTCCGGATGCGCCTGCAGGGGGCGGGCGACGTCTACATCCCGGTGCGGAACCCGCTGCATGCACGCTGACATCCTGCGCGCGCTGCCCGCCCCGGCCTGCGCCTACGTCTATGACACCGCGGCGCTGCGCGCGCGGGCCGAGATGGTCCGGCGGGCGTTGCCGGTTGCGGCCTCTCTGCTGTACGCGGTGAAGGCCAACGGACATCCGGCGGTCATCGCCGCGCTGGCCGAGGCCTGCGACGGCCTGGAAGTGGCCTCCGGCGGCGAGCTCGCCCGGGCCGTCGCCGCCGGCGCCGAGCGGATCGTGTTCGGCGGCCCGGCCAAGACCGACGCCGAGCTCTCCGCCGCGGTCGCCGCCGGCGCCCTGATCAACGTGGAGAGCGTCCACGAGCTGCGCCGGCTCGCCTCGATCGCGCCCACCCCGCCGCGGGTCTGCCTGCGGGTCAACCGCCCCGGCGGCGTCCTGCGGGGCAGCCACGCCATGACCGGGACGCCGACCCCGTTCGGCATCGAGGAGGCCCAGCTCGCCGAGGCCATGCGCGTCCCCGGCGTCACCGTGATCGGCTTCCACCTGCACGCCGTCTCCAACAACCTGGACGGCGCCGCGCACGCCGCCTTCGTCCGCGACTGCCTGGCGTGGTCGGTCCGGACCGCCCGCGAGCTCGGCATCGCGCTGCAGGTGGTCAACGTCGGCGGCGGTTTCGGGATCGACTACCTGAGCGGCTCCTCGATGGACCTGTCGCCGCTGACCGGCATCGCCGTGCCGCCGGACGTGGACCTGATCTTCGAGCCGGGCCGCTTCCTGGCCGCCGACGCCGGCGCCTACGCCGCCACCGTGCTCGACATCAAGACCACCCACGGCCGTACGTTCGCGGTCCTGCGCGGCGGCACGCACCACTTCCGCCTGCCCGCCGCGTGGGGATACAGCCACCCGTTCACCGTCGTCCCGGTCGACGAATGGCCGCACCCCTACCCCCGCCCGTCCGCCGAGAACTGCCTCGTCGACGCGGTCGGCGAGCTGTGCACCCCGCGCGACGTCCTCACCCGCGGCCAGCACGTGGACTCGCTGCGGGCCGGCGACATCCTGGTCTTCGGGCGGGCCGGCGCCTACGGCTGGGACATCTCACACCACGAGTTCCTGCGCCACGACCCGCCGGCCTTCCTGATCCGCTAGTCCGCCCGCCGCGGAGGAAGTCATTCGGTAGTGGCGCCGCGCGCGAGCCACTAACCTCCGATATCCGGCTCGGCAAGGAGGTCCTGATGATGTGCGTGGTTCCCAGCGAGGTGGCTGTCACCGCTACGACCCGTGAATGCGCCGCGATCTGACGTTGCCGCCCTCGCATCGGTGAAGGCACCGTTGCCCGGGAGGGAAAGCCCGTCGCGTTCATCGACTGGACCCTGGCGGGACCGACCGCCGCGACAAGCTCAGGCGTCTGCCGTGGGAGCGCCCACCGCATACGTCAGATACGCGAACTCGCCCCGCCGCACCACCTCCGACAGCGACAGCCTCTGCGCGGACAACCGCCGCGGGAGCAGCGGCGCCCCCGCCCCCAACGTCACCGGCGCCACGCCGAGGATCAGCTCGTCGAGCAGCCCGGCGTCGGCGAACGACCCGGCCAGCTCGCCGCCGCCGACCACCCACAGGTTCTTTCCGCCGGCGGCCGCGGTCATCGCCGCGTGGACGGGCCGCACGTCGCCCTGCACGAAGTGCAGCGTCGCCCCAGGGATGGGCGGCAGCGACCGGTGGGTGAACACCCAGGCCGGCACGTCGCCGTAAAATTCGTGCCACTTGCCCGGGTTGTCGAGCAACTTCTCGTGGTCGAGCACCCACTGGTACGTTGTGGCGCCCATGGCGAACGCCCCCACGTCCGCGAAGAACTCCCCGAACGGGTTGGAGCCGTTCTCGTCGGCGCGCCCGGAGCCCACCTCGAACAGCCAGTCGAGCGAATTGGCCGCGTCGGCGATGAACCCGTCGATCGTGGTGGCGGTGTAGTACTGCGTCTTCGGCATGGGGTGACCATGCCACGGGGGTACGACACAAATCCGGGCGCGGACCGCTGTCACCTGACGGCTCGTTCGGCCCGTCTTTGCGGTAGAGGGAGCGGGAAGAGGGTCGCTGGTGACGGAAGATCTGCGGGCGTTGCTGCGAGCCGACCTGAGCGCCGAGCGGCCGCCGCCGCTGGGCGACATGGTGAATGCCGCGATCCGCGATGGGCGCCGAATCCGCCGTACGCGCAGAATCTGGGCATTGAGCGCGGGATTGCTGGCCGCCGCCGCGGCCGTGACCGTCATCGTGCTTGTGGGTGACGGCGGCGTAGCCGGCCGTCGAAGCGGCCCTCCCGCGGCCGCCGGTGGATCTTCTCCCTCAACCGTGCCACTCCGGCCGCCCGCCCCCACGGCAAGCGTCGAAGCGCGTACGTTTTCCCTCCGCAGCGGCACCGACCGTGCCGGCCAGACGCGGGAGAAAGCGACCTCAGCGGCCATGCTTCATCTTCTGACGCAGCTCCTACCGCCCGGGCGGACGAGCCACTTCGCCGTGGCCCCCGAGGATGATCTTCAGGTGCAGGTGTACCTGGACGACGGCGCCGGTCCCGGCCTGGTGCGGGTCGAGGTCGACAAGACCGAGCCGAAAGGCGCCGAGCCGCCGCGCGGGGCGACCGCCAGCGTGACAATCACCCATATGCCGGACAATTGCCGGGGAAGCATGGTGGTGGACGCGACCTGGCCGGACGGCACGGTCGTCCAGGTCGAGGTGCCGACCTGCCCCGATCGCCCGGAGCTGCCGCCGGCGCCGCCCGCCCTCACCGCCGAGGAGGCGGTCCGGGTCGCGGCCGACCCGCGCTGGGGCGTGACCATGGACCGCGGCCTGGTCGCCGTCGGCGCGCGCGAGTTTCCCGACCCGCCGGTGTTCGGCTGACATGACCGCGGACGACGAGTTCGCCGAGTTCGCGAATGCCCACGCCGAGCGCCTGCGCACCACCGCGTTCATGCTCTGCCGCGACTGGCATCTCGCCCAGGACCTCACCCAGACCGCGCTGACCAAGCTCTTCCTGAGCTGGCGCCGGGCCGTCGAGGCCGACAATCTCTACGCGTACGCCCAGAAGATCCTGCTCCGCGCCTACCTGGACCATCGCCGTCGCCGGTCGTCGACGGAGTCGACGCCGGGGGTGCTGCCCGAGCCGGCCTACCGGGACAGCCCGGAGCTGCGCCTGACCATGCTCGACGCGCTCGGCCGCCTGCCCGCCCGCGACCGGGCCATCGTGATACTGCGGTACTTCGAGGACTACAGCGTCGAGCAGGTCGCCGAGGTGCTCGAGATCCCCGGCAGCGTGGTCAAGAGCCAGACCCGGCGGTCGCTGTCGAAGCTGCGCGAGGCGCTGTCGGCGGAGCAGTTCGCCCTGTTCGCCTGAGTGCGAGGGGTGGCCGGCAGGCCGGGATCGGTAACGAGCCAGTAGCCTGGTGCCCATGACAGTTCGGCCCATTCGGATCTTCGGCGACCCGGTTCTGCGCACCGAGGCCGACCCGGTCACCGCCTTCGACGCGCGGCTGCGCGAGCTCGTCGCCGACCTGGAGGACACCGTCCGCGTGCCGGGCCGCGCCGGCGTCGCCGCGCCGCAGATCGGCGTGAGCCTGCGGGTGTTCTCCTACAACGTGGCCGGCCAGGTGGGCCACCTGGTCAACCCGGTGCTGTCGGACTTCGAGGGCGAACAGGACGACGAGGAAGGCTGCCTGTCGCTGCCGGGACTGGCCTATCCGACGAAGAGGTTCATGTCGGTAACGGCGCGCGGTTTCGACGCGTACGGCGAACCGCTCGTGATCCACGGCACCGGTTTCCTCGCGCGCGCCCTGCAGCACGAGACCGACCACCTCGACGGCACGCTGTACATCGACACCCTCACCGGGGACGCGCGCCGGCAGGCACTGCGGGAGCTGCGCCGGGTGAGTCCCGCCCCGGGCCGATGACCACGCCCAGCTGATCCTCGAGCGCGCGGGCGCCGGCGCCGGTCACCTTCACCGCCCGGCCGGTGCCGATCCGCACGATCCAGCCCGCCTCGAAGGCATGCGCGCAGATCGCCGCGCCCACCGAGCCGGCCAGGTGTGATCGCCGCTCGGTCCAGTCGAGGCACTCCCGCACGACCGGCCGCCGGCTCGATCTGTCCCAGGCCACCCCGTTGGCGGCCAGCCAGGCCGTGCCCCGCGGTGTCACGGTCAGCCCGTGTGACCGGCTGACCAGCCCGTCGGCGGTCATCGCGTCGGCCACGGCCACGCCGAGGAAGCCGGCGAGGTGGTCGTAGCAGGTGCGCGCGAACGCCAGGTTCCGCCGCCGGTGCGCCGCCGACAGCGACACCACCGGCTCGGGCGGCGCCGGCGCGCCCGCCGCCGCGACCGTCTCGATCAGGGCGGCCACCTCCGGTCCGGCCAGCTGCAGGTAGCGGTGCCGGCCCTGCTTGCGCTGCGCGAGCAGGCCCCCGGCGACGAGCCGGTCGGCGTGCTCGGAGGCCGTCGAGACCGCCACCCCCGCGTGCCGGGCCAGCTCGCCGACCGTCCAGGCGCGGCCGTCCAGCAGCGCGAGGCAGAACGCGGCCCGCGTGCGGTCGGCCAGCAGCGCGGCCCATCCGGCGAGCGACTCGGCGTTGTCCATGCCCCGATCATGTCCCCTCGACGCTTCGGCGCGTACCGAAGCCGGGTCGACACGGCCCGGCGGAGATCGCAGAATCGGTGGGTTCAGCGCATCGAAGGAGGTTGATCATGCATCGCCTGTCCCGCCGCTTCGCCGTGGTGGCATCCGTCGTGCTCCTGATCCTCGGCGGCGCGGTCGGCGCGTCCGCCGCCACGGGGTTCCCGCACTTCGGCTATCACAAGGTCCGCAGCGGCCTGCCGACCGGCATCAAACATTTCAAGCTGACCAGCAGCGACGTCCGCGCCGGCCGGCCCATCCCGGCCCGGTTCCGGGGCTGCGAGGACGCCGGCGTCTCGCCCGCGCTCTCCTGGCACGGCGCGCCCCGCGCCACCCAGAGCTACGCCGTGACGGTCTTCGACGCCGACGCCCCCACCGGCAGCGGCTTCTGGCACTGGACGGCGTGGGACGTGCCCGCCACCACCACCTCGCTGCCGACCGGCGTGGCGCTGCCCGGTGTCAACGGCACCAACGACGGCGGCACGGTCGGCTACACGGGCCCGTGCCCGCCGACGGGCGACATCACCCACCGATACACGTTCACGGTGGTCGCCCTCGACGTGCCGAGCCTCGGGCTCCCCTCCGACACGCGCGGCGCGGTGGCCGGTTTCGTGATCGGGCAGCACGCGATCGCCTCGGCGTCGTTCGTCGCGACCGCACGCCAGTGATTTGAGCATTTGCCCGGCGCGATCCCGGCGGTCGCGCCGGACAAATTTCAAGAGCCTTTCGCGTACGGTCGGGCAGAGGCGTCCGGATGTTCGGCGAGAGCGGGGTTCTCCGATGGAGAGGCGTGACGAAGAGGCGGTCGAGGCGACCGGCGAGCCCGGCGTGACCGACACCCGGCGCCTGGCGACGGCGTCGCTCGCGCGGGGTGACGCGACCGGGTGGTTCGAGGAGCTCTACGCCGAAGCCGGCCAGGGCCGGGCCGACGTGCCGTGGGACCGGCCCGCGCCGAGCGCCAACCTGCTCTCCGCCGGCCTGCCCCGCGGCGAGGGCCGGCGGGCGCTGGTGGTGGGGTGCGGCCTGGGCCGGGACGCCGAGTATGTCGCCGGGCTGGGCTACGCGACGACGGCCTTCGACATCTCGGAAACGGCCATCCGGACGGCCCGCGCCCGGCACCCGGAGTCGCCGGTGGACTACGTGGTCGCCGACCTGCTGGCGCCGCCGGCGCAGTGGCGGCACGGCTTCGACCTCGTCGTGGAGAGCAACAACGTCCAGGCCCTGCCCCGCGACCTGCGGGCGGCGGCGACCGCGAACGTCGCCGGCTTCGTGGCGCCCGGCGGCACGCTGCTGGTCCTGGCGGCCGCCGCGCGGGAGCCCGCCGGGGAGGGGCCGCCGTGGCCGCTGACCCGCGCCGAGGTGGAGGCCTTCGCCGGCGACGAGTTGCGCGCGGTGGAAGTGGCGCTGCTGCCGGCCCCGGACGATCCGCTCGTGGAGCGGTGGCGGGCAATCTTCCGCGGCGGGCCGAAACCCGCTTGAGCCGTCCGTCCCCGGTCTCGTAGGTTGCCCGCGACCCCCGTTGGTGGTGAGAGCGAGGACCCGCCGCGTGACCACACCTGATTTCTAGACCTGACACGTTCCTGCGCTGAGCCGGCCCCCTTGGTCGCCGGCTCTGCCGGGCTGCCCTGGCGCGCCCGGTCCGTCAGCGTTCGAGGCCACGCATAAACGGCCTCGTGTCGGGTCTACAGAGATCAGGTCTCGAGATCATGTCTGCACAACCTCATATCGTGCTGCCCTGGGTCGTCCGCCGGACCAGGCTGCCCCTGCTGTCGCTGCGGTGCGTGGACTGCCGGTCGGAGTCGGCCACCACCGGCGAGGGCCGGTTCCGGGTCAACGCCAACGGCAAGCTGCTGGATGTCTGGCTGCTGGTGCGCTGCGTGTCCTGCGACCGCACCAGCAAGCTGACCGTGCACGAGCGCACGCCGGTCGCCACCCTGGATCCGGCCGTCCTGCACGGCTATCACGTCAACGATCCGGCGCTGGTGGCCGCCCGGCTGCTGGATCCGCTGCTGGCGCGGCGCCACCATTTCGCCCTCGACTGGACGGGCGCGTGGCGCCTGGACCGGGCATGTCCGCTGGACGAGGCGTGGCCGGTCCGGGTGGAGGTGGTGTTCGAGGATCCGGTGCCGGTGCGGCCGGACCGGCTGATCGCGCACGGGCTCGGGTTCAGCCGCTCCGAGGTGCTGCGCCGGGTCAAGTGCGAGATTCCGTTGCGGCGCCACACCAGCGCCGGCTTCGCCTTCACGGTGATCGCCGGAGACTGACGGGCGGCGCCGCCGGCGCCGATCTGTGCCGGCCACACCGATTGCCGCTGCACCGGTGTGGCCGGCCGCGGCGCTTCACCAGCGGCCGACCGGGCTTCGTCAGTGTGGCCCAGCCGGGCCGCTTCTCCGGCGGCGCAGGGTGGTGATGGCGACCTGCCGGGCGAAGCAGCGGTCCGGCACAGAAAGGGACGGCGGGCGCGCAAGCGGGCGCACCGGGCCGGGCAGCCGGGCGGAGGGCGTGCGGGGATGGCGTCCGCCGCTGGTCGTCGTTGTCGCGGGGGCGGGGAGGGGTGGGAAAGGGGGTCGGCGGTGAGCCCGGGGTCGCTCGGCTACTCAGCGTAGCGGCTGGGGGCTCCGGCCGGGTGGCGGCGCTGCCTGCCGGGGTGCGCGATCGGGGCCGGGTGGGCTCAGGCCGCCAGGGCGTGGCGGGCGGGGCCCCGGTGCGGCTCGATCATGGTGCCGTCGGGGAGGATCTCGCCGGTGTCCTCGAAGACGATCACGCCGTTGCAGAGCAGGCTCCAGCCCTGCTCGGGGAAGGCCGCCAGGATGCGGGCCGCCTCCCGGTCGACGGCGTCTGCGCTGGGACACTGCGTTTGGTGCTGGCACATCGTGTGGTCTCCGGTCGGGGGGCTGGTGTGTGAGGATTCACAACGACGGTGACGGACGTTACCTCAATCCGAACGACGACGGACGATCGCGGTAACGGCGCTCCCTTGCCAGAATCCTCGGTTCTTATGGTCCACGGAAGCGTGCTCGCCGACCACTTCCCGACACGTCGGCAAGGGCCGCCGCCGGGCTCTCCGGCGTCCTGCCAGGGCCGTCACGGTGCGTGAACACGAATCGGATCCGCTTTTGGTGACGGCGCCTACCGGAGAAGAGTGCCGCGACGGGCGAGGGACCCGACGGACTGCCGGTGCGAAACATTGGCCGAACGGCTACCGAGGTTCATCCGATCGGCGATGGCAAGCACGGCGAAATACCACTCTTCGTGTCCGGAGTTATCGCTTCCGTAATGATCAGCTTTGCCTACCCTCGGTTCGCGACCGACGGCGCAAGTCCCGACATGTACCGGTAATTCGCTACGCGACGATATACAGCGAGTGCACAGGAACGCTTAAGGCGCGGACCCGGAGATCCGCGCCCTTAAGCAGATCCTCAGTCTTCGAACGCCTCCGGGGACGGGCAGGAGCAGACCAGGTTGCGGTCGCCGTAGGCGCCGTCGATGCGGCGGACCGGCGGCCAGTACTTGGCCGTGCGGTCGACCCCGCCGGGGTACGCGGCGAGTGACCGCGAGTACGGGTGGTCCCACTCGTCGGCGGTGACCGACGCGGCGGTGTGCGGGGCGTTGCGCAGCGGGTTGTCCGCGGCCGGCCACACGCCCGCCGCCACCTGGTCGATCTCGGCCTTGATGGCGATCATCGCGTCGATGAAGCGGTCGAGCTCGGCCAGGTCCTCACTCTCGGTCGGCTCGACCATGAGCGTGCCGGCCACCGGGAACGACATCGTCGGCGCGTGGAAGCCGTAGTCGATCAGGCGCTTGGCCACGTCGTCGACCGAGACGCCGGTCGCCTTGGTGATCGGGCGCAGGTCGAGGATGCACTCGTGGGCGACCAGGCCGTTGTTGCCGGCGTACAGCACCGGGTAGTGCTCGCGCAGCCGCGCCGCCACGTAGTTGGCGGCCAGCACCGCCGCGCCGGTCGCGGCGGCCAGGCCGTCCGGGCCCATCATCCGCAGGTACGCCCACGAGATCGGCAAGATCCCGGCCGAGCCGTGCGGCGCCGCCGACACCGCGTGGTGGTCCCCCGGCAACAGCGGGTTCCCGGGGAGGAAGGAAGCCAGGTGCGCCCGGACCGCGACCGGGCCGACGCCGGGACCGCCGCCGCCGTGCGGGATGCAGAACGTCTTGTGCAGGTTCAGGTGCGACACGTCGGCGCCGAACTTGCCGGGCCGGGCGTAGCCGACCAGCGCGTTGAGGTTGGCGCCGTCGACGTAGACCTGGCCGCCGGCCTCGTGCACGCGGGCGCACAGGTCGGCGATCGAGGCCTCGTAGACGCCGTGGGTGGACGGGTACGTCACCATGATCGCGGCGAGCGCGGAGGCATGCGTCTCGATCTTGGCGGCCAGGTCGTCCAGGTCCACGTTGCCGGCGTCGTCGCAGGCCACGACGACCACGCGCATGCCGGCCATGACCGCGCTGGCCGCGTTGGTGCCGTGCGCGCTGGACGGGATCAGGCAGACGTCGCGGTGCGCCTCGCCGCGGGAGCGGTGGTAGCCGCGGATGGCGAGGAGGCCGGCCAGCTCACCCTGCGAGCCGGCGTTGGGCTGGACGCTGACCGCGTCGTACCCGGTGATCTCGGCGAGCCACGACTCGAGCTGGCCGACCAGGTGCTCGTAGCCGACGGTCTGCGACGCCGGGGCGTACGGGTGGATGTCGGCGAAGGCCGGCCAGGTCACCGCCTCCATCTCGGTGGTGGCGTTGAGCTTCATCGTGCAGGAGCCGAGTGGGATCATGCCGCGGTCGAGCGCGTAGTCGCGGTCGGCGAGCTTGCGCAGGTAGCGCAGCATGCTGGTCTCGGAGTGGTGGGTGTTGAACACCGGGTGGGTCAGGTAGGGCGTGGCGCGGCCCAGCGACACCGCGCCGCATTCGGCCGGGGCGGACACCGGGACCCCGAAGGCGTCCAGGACGGCGGCGATGTGCGCGGACGTGGTGGTCTCGTCGCACGAGATCGACACCCGGTCCGAGGAGACCAGCCGCAGGTCGATGCCGGCCGCCGCGGCGGCTTCCACGATCTCGAAGGCGCGTCCGGGCACCACGGCCGTCACGGTGTCGAAGAAGGCGTCGTAGGCGACCCGGACACCGCCGGCGGCGAGGCTGCCGGCCAGGGTCAGAGCATGATCGTGTACGCGTTTCGCGATCCGCCGCAGCCCGTCCGGCCCGTGGTACACCGCGTACATGCTCGCCATCACCGCGAGCAGCACCTGGGCCGTACAGATGTTGCTGGTCGCCTTCTCCCGCCGGATGTGCTGCTCGCGGGTCTGCAGGGCGAGCCGGTACGCCGGCGCCCCGTCCGCGTCCCGGGAGACGCCGACCAGCCGGCCCGGCAGCGAGCGCTCGAGCCCGGCCCGCACCGCGAGATACCCGGCGTGCGGCCCGCCGAAGCCGAGCGGGACCCCGAACCGCTGGGTGGTGCCGGCCGCGATGTCGGCGCCGATCTCCCCCGGCGCCCGCAGCAGCGTCAGCGCCAGCAGGTCGGCCGCCACGGTGACCAGCGCGCCTGCCGAGTGCGCCGCCTCGACCAGCGCGGCGTGGTCCCGCACCGCGCCGGAGACGCCCGGGTACTGCAGGTGCAGCCCGAAATACTCGCCGGGCAGCGCCGGCCCGGCATCGAGATCCACGAGCCGCAGCGTGATCCCGAGCGGCTCCGCCCGGGTGCGCAGCACCGACAGCGTCTGCGGCGGGGTGTCGGCGTCCACGACGTACACGGCCGACTTTGATCTCGAAGCGCGACGCGCCAGGGTCATCGCCTCGGCGACCGCGGTGCCCTCGTCGAGCATCGAGGCGTTGGCCGTGGTCAGCCCGGTGAGGTCGGTGACCATGGTCTGGAAGTTGAGCAGCGCCTCGAGCCGGCCCTGGCTGATCTCCGGCTGGTACGGCGTGTAGGCGGTGTACCAGGCCGGGTTCTCCAGCACGTTCCGCTTGATCACCGCGGGGGTGAAGGTGCCGTGGTAGCCCAGCCCGATCATCGGCGTCGCCACCGTGTTCTTCGCCGCGATGGCCCGCAGCTCGGCGATCGTCTCCTCCTCGGACGCGGCCGGGGGGAGGTCGAGCTCGCCGCGCCACCGGATCACCTCCGGGATGGCGGCGTCCATCAGCGCGTCCAGCGACGGATAGCCGATGGCCTTGAGCATGTGGGTCTGCTCGTCGGGGTCCGGGCCGATGTGCCGGTCTGCGAACGTCATGGCGGCTCCAAGCGAAGCGGGAGGTCGACAGGGCGGCCTCCCCCTCTGTCATACCCGCTCGCCGAGCACGTATTTCAGAGTCGCTTGCCCACGCGGTCCGTTTGCCTGAGAGGTTCCGGGGAGGATTTGCCCCTTCGGCGCCACCGAGGCCCGGGCCGGGCCGGTGAACTCTCCCGCGTGGCTGGTCACCAAGCTACCAGTGATCACGTTTCCAGCACGTATCCCTAGGGTGTGCGTGTGACCTACACCCCCGCGGGCAACCGCTACGACACCATGACCTACCGGCGCGCGGGCCGCAGCGGCCTGCGGCTGCCGGTCATCTCCCTCGGCCTGTGGCACAACTTCGGCGACGGCCGCCCGCTCGACCGGCAGCGCGACATCGTCCGCCGCGCCTTCGACCTCGGCGTCACCCACTTCGACCTGGCCAACAACTACGGTCCGCCGCCCGGCAGCGCGGAGCGCAACTTCGGCCGGGTTCTTCACGCTGATCTGGCGAAACACCGCGACGAACTGGTCATCTCGACGAAGGCCGGCTACCACATGTGGGACGGCCCGTACGGCGAGTGGGGCAGCCGGAAATACCTGGTCAGCTCGCTCGACCAGTCGCTGAGGCGGATGGGCCTCGACTACGTCGACATCTTCTACCACCACCGGCCCGACCCGGACACCCCGCTCGAGGAGACGATGGCCGCGCTGGACGCCGTGGTCCGCGCCGGCAAGGCCCTCTACGTCGGCATCAGCAACTACACCGCCGAGCAGACCGCCCGCGCCGCCGCGATCCTGCGCGAGCTGGGCACGCCGCTGCTGATCCACCAGCCGTCGTACTCGATCCTCAACCGCTGGATCGAGCGCGACAACCTGCTCGACACCCTCGAGCAGGCCGGCGCCGGCTGCATCGCCTACAGCCCGCTGCAGCAGGGCCTGCTCACCGACCGCTACCTCAGCGGCGTGCCGGCCGACTCGCGGGTGCGCACCAGCGTCTTCCTCGACGAGAGCGACCTGGACAACGCCACCATGGGCCGCATCCACTCCCTCAACGACATCGCCCGGCGGCGCGGCCAGTCGCTCGCCCAGATGGCGCTGGCGTGGGCCCTGCGCGACGAGCGGATGACCAGCCTGATCATCGGCGCGAGCAGCGTCGCGCAGCTGGAGAACAACATCGCCGGCACCGGCAACCTGGTGCTCACCGCCGAGGAGCTGGGCGAGATCGACGCGACGGTGCTCGATCTCTGATCTCGTGCGCGACCACACGATCCTCGCGGTGGTGGTCGGATCCCGCGCCTACGGCCTCGCCGACCCGGATTCCGACCACGATCGCCGGGGCGTGTTCGCCGCGCCCACCAGGCAGTTCTGGGGGCTCTCGAAGCCGCCGACCCACCTCGACGGCCCGCTCCCCGAGCAGTTCTCGTGGGAGATCGAGCGGTTCTGCGTGCTCGCCCTGCAGGCCAACCCGACGGTTCTCGAAGTGCTGTGGTCCCCGCTGATCGAGCGGATCACCCCCGACGGCGAGGAGCTGCGCGGGTCGCGCCAGGCGTTCCTGTCGCGCCGGGTGGCGACGACCTACGGCGCGTACGCCCGGGACCAGCTCGCCCGGGTCCAGGCCCGCCGCGACCGCACCGGCGAGACCAACCACAAGCAGGCCATGCACATGATCCGGCTGCTCATGGCCGGGGCACACGTGCTGCGCACCGGCGAGATCCTGCTCGACGTCAGCCCCCACCGGGAGCGCCTGCTGGCGGTCAAGCGCGGCGAGGTCCCGTGGCCCGAGGTCACCGCCTGGTCCGTGGACCTCCAGCGGGAGCTGACCGCCGCCGCGGCGGAAACCCGGCTGCCGTCGGCGCCCGACACCGCCAAAATAGATCAACTGCTTCATCGCGTACGGGAACGGGGGTTGCGATGACCATCGACGTGCCGGAGTGGGCCGCCCAGATCGCCCACTCCCTCCCGCACCCCCTGGTCTTCGCCACGGTCAGTGGCGCGCACCTGTACGGCTTCGCGTCCGCCGACTCCGACCTCGACC
Source organism: Paractinoplanes rhizophilus (assembly GCF_042664765.1). Taxonomy (NCBI): domain Bacteria; kingdom Bacillati; phylum Actinomycetota; class Actinomycetes; order Micromonosporales; family Micromonosporaceae; genus Paractinoplanes; species Paractinoplanes rhizophilus. The sequence continues at coordinate 207,131 of NZ_JBHTBJ010000007.1, read as the reverse complement.
TGCGCGCCAGCCACCTGCTGCCGGCCGCCGAGGTGCTCGGCCTGGTGCACGGCCCCGGGACCGTGCAGTCGGGCGGCGTGCGCGACGGCGTGGAGCTCGACGTCGTGAGCCACGACCTGGCGAAGTTCGCCCGCCTGCTGAACAGCCGCAACGGCTACGTCCTGGAGCAGTTGCTCTCCCCGCTCGTCGTGGTCACCTCCCCGGCGCACGCCGCGCTGATCGACCTCGCGCCCGGGCTGGTCACCCGCGGGCACGCGCACCACTACCTGGGGTTCGCGGCCGGCCAGGAGCGGCTCTACACGCGCAACGGCGAGCTGAAGCCGGCGCTGTACACGCTGCGGGTGCTGCTGACCGGCACCCACCTGATGCGGACCGGCGAAGTCGTCGCGGACCTGCGCGTGCTCGGGGACGGGCTGCCGTACGTACCCGATCTGATCGCCGCCAAGCGTTCGGCGGAACACGCGCCGCTGCCTCCCGGGATCGCCGAGCTTCTCGCCCGAGAGGTGCCGCGACTGCGTGCCGAGCTGGAGGCGGCCCGGGACGCGTCGGCACTGCCCGACTCGCCCTCGGCCGGCGCCGTCGCCGCCCTGCACGACCTGGTCGTCGACTCGCGTCTGGCCACGATCCGATGACGCTGCGCCCGGCGCGGGCCGGGTTCGTGGACGAGGGGCGGCGGCTGCCGCCGGGTTAGCGATCACGTCGTGCCCGTCTCCTGGCACGAATGTCACAGCGTGGAGAAGCGCCTGGTCCGCTCGCTCTCGCCGCATCGCTGGCAGGTGTGGGTCTGCGCCGTGACGATCTGCTCGTCGAGGTACAGCCACGGACCCCACACGTGCCGCAGCCGCGACTCGGCGGAGCCGCATCGTTCGCAGCGGCGCACCTGGTCGCACCGGTCCTCGGCGACATAACCGTACGGGCTCCAGATGTGGCGGGTCCGCTCCGCGCGCCGCCCGCAGGAATCGCAGATCCGGACGATCTCGCATCGGCTCCCGGGCAGCGACCACGTCCCGGAATGCCGCCCCAGCCTGCACCGGACGCTCATCTCGGCACCTCCTACCCCGACGGTAGGCGGACGCCCGGGGACAGGCGAGGGGCGAAGGTCCCGGCCCCACGCTCCGGGCCGAGCGCGTCGGCGACTCCGGACACCCTGACCCGCAACGCCGTGAACCTGCGACACCCTGAACCTGTGCCGGCGGCTCGGCCAGGGCGACCTTGATAGGTTTCGGCTCGAGGCGGGCCGCAACTCATCAAGCTTCCGCCGGCGCACGAGGTGGCACCCGGAAAAATCCGGATTTTCCGGGTGCGGCGGAAGCAGGGTCCCGCGATGTGGACAGCGCGTCCAGTCGGGCGGGACAGGTCGCCGGCATGCGGGATGCGGTCCCGTCCCCCGAGAGCGGCGGCCACAGAGTGGGAGCCAGGCGCTACCAACGCCGCCGGCACCACCAGCACGAAGGGCGCTTGCACCGGGCAAGGATCTTGCCGATTGCTCCACCGATCGGTTGATGCGCTCCGCCGGGTGAGTGAGCGCCCGAATCCGCCGCCCGCCCCGGCGTTCGGGCGATCCGCGCGAGGGGTCCCGATTGCGACTCTTTCCCCGTCGAAAAACGAAACGCGACGGAGGCAAAGAGATGCGCAATGTGATCTGGCTGATCGGCGGGTACGCCGCCGTCAGCGTGCTGACCCTGGTGACGGTGATCGTGTTCCGGGACGACACCGCGATGGTCACCTCGGGGGTCTGGGTGCGCGGGACGATCGTGGCGGCGGCGTCGCTGCTCACGCTCTTCTTCGCGGTACGGGCCGAGCGCGGCGACCGCCGGATGCTGCGGCGGCTGCGGCTCGTCACGGCGATCATGCTGGTGGCGATCACGGTGATCGTGGCGCTGCCCGGAGCGTTCCCGGTGTGGTTCCGCCTCGAGCAGGCGATCTGCGGGCTGCTCCTGCTGCCCGTGGTCGTGCGGCTCAACCGGCGGGCCGGGCGCGGCGAGCGGAAGCCGGCGGCGCGGCGATGAGCGGCGTGATCGAGGTCGAGCACCTGCACAAGAGCTACGGCGGCACGGTGGCCGTGGACGACGTCTCGTTCACCGTGCACCAAGGGGAGATCTTCGGGATCCTCGGCCGCAACGGCGCGGGCAAGACCACCACGGTCGAGTGCCTGGTGGGGCTGCGCAAGCCGGACCGCGGCACGATCCGGGTGCTCGGCCGCGACCCGCAGCGCGACCACGCCGAGCTGACCCGCCGGGTGGGCGTGCAACTGCAGGACTGCCAGCTGCCCGAGCGACTGCGCGTCGGCGAGGCGATGCGGCTCCACCAGTCCTTCTACCCCGACCCGGCCGACGCCGGGGACCTGCTCGGGCAACTGGGCCTGGCCGGGCGGGAGAACACGCCGTACGGGAAGCTCTCCGGCGGCCAGAAACAGCGGCTGTCCATCGCGCTGGCCCTCGTCGGGCGGCCGCGGATCGCCGTACTCGATGAATTGACCACCGGGCTGGACCCGCACGCCCGCCGGGACACCTGGGATCTGATCTCGGACATCCGCGCCGGCGGCGTCACGATCGTCATGGTCACCCACTTCATGCCGGAGGCCGAGCGCCTCTGCGACCGGATCGCCGTGATCGACGCCGGGCGGGTCCTGGTCACCGCCAGCCCGGCCGAGCTCATCGCGACGGCCGGCGAGCCCACGCTCGAAGACGCATTCGTGACGCTCACCGGGAGGGCCGCATGACCACCCTGACCATCACCGAGCTGAAGCTGTTCCTGCGCGAGCGCTCGGGGCCGGCGTTCGGCGTCGGGCTGCCGCTGATCCTGCTGATCATCTTCGGCAACCTGCCGTTCTACCGGGAGCACCGGGCCGACCTGGGCGGGCTCACCCTGCTCGACACGTACGTGCCGATCCTGGTGGCCTTCGTGCTCGCCATGCTCGCCCTCAACGTGCTGCCGCCGATCCTGGCCGGATACCGCGAGCGCGGCGTGCTGCGCCGGTTGCGAAGCACGCCGGTCGGGCCGGTCCGGGTCCTCGCCGCCCAGCTGATCATCATGCAGCTGACCGCCATGGTCGCGGTGACCGCGCTGCTGCTGGTGGCCCGGCTCGCCTTCGGCGTGGCGCTGCCCCGCCAGCCGGCCGGCTTCCTGCTCACCCTGGTGCTGGCCACGCTCGCGCTGATCGCCATCGGCCTGCTGGTCACCGCCGCCGCGCCCGGCGGGCGGTCCGCCAACGCGCTGGGCGCCGCCACCTTCTATCCCGTGGTCTTCCTCGGCGGGCTGTTCCTGCCGATCCCGGCCATGCCCACCGCCCTGCAGCACATCGCGCACGCCAGCCCGCTGGGCGCGGCCGTCACCGCCCTGCGGGACACCACCGACGGGCACTGGCCGCACTGGCTCGCCCTTCTCACGCTGATCGCGTGGGCCAGCGCGGCGGGCGTGGCGGCGGCTAGATTGTTCCGCTGGGAGTAGGTGCGCGATGGAGACTTGGCAGACGGCCTGGGAACAACGGCAACGGCCGATGGTCACCGTGGTGCCGTACGTCCTGCTGGCGTTCCTGGCCGGCCTGACCGTGGTCTACAAGCACGACCAGCCCGGCTCCCTCGCCATCGACCTGACCCTGTGCGCGGCCGCCGCGGTGTGGAACCTGATCTTCTTCACGGTGCACCCGCCGTGGCGCGAGCGGCGCGGCATCATGGGCGTCTTCCTGGCCGGCCTGATCCTCTTCGGGCTGGTCATGGTGATCCGCAACCCGTGGTTCGGCTTCTACTCGGTGGCGCTGTACTTCTACGCCTTCCGGATCATCGGCTGGCCGCGCGAGCTGTACTTCATCGCCGGCACCGCCGTGGTGGCCGGCACCGCCCAGGCCGCCGGCCTGGACTACGACACCTGGTTCGGGTGGGTCCAGTGGGCCACCGTGGTGGCCGCGAACGTGGTGCCGCTGTGCCTGCTCGCCTGGTTCGGCGAGATCGTGTTCCGCCACCAGAACAGCCGCGAGATCGCGCTGCGCGAGGCCCACGAGGCCAACGACCGGCTGGCCGCCGCGCTGGCCGAGAACGCGGCGCTGCAGGAGAAGCTGGTCGAGCAGGCCCGCACGGCCGGCGTGCTCGACGAGCGGTCCCGGATGGCCCGGGAGATCCACGACACCCTCGCCCAGGGCCTCACCGGCATCGTCACCCAGCTGCAGGCGGCCGGGCACGCCGCCGACGATCCGGCCGCGTGGCGGCGGCACCACGAGGCGGCCACCGCCCTCGCCCGGGAGAGCCTCACCGAGGCGCGCCGCTCGGTGAACGAGCTACGCCCGGAACCCCTGGAGACCGGGCGGCTGGCCGACGCGATCACCGAGGTGGCGGCCCGATGGTCGGCCCGGCACGGGGTGCCGGCGCAGGTCACGGTCACCGGCGAGACCCGGACGATGCGGCCCGAGGCCGAGGTGGCGCTGCTCCGCACGGCCCAGGAGGCCCTGGCCAACGTGGCCAAGCACGCGCCCACCGCCACCCGGGTCGGACTCACCCTGTCCTACATGGACCACCAGACCGCGCTCGACGTGCGCGACGACGGCCCCGGCATCAAGGCCAACGGACACGGTGGCTTCGGGCTCGAGGCGATGCGCCAGCGCATCGAGGCGCTCGACGGCACGTTGCAGATCGAATCGGAGGCGGGAATGGGAACCGGAATCTCCGCGTGCGTGCCCCATGAGTGACCCGATCAAGCTGCTCATCGCCGACGACCACCCCGTCGTCCGCGACGGCCTGAGCGCGATGTTCGCCCGCGACCCCGAGTTCACCGTGGTCGGCGAGGCGTCCGACGGCGCCGAGGCGGTCCGGCTCGCCGAGACCCTCGTCCCCGACGTCATCCTGATGGACCTGCGGATGGCCGGCATGGACGGCGTCACCGCGATCGGCGAGCTGGCCAAGCGCGGCGTCCCCGCCCGGGTGCTGGTGCTGACCACGTACGACACCGACAGCCACGTGCTGCCCGCCATCGAGGCCGGCGCCACCGGATACCTGCTCAAGGACGCGCCCCGCGACGAGCTGCTGCGCGCCGTGCGCTCCGCCGCCCGCGGCGAGGTGGCCCTCTCCCCCTCGGTCGCCGCCCGCCTGATGAGCCGGGTGCGCACCCCGGCCCCGTCCACCGGCCCGCTCAGCCAGCGCGAGCTGGAGGTGCTGCGCCTGGTCGCCGCCGGGCACACCAACCGGGAGGCCGCCGCCCGGCTGTTCATCACCGAGGCCACGGTCAAGACGCACCTGCTCAACATCTACGCCAAGCTCGACGTCAAGGACCGCGCCGCGGCGGTCGCCGAGGGCTACAACCGGGGACTGCTCACCCCGACCCGCTGAGCGGGGCTCGCCCCGCTCGTTCGTGGCCCACCGCACGCCGCGTAAAGCATCCTAGGAACCTAGGCGCTATGGTTCGCGCGGCTTGTCGGTTTACGCTGATCACATGCCCGCCACGACGCGTGACACTCCGGTCGCCCTCCTCGCCCGGCCGCACCGTCCCGTCCTCGTCGCCGGCACCCTCACCGAGCTCACCGGCCCCACCGAGGGCCTGGTCGAGCTGCCGCTGCGGCTGTGGTGGGGCCCGCGCGGCACGTTCGATCTGGCCGAGCCGACCATGCTCGCCTGGATGTACGAGAACGTCCTGCGCGAGGCGATCCGCGCCGGCGAGCTGCGCGCCTATCTGCACGGCCCCACCCTCGTACGCGTGTGGCCGCAGTTGAATCTCCCGAGGGCCGTCCGCGCGGCCTGGGAGGCGCGTCACCCCCGCCTGCGTCACGCCCGGTGAATTTCTATCGCGACGTCGCCCGGGTGGCGCTCGCGGTCGCGCGCAAGCACGGGTTCGTCCTCGGCGGCGGCGTCGCGTGGCTGGTCAACGGCCTGGTGGACCGGCCGACCGAGGACGTCGACCTGTTCACCGACACCGACGGCGGGGTCGCCGCGGCGGCCGGCGAGGTGGTCGCGGCGCTGCGGGAAGCCGGCTATCGGGTGGTGCGCGAGGAGGGCGACGAGCTCTTCGACGGCATGGACGAGAACCTGCAGGAGTTCGTGGTCAGCGGCGACGGCCAGGCGCTGCGGCTGACGCTGTGCCGCCTCGACCGCAACCGGGCGCCGGTGGTGATGGAGCTCGGCCCGGTCATGCACCTCGACGACCTGGTCGCCACGAAGGTGGCCGCGCTGGTCAACCGGCGCGAGGTGCGCGACTACATCGACGTGGCCGCGGCGCTCGAGCGCTACCCGCTGCAGCGGATCCTCGAGCTGGCCCGGGCGGTCGACCCGGCGATCGAACAAGCGGACATCGCCGACGCCGGTCGCTACCTGGACCGGATCGACGATGCCCGCTTCGCCCTGTATGGGATGGACGCGCCGCAGATTGCCGAACTTCGCGGCCGCCTGCGCGCGTGGCCCCGCGACTGAGAACGATCAGACGTCGGCGCGGCGCAGCCAGTAGTTCAGCGTGAACGGGCCGTGCCCGTACGTCTGCGACCCACCCAGCGCGTCGCCGACGCCCGTCGTGACCTTCTCGATGCGCAGCTTCGCCTGATCGAAGATCGGCTTGCAGGTCTTCTCGGTCAGCGACAGCGGGTGCATGTGGTCGGCCTTGTCGTGCATGTCGAACGTCAGGAAGGCCAGCCCGTCCGGCTTCAGGTACTGCCGGATGTTGTCGACGATCTGCGGGAAGTCGAAGCAGTGGTCCAGCACGTTGATGCTGATCACCAGGTCGCAGCGGCCGACGAGGCCCTCGACGAGCTGCTCGGCCGGCTCGGAGTAGACCTCGGCGGCGTCCTTGAGGTCGCAGGCCGGGATCTCGGCGAGGAACCGGTCGGCGAGGGGCTCGACCACGACCAGGTGCGCGCCGGTGAAGAACTTCGTGCGCAGCATGCTCCCGGCCCCGACGTCCACGACCACCTTCCCCGCGTACTGTTCCGGGGTGAAACCGAAGTGGCGCAACAGCCGATCGGTCTGGTTCATGAAGTCGGGGGTCTTGCGCCACGTGTCGTTCTTGTGGAAGAGAAACTCGCCTTCCTGGGCCTCGCTCGCCCACTTCTCGCGCGACTCGGTGGTCTTGGCCACCACCGTGCTCGCACCCTTCCGGCCAAGCAGCCGGTTCACCACTCGCCGGAATTCCACCATTGTGCTCATGGGTGGGCACAGTACGGGATCATGCGGGTTCGGGAAGCCCCGAGTTGTGAATCTCCACACTTTCTCAGCCGTCGATAAGGTAAACGGATCATGACGCTCACGGACCGCCTGCCCGGTACCGCCGACCCCGACGCGGTCTTCGACGCCTTCCAGAAGTGGGCCACCGAGCAGGGCCTCGCCCTGTACACCCACCAGGAGGAGGCGCTCATCGAGCTGGCCACCGGCGCGAACGTCATCCTGAACACCCCGACCGGCTCGGGCAAGAGCCTGGTCGCGACCGGCGCGCACTTCATCGCCCTGGCGAGCGAGCGCACCACCTTCTACACCGCACCGATCAAGGCCCTGGTCAGCGAGAAGTTCTTCGCCCTCTGCGCGATCTTCGGGGCGCACAACGTCGGCATGCTCACCGGCGACGCCAGCGTCAACCCGGACGCCCCGATCATCTGCTGCACCGCCGAGGTGCTGGCCAACCTCGCCCTGCGCGAGGGCGCCGACGCCGACGTCGGGCAGGTCGTGATGGACGAGTTCCACTTCTACGCCGAGCCGGACCGCGGCTGGGCCTGGCAGGTGCCGATCATCGAGCTGCCCCAGGCGCAGTTCCTGCTGATGTCGGCCACGCTCGGCGACACCACGCGCTTCGTCGACGACCTCGCCCGGCGGACCGGCCGCGAGACGGCCGTCGTGGCCAGCGCGGAGCGTCCGGTTCCGCTCATTTTCTCGTACGCGATGACACCGCTGCACGAGACGATCGAGGAGCTCCTGCAGACCCACCAGGCGCCGATCTACATCGTGCACTTCACCCAGGCCGCCGCCCTGGAGCGCGCGCAGGCCCTGACGAGCGTCAACATGGCGACCCGGGCCGAGAAGGACGCGATCGCCGCCGCCATCGGCAACTTCCGCTTCACCGCCGGCTTCGGCAAGCAGTTGTCCCGGCTGGTGCGGCACGGCATCGGCGTGCACCACGCCGGCATGCTGCCGAAGTACCGCCGCCTGGTGGAAACGCTCGCCCAGGCCGGCCTGCTCAAGGTGATCTGCGGGACCGACACCCTCGGCGTCGGCATCAACGTGCCGATCCGCACGGTGCTGTTCACCGGCCTGTCCAAGTACGACGGCGTGAAGACCCGGCTGCTCAAGGCCCGCGAGTTCCACCAGATCGCGGGCCGGGCCGGCCGGGCCGGCTTCGACACGCTCGGCACGGTGATCGTCCAGGCGCCCGAGCACGTCATCGACAACGAGCGCGCCCTGGCCAAGGCCGGCGACGACCCCAAGAAGCGCCGCAAGGTGGTCCGCAAGAAGCCGCCCGAGGGCACGATCGGCTGGGGGCAGCCGACCTTCGACCGCCTCGTCGCCGCCGATCCCGAGCCATTGACGAGCTCGTTCCAGGTCTCGCACGCGATGCTGCTCAACGTCATCGCCCGCGGCGGCGACCCGTTCGCCGCGATGCGGCACCTGCTCACCGACAACCACGAGGAGCCGGGCGCCCAGCGCCGGCACATCCGCCGCGCGGTCGCGATCGCCCGCGCGCTCGTCGCCGGCGGCGTCATCGAGCGCACCCCCGAGGGCGTCTACCGGCTCGTCGAGGACCTCCAGCTCGACTTCGCCCTCAACCAGGCCCTCTCCCCCTTCGCGCTGGCCTGCCTCGAACTGCTCGGCCGCGAGGACCCGTCCTACCCGCTCGACGTCGTCTCGGTCATCGAGTCGACCCTCGAGGACCCGCGCCAGGTGCTGTCCGCCCAGCGCACCAAGGCCCGCGGCGAGGCCGTCGGCGCGATGAAGGCCGAGGGCATCGAGTACGAGCAGCGGATGGAGCTCCTCGAGGACGTCACCCACCCGCGCCCCCTGCTCGACCTGCTGGAAGGCGCCTACGAGACCTATCGCCGCGGCCATCCCTGGGTGGCCGACTACGAGATCAAGCCCAAGAGCGTCGTGCGGGACATGTACGAGCGGGCGATGACGTTCACCGAGTACGTCTCGTTCTACGGGCTGTCCCGCTCCGAGGGCCTGGTGCTGCGCTACCTGGCCGACGCGTACCGGGCCCTGCGCCAGACGGTGCCCGAGGACGCCCGCACCGAGGAGCTCACCGACCTGATCGAGTGGCTCGGCGAGCTGGTCCGGCAGGTCGACTCCAGCCTTCTCGACGAGTGGGAGCGCCTGCGCAACCCGCTCGCCGTCGCCGACGAAGAGGTGCGCCTGGACGACAAGCCGCCGGCCGTCACCCGCAACACCAGGGCCTTCCGGGTGCTGGTCCGCAACGCCCTGTTCCGCCGGGTCGAGCTGGCCGCCCTGCGCCGCTGGGACGAGCTGGGCGAGCTCGACGGGGACTCCGGCTGGACCGCCGACCGCTGGCAGGACGCCCTGACGGACTACTTCGACGAGTACGACGAGATCGGCACCGGCCCGTCCGCCCGCGGGCCCGCCTTCCTGCACATCGACGCGGGGCCGGCGGTGTGGACGGTCCGGCAGGTGTTCGAGGACCCGGACTGCGACCACGACTGGGGCATCGACGCCACGGTCGACCTGGCCGCCTCCGACGAGGCGGGGGCCGCGGTGGTGGTGGTCACGGCCGTCGGCCCGCACTCGGCCTGACGGCCCGGGTGTTCATCATTCGACAGTCGCGGCTGGCGGGCGGCGGGAATACTGGTGGTGCCGCCCGGGCATCGATAGCCTGGCGACCGTGGCCCGACCGGCGGGAGAACTCGTGGATGCGGACGTGAAGGCGACCGACGGGCGATGCCTGCGATATGAGGTCGCCGGCGACGGCGCTCCCGTCTTCCTGATGCACGGCACCCCGGGCAGCCGCCTCGGCCCCCGGCCGCGCGACAGCGTGCTGTATCGCCTGGGCGTGCGGCTGATCAGCTACGACCGGCCCGGGTACGGCGGGTCCGACCGCGACCCCGGCCGCTCGGTCGCCTCCTGCGCCGCCGACGTCGCCGCCATCGCCGACGACCTGGGCATCGACATGTTCGCGGTGGTCGGCCGCTCGGGCGGCGGGCCGCACGCGATGGCCGCGGCGGCGCTGCTGCCGGACCGGGTCACCCGGGCCGCGGTCCTGGTCAGCCTGCGGCCCAGCGACGCCGACGACATCGACTGGTACGCGGGGATGAACAGCGCCAACGTCCGCGAGTTCAGCGCCGCCCGGCACGACGAGCTCAAGCTGGTCGAGAGCCTGCGGCTGCTGGCCGACCGCACCCGGCGCAGCCCGGTCAGCCTCCTCGACTCGCTGCGCGGCCAGGTCACCGGCCCCGACCGGCGCGTCGTGCGCGACGTGACCTTCGAACGGCTGCTGCTGGAGACGTACGCGGAGGCCATGCGCGCCGGCCCGTGGGGCTGGATCGACGACAACCTGGCGCTGCGGCGCGACTGGGGCTTCAAGCTGTCGGAGATCACCCAGCGCGTCCGGCTGTGGCACGGCGCCGACGACAACGTGGTCCCGGCCGGCCACACGCGCTGGCTCGCCGAGCGGATCCCGCGGGCCGAGTTCGAGATCCAGACCGAGACCGCGCACTTCGGCGCGATGGAGATCCTGCCCGACATCCTGTCGTGGCTGGCCGCCGAGGACGAGCCGGAGCTGGTGGGAGCACGGGCCCCGGCCCGCCGGCCGCTCGTGGCGGAAGTCTAGACCTCCAGGATCAGCGCGCGGTGGTCGGAGACCTCCGGCTCGGCGAGGATCTCGAAGCGCCGCACCGCGGCGACATCGGACACCAGCAGGTAGCTCGCGTGCCGCACCGGCTTGCGGTAGTGCGAGGAGCGGGTGTCGGCGGCGCCCACCAGGTCGGTGAGGCCGGCCTCCGCCAGCACGGCGAACGTTTCGCTGCCGGGCATCAGGTTGAGGTCCCCGCAGAGCACCACGAGGTCGCGGGGACCCCGGATCCGGCGTACGAGATCAGCCAGCCGGTCCGCCTGCCGGCGGCGCGCCGGGGTGTCGCCCTTGCCCCCCGGATCGCGGAGTCCGTGCGCCTGGACCACCCACACCGACCGGCCGGTGGCACGGTCGACGGTGCGCACGGCCAGCGCGATCCGGGGGCGGTTCCCGGCCGGCCACTCGTCGTGGTCGGTGAACTCCCCGTGCACGAAGGCCGAGTCGATGCCGCAGACCGGCAGCTCGTCGCCGACCAGGGTGGCCAGCCGAAGTCCTGCCGATGGCGGCCGCCGCCGGCGTCGTGCACGGGGCCGGAGTCGCTGGTCACGAAGATCGCCTGATGCCGCGGCAGCGCGGCACGGACGTCCGCGAAGAGGTCGGCGCGCTGCGGCAGAGCTCGCTCGCCGTCCGCGAAGCGCGTCCAGCCGGACAGCCCCGGCGTACGCGTGACCTCCTGCAGGCAGACGACGTCCGCGCCGCTGCCGGGCAGCCACTTGATCAGGTCGTCGCAGAGGGCGCCACCCCACGCGTTCACGCTCGCGATCCGCACCCAGCCCCCCGCCGCTCCGCCGGTGCCCTCCGCCATCCTCGCACCGCCGGAAATCGCTGGCGCGGCTCACCCCGATTGGTCAGCATGACCCGATGAGTGCGGACCTTTTCGAGTACTACGGCGTCGACGGCGTGGAGGACACGCGCCTGCGGCGATCTCCGCACGGCCGCCTGGAGTTCCTGCGGACCCAGGAGCTGCTGCGCCGCCACCTCGGGGCCGGCCACACTCGTGAGCGCGGCGCGGAGCCCGGCCCCCGCCGGATCCTCGACGTGGGCGGAGCGACCGGGATCCACGCGGCCTGGCTCGCCGCCGACGGCCACCGCGTCCACGTCGTCGACCTGGTGCCCGCGCACGTCGCCGCCGCCGCGCGCCTGCCCGGCGTCACCGCCTCGGTGGGCGACGCCGTCGCGCTGGCCGCCCCGGACGCGAGCGCCGACGTGGTTCTGCTGTTCGGTCCGCTCTACCACCTCGGCGCGGCGACCGACCGGGCCCGGGCGCTCGCCGAGGCCGTCCGGGTGCTGCGCCCCGGCGGGCTGCTGGCCGCCGCCGGGATCAGCCGCTACCTGTCGCTGCTCGAGAACGGCACCAACGGCGGACTGACCGAGACCGCCGAGCCCCCGATCCGCCAGGTGATCGAGACCGGCGACTACGACGGCCAGGCCGGTTTCGTCGACGCCCACTTCCACACCGCCGGGGAGTTGCGCGCCGAGGTGGAGGCGGCCGGCCTGCGCGACGTCACCGTCTACGGCGTCGAGGGGCCGGCCTGGCCGGCGCTGGACGTGGCCGGCCTGGACGCGTTCGACGCCCTGTCCGGCGGCGCATTGCGCTGCGCCCGCCTCGCCGAGCGCGACCCGCTCCTGATCAACGCGAGCGCCCACTTCCTGGCCGTCGCGCACGTCGGCCGTTGACCTACGGATAGGTGGCTTCCGGCTGGGCGGCCTTGTGGTGCATGGTCCAGAGCAGGCCGGCGAGGTGTTTGGGGTCGACCGTCGGGATGTCGGGGACCGGGGCGCCGGCGGCCTTGGCGGCCTGCATCCGGGCGCGGAAGGGCGTGTTCTCGATGGCGGCGCCGATGTAGAGCCCGCCCACGTAGACGCCGTTGCCGGCGGCCACCGAGATGACCGAGAGCCTGCTGCGGCGCGGCCACGACGCGGGCGTGCTGCGTGAGGACTTCACCGCGAGCGACCTCTACTACGCCGACGTCGCCAACGGGCTGGCCCTCCGAGCGCTGCGCAGACCCGCACGCAAGGATTACGACCGCCGTACGCGGTTCTTCATCGACAGCCTCCGCGTGCGCTGACGGCCCGTTCGTGGTGCCCGCGGCCAGCGTGCCGGCGCGGGACCACATGAGCTCGCGTACGCGAACGGCGACGGGGGTGGTGGGCTTTCCCGCAGTCACCCTAGGACGCGTCGCCCAGCACCTTCCGGGCATCGGCGATGGTCTGCGGGGAAGCGATCGCGGCCCAGGCGGCGAACAGCCGGCGGAAGTATTCGCCGTGCTCGTCGCGCATCGACGGGAGCTGTTCCATGACGTCCAACTCGTTGACGATGCTCAGGTCGGCGAAGGAGCGCAACTCGGCCACGCCCGGCCGTTCCGGTCGCTGGACGAAGCGGTTGTAGATCTCGCCGGTGCCGGCCAGCCGCTGCCACGTCCGGCTGCGGTCGCAGCCGCCGTACCGGTGGACCTGGTTCTCCGCCGCCTCGCCGATGATCTCGCGCAAGGTGCTCCGGTCCCGCGGGTCGAGCAGGACGACGTCGAAGCCGTCGGTGCCGTAGGCCGCGTGGGCCAGGCCGGCCAGGCGGGTGTCGTCGTCGAGTCCGAGGCGGCCCAGGCGGTCGTGGACCCGGGACAGATGGGCGTAGAGGGTGCCGCCGGGATGCTCGATCGTCTCGGCGCCGTGCTGTCGCAGCCAGGCGCGCAGGTTCCGCTCGCGGATCGGCGTGCTCTCGGTCATCTTCGCTCCTCTTTGTGCGGGGCCGGCCGGGCTACGGGTCGCGCGGCTCGACCGGCGGGTAGGTGGCGATCTCGATGAGGTTGTCGTCGGGGTCGCGGATGTAGACGCTGGTGATCGGTCCGGCGGCGCCGGTACGGGCGACCGGCCCGAGCTCGACCCGTACGCCGCAGTCGCGCAGGTGGGCCTGCACCTCGGTGAGCGGGACGGTGGTGATCAGGCACAGGTCGGCGGAGCCGGGCACCGGGCGGGCGGCCTTCGGCTCCAGCTCCCGGCCGGCCTGATGCAGGTTGAGTTTCTGCCGCCCGAAGGTCAGCGCGTGCCGTCCGCCGGCGAACGTGACGTGCCGCATGCCGAGCACGCGCCGGTACCAGTCCACCGTGCGAGGAACGTCGGCGACGGTCAGCACGAGATGGTCGATGTGGCTGATGTGCACTGCTCCTCCGGTCACCGGCTCGTCGCCATGGGGATCACCGACCGTGCCGGCTGCGGTAGACCGACATCTTCGACCGGGCGCCGCAGGTGTCCATGGAGCACCACCGGCGCGCCCCGGCCCGGCTCTCGTCGACGAACAGCAGCGCGCAGTCGGGCCGGTCGCACTCCCGGATCCGGGCGGCCAGCGGGCCGGTCACCAGGTCGACCGCGTCGCGGGCCACCGCGGTCAACAGGGCGGTGGCGTCGGGCGGCGCCGGCGCGGGCGCCAGCCGGTCGCCGAGCAGCATCAGCCCCGGCCCCGGCGCCGGCCGGGTCGCCCACCGGTGCACCAGGTCCACATCGGCGGGATTGGGAGCGGCAGCCGTCCGCACCGCGGTGAACAGCCGGTACAGCGCCTCCCGCAACTGCCGGGCCTGCCTCAGCCGGGCCGGGCTGACCGCCACCGCGGCATCGGTCAGGCCGGCCTCGCCGAACCAGCGGGCCAGATCGGCCGGCTCCCGCAGCCGCTCGAACCGGCCACGCCAGCGCTCACCCACCGTCGCGGTGAAGTCGAGCGCCGGGCGACCGCCCCGCCATCGGAACGCCAGCTCCGCGGCGGGCGCCCGGGTACCTTTGCCGGCCATGCCCAGACCTTACGACGTTACCGGTCCAACCGGTAACATCAGCGGCACGATTGCCGCGTAGGTCACCCCGGCTGGGCGGTGAAGAACGCCCGCAGGTCGGCGGCCAGCTCGGCGGGCGCCTCCATCGCCGGGAAATGACCGCCGGCCGGGAACTCGGTCCAGCGCGCGCCGGCGGGCGCCGGCATCAGCTTGCGTACGGTCTCGTCCGCGCCGAAGACGGCGAACGCCCGCGGCACCGTCACCGGGCCGCCCCACTCCGACGAATGGGCCTGGTCGTACAGGGTGTGCGCGACCGAGGCCCCGCACCCGGTGAACCAGTAGAGGCTGGCCGTGGTCAGCAACTGGTCGTCGTCGAACGGCAGCCGGGTCCACTCGTCGAACTTCTCGGCGATCCACGCGAGCTGGAACAGCGGCGAGTCGGTCAACCCGTACGCGATGGTCTGTGGTCTGGAATTCTGCATCGCGAGGTAACCGGACCCGTCGCGGCGGAACGCCTCCATCCGGTCGAGGATCACCTTGTCGACCGGGTCGCTCTCGTCGAGCCGGCCGGCCATCCTGGGCAGGAACGTGGCGGCGGCCGCGGCCGTCGCCGGATCGGTCACCACGTGCACGCCGGTCACATGCCCGGGATCGAGCGACGCCACCGCGCCGGAAACGCCCGCGCCCACATCGCCGCCGTGCACGCCGTACCGGTCGTAGCCGAGCTGAGCCATCAGCGACACCCAGGCCCGCGCCGCGCGCATCATCGTCCACCCCGGACCGGACAGCGGCGTCGACCAGCCGTAGCCCGGCAGCGACGGCACGACCAGGTGGAAGTCGTCGAGCAGCGGGATCAGCCGCAGGAACTCGGCCGGCGAGCTGGGATAGCCGTGGGTGAGCACGAGCGCGGGAGCGTCGGCCCGCGCCGACCGGACGTGCAGGAAGTGGATGCGCTGACCGTCCACCGTGGCGATGAACTGGGGATGGCGATTGAGCGCGGACTCCCGGGCGACCTCGGGCCAGCGGTCGGCGAGCCCGCGCAGCCGAGCCTCCTCGATCCCCCGGCCCGGCAGGGAAAAGGGCCAGCGCGCCGACGCCAGGCGCCGCCGCAGATCGTCGAGCGACGCGGGCGACACCTCGATGCGGAAAGTTTCCATGGCGGGCACGTTAGGCAGCATCGCGGACAGTTTCGTTCCGCAATTGCCGCCATCATGAACCGATGCTGGAAACCTCCGCTCGCCTGCTGCGCCTGCTCTCGCTGCTGCAGGGCCGCCGCGACTGGACGGCCGCCGAGCTGTCCGAGCGGCTCGGCGTCAGCTGCCGCACGGTCCGCAAGGACGTCGACCGGCTCCGGCGCCTCGGCTATCCGGTGCGGGCGCGACCGGGCGTGTCCGGCGGCTATCGTCTCGGGCCCGGCGGCGGCCTGCCCCCGCTGCTGCTCGACGAGGAGGAGGCGGTCGCGGTCGCCGTCGGCCTGCGGACCGCCGCCTCCGGCTCGGTGACAGGCATCGAGGAGGTGTCGGTCCGGGCCCTGGCGAAGGTTCAGCAGGTGCTTCCGGCGCGGCTGCGCCGCCGGGTCGAGGCCATTTCCGCGTACGCGTTGCCGACCCCCTCGCCGGATCCGACCGTCGACGCCGCGGTGCTGACCCTGATCGCCGGCGCCTGCCGCGACCACGAGCGGATCCGGTTCGACTACCGTTCCGGCACCGGCGCCACCACCAGCCGCGACGTCGAGCCGTACCGGCTGGTCCACGACCGCCGCCGGTGGTACCTGCTGGCCTGGGACACGACCAGATCCGCCTGGCGCTCGTTCCGGGCCGACCGCATCACCCCGCGCGTGCCGGGCGGCCCCCGGTTCACGCCGCGCCCGCTGCCGTCCGACGAGGCGGTCACGGCGCTCGTGTCGCGCGGGCCCTGGCCCTATCGCGCCCGGGTGGTGGTGCACGCCCCCGCCCAGTACGTGCGCGACCACATGCCGGTGCGGGTCGAGGTGACCGAGCTGGGGCCGGACCGCTGCGAGTTCCGGCCCGGCTCCGACCACCCGCTGAGCCTCGCGCTGTATCTGGGCCTGCTCGACGCCGACTTCACCGTGGTCGACGGTCCGGAGCTGGTCGAGGCCCTCGGGAAGCTGGCCGCCCGCTACTCCCGGGCGATCTGAGCCGGCCGGGCGTGGCGATCAGCTCCGGGCCAGGGCGACCAGGACCGCGACGCCCAGGGCCAGGTCCAGCACCAGGCAGAACAGGGCGTAGGACGGCGGGACCACCCGGCCGAGCCGCAGATGCGCCAGGTCCCAGGCGGCGTGCAGCAGCAGCCCGGCGGCGACGATTCCGGCGCCCCACCCGGCCCCGGGCAGGCCGGCCAGCGCGATGAGCGCGAAGAAGGCCAGCCCGGCGCCCTGCAGGACCAGGCCGGTGCGACCGCCCCGCAGGGCCGCCCAGACCAGCGCGGCGGCGCCCGGGACCAGCAGCACCAGCGTGGCGACCGGGTCGCCGCCGGCGAACCGGCTGATGCCGATCACCACGCAGGTCACCGCGAACAGCGGCCACGCGGCGCGGGCCGACCCGGCGGCCGCGGTGCCGGCGTAGATGAGCGCGGCCGCCGCCAGCACCTCGGGCAGCCGGGCGGTGGCGCCCTGGTCGAGAAGGATGAGCGCGGCGGACACGACGCCGGCGGCCGCCAGTGCGATGCGTGCGGCCGGCGACCACGGGCCGCGCGTCGCCGGGTGGCGCTGGATACCTGCGGTCATCGGGATCCTCCAAAGTGGCGTGGAAAGGTGGCTTGCCGCAACACTGGCGGAGCCGTCCTCGTCGCACGACACATTCGAAGCTGATCGAATCTAGTAGGGAGGCAGGGCGCCCCGCAGCAGCGCGTCGCCTAGCGCGGTGCGCCGGTAGACGACGCCCCGGCCGCTGCGCCGGCCGGTGACCAGGCCGCTGCGGCTGAGCAGGCGCAGATGGTACGAGACGGTGGGCGCCCCGTGCCCGTCCAGCAGGCTGAGGTCCTGCGTGGTGCGCGGGTCGTCGAGCAGCCGCAGCAGGCTCAGCCGGGTCGCGCCGATCAGCTCGCCCAGCCCGGCGGCGTGCTCGCCGCGCTGCGGCTCCGGCCACAGCGCGCCGGTCCCCCGCGCGGCGTAGGTCAGGGCCGGCGTGCGGGGCCGTTCGGCGGCGTACGAGATCGGCCCGGCATGCGCCGTGCAGGGGATGAACAGCACCCCGTCGTGGGCCCAGTCGACCACGGCCTCGAACGGCCGCGGCAGGCTCAAGGTGCGGCCGTCCCAGGCCAGGTCGCCGTCGAGGTTGGCGAGCATGGCGGCGATGCCGTGCGTCGAGATGGCCTCCGCGCGGTACGCCACGTCGGCGTCCAGCACGGCGCTCACCTGCGCCCACTGGCCGGCGATCGCGGCGTCGAAGAACCGGCCCATCGCCGCCGCCGCTTCCTCGAGCAGGGTGGCCTCGCCGGCGTCGAAGAGCTCCTGCAGCAGCGGCGCCGGGCGGCGGCGCCAGCTCAGGTAGGCGCGCTCGTCGCGGAATCCGCCGGCGAACTCGGCGCGCACCGCCCGCCCGTCGAAGGCGAAGTCGAGCTGGGCGGCGACCTCCGCGTGCGGATTCGCCGCGATCGCCTCGACCATGCCGTCGCGGGTCTCCCGGGAGCGCTGGGGGTGGGGGGTGAGGAAGTCCGGGACGTACGAGTGCTCCACCGCGGCCGGGACCAGCGCGTGCAGCAGGTCCAGCGTCCAGGTGTCCAGCCGGGCCAGCGCCTGGGCGTACCACCGCCGCACGTGCGGCTGGGCCGGGCCCCGGCGCGCCTGCAGCGTCGCGACGATCTCGCCGGCCGGCGAGGTCGCGAACCGGGACCGGGACAGGGTCAGCGCGTCGGTCTCAATCCGGATCGCCACCAGGAGAACTCCGTTCGGCCGCCGATTCGAAGCACATCGAATGTATCGCGCCGCCCCGCATCCCGGCCGATCCTGGGTACGCCCCACTCACCTCGCGCCGAAGGAGGGACCATGTCCACTTCCGTCCTCTACATGTCGGTCTCCCTGGACGGCTACGTCTCGACGCCCGACGACTACCTGGGCGGCCCGGACGGTGAACGACTGCACAAGTGGTTCGAGCGGACCGGCGACGCCGGCGAGCAGGCCGCCGCGGTCAAGGAACTGATCGCCGAGCTGCACGACGTCGGCGCGGTGGTGACCGGGCGGCGGACCGCCGAGCTGATGGACCACTGGGGCGGCGACCTGAACGGCGCCCCGATCTTCGTGCCCAGCCACCGCCCGCCCGGCCCGGCCGCCCGCTACGGATACCCCAAGGTGACCTACGTGACCGACGGCATCGAGTCGGCCATGGCCCAGGCGAAGGCCGCGGCCGGCGACAAGAACGTGTACGTCCAGGGTGGATACACCGGGCAGCGGGCGCTGGCCGCCGGGGTCCTCGACGAGATCCAGGTGCACCTGGTCCCGGTGCTGCTCGGCGGCGGCCACCGGCTGTTCGACGTGCTGCCGCGCGAGATCGAGCTCGAGGTGGTGCGGGTGATCGACACCCCGGATGCCACCCACCTCCGCTACCGGGTCGGGCGAGCCGGCTAGAAGGGGTGCGGGTCCAGGGTGCGGTGCAGGTAGCGCCGCTCCCGCATGGCCTCCACCGCCGGGTGCGCCGCCCCCAGCGCCGCCGTCAGCCGCCGCAGCGCCTCGTGCTCCTCCTCCGGCGTGCTGCCGTACAGGTCGCGGCGCATCAGGGCCAGGTTGGCGGCGCAGCGGGCCGCGTCCGGGTGCTCCGGGCCGAGCACGCGGTCGGTGCGCTCGGCCAGCGGCTCCAGCATCTCGTGGGCCTCCGGCACCGCGCCGTACTCGGCGGCGAAGATGGCCTGGTTCATCCGCGCCGCCAGGGTGTAGGGGTGGTCGGCGCCGAGCATCTTCTCGAAGCCGTCGGCCGCCTGCCGGGCCAGCTCGCGCGCGCCGCCCGGGTCGCCGGTGGCGCGGGTGACCGCGGCCCGGTTGTTCACGCACGCGACGGTGTGCGGGTGGTGCTCACCGAGGCGGTCGCGGTAGTGCCGCTCGACCTCGGCGAGCTCGCTGCCGGCCGAGTGGGCCTCGCCGATGGCGAGGAGATTCACGGCGCGGCTGAGGCGGCAGAACAACGTCTCGGGGGCGGCGGGGCCGAGGAGCTGATTCAAGTTCTCGTACGCCGTCTCGAGGCGCTCGGCGGCCTCGGCGGCGCGGCCGGCGCTGCGCTCGGAGACTGCCAGGTTGGTCATCGCGCCGAAGGTGCGCGGCGACGAGTCGCCCAGGACCTCGCGATGCCGGGCCAGGATGTCGCGCAGCAGCGTGATCGACTCGGTGTACTCGCCGGCCTCGCGCAGGTCGCGCCCGAAGTTCGTGCCGGCGGTCAGGGTCAGCGTGTGGGTCCGGCCGACGATCAGCATGGCCCGGTCGTACACCTGGCGGGAGCGGTCGCGGGCGGCCCGGATCTCGCCGGCCATCCGCAACGACGTGGCCAGGTTGTTCTGCGCGCTGAGCGTGCGCGGATAGTCCTCGCCGAAGTACTCGATCCACGCCGCGGTGGTCTGCTCGTCCAGCTTGCGGGCGTCCGCGTACCGGCCCAGCGCCCGCAGGTCACGCCCGAGCCCGGCCGCGGTGATCAGCGTGTGCGGGTGGTGCTCGCCGAGCAGCCGGCGCTGGTCGGCCAGCACCCGCTCGTCGATCTGCAGGGCCTGGTCGAAGTCGGCCTGGTCGCACACGATGTTGGCCAGGTTGACCTGCAGCTGCAGCAGCTGCCGGTCGAGGGCGGGGTCGGCGCCGGTGGCGCGCAGCCGCTCCCAGCGCCGGACGAACTCCTCGCCGGCGCGGCGCCCGTTCGCCAGGTCGCCGGAGGTCCACAGGTAGCGCAGCCGGTCGATGATCAGCCGGCGCACGGCCTCCTCGCGCGACTCCCAGGCCCGGGAGACCTCCAGGTGCGGCCAGATCTGCTGGAACCGCGGCCAGGTGGACGGGTCGTCGACCTCGCCGGCCGGCCGGGCCGCCGCCAGCACCAGGTGCGCCTCGCGGCGGGCGAGCGCGAGCTCCGCGTCGGTCATCCGCTGGCGGACCACGCTCTGGATGATCCGGTGCACCCGGATGGTGCCGGTGCCGACGTCGAGCTTGAGCAGGGCGAGCCGGTTGATGTCCTGCACCAGCCGTCCGCGGTACATGGTCTCGCCGACCAGCGGGTCGAGCGGCGACAGCAGCGCCGCCATCCGGTCGCCGTACACCAGGTCGAGCGCCACCTCGGGGGCGAGCACCGAGCACAGCTGCAGCAGCCGGTGCGCGGCCGGCGACCGGTCCTGAAGGCGGCGCAGCGACAGGTCCCAGACCGGCTCGAGGCTGTCCGGCACCAGTTTCTCGATGTGCCGCAGGTACTCCGACACCGACGTGCCGGTGTCGGCGAGCCAGGCGCCGGCCGCGGCGATCGCGATCGGCAGGTCGCCGAGCGCGTCGGCGAGCCGGGCCGCGTCGTCGGGCCGCATGGTGGGCACCCGGCGGCGCAGGTGGGCGACGCTCTCCCGGCGGTCGAAGACGTCGACCTGAATGGTCTCGGCGCGGTCCGACCACTGCGCGTCGCGCGAGGTGATCACGACGTGGCCGCCGGGCCCGGAGGGCAGGAAGCGGGTGACCGACTCGATGTCCTCGGCGTTGTCGAAGATCATCAGCCAGCGGGGCAGGGTGGCGCCGCGGTTGAGCGCGGACAGCGTGGCGCGGGCCCGGTCGGCGATCGTGCCGCCGCCGGGCAGGCCGAGCTCGCGGCCCAGCTCGGACAGCTGGGTGTCGATGAACGTGGTCGGGTCGGAGTTGACCCACCAGACGAAGTCGTAGGCGTTGCGGAACCGGTGCGCGTACTCGATCGCCACCTGGGTCTTGCCGATGCCGCCCATGCCCTGCAGCGCCACCGGCGAGGCGCCGGAGAGCACCACCGGGCTGCCGCTGGTCTGCAGCCGGGTGCGCATGTCGACCAGGTCGTCCTCGCGGCCGGTGAACTGGACGTTGCGGATCGGCGCGTTGAAGATCAGCGTGGCGCGGCCGGGGAAGCGCATCCCGATCCGGCCCCGGTCGAACGCGTCGACCGGGTGCCCGACCAGCTTGAGCAGCCGGGTGACCGCGACCTCCTCGGTCTGCCCGACCAGGAACGCCGAGTCGGCCTCGGTCTGCCCGCGCAGCGGCCGCACGTCGGCCACGTACACGACCAGCGGGGTGCGGCGGTCGCGCGGCACCCGGCCCTCCTCGGCGTCCACGTTGGCCGGCGAGACGATGGTCAGCGGCCGGCCCTCGGGCGCCGGGGCGCTGTCGGCGTCCAGGCCGGTGGGGGCGAGGTTGACGGTGACGCCGGCGGCCCGCAGCACCCGGGCGATCCACTCGGCCCAGAGCCGGTCCTCGGCGGCGAACCGCAGCGCGACCGCGGTCTCGGGCAGCACGGTCGGGCGGACGAACCGGGCGGCCGTGCGCTCGCGCAGCGACTCCTCCATCGGCGGCAGCGACTGGATCTCGCCGTCGGTCAGGTAGCCGGCCAGCGTCTCGTAGGCCGCGAGCATCGAGGTGCGCGACCCGGGCCGGTCGCCGAAGGTGGCGAGGGTCTCCTCGTACGCGTAAAAGGGTTGATAGGGCACCTCGACGGTGGCCCAGTACGCGTCCCGCTCGGCCGGCGTCATGCCGCTGGGCAGGCCGGTGAAGCGTTGCCGGGCGGCCAGCCGGCCCGCGTCCGCCCGCTTCTTCTCGGCCAGGTCGACCCGCATCGGCACCGGCAGGATCCGGATCGGGCGCCGTCCGCGCTGGCGGGCCACGTTGCCGGCCACCAGCGCGGCGCCCTCGATGCCCTGGTCGCTGAAGGTGAAGCAGTCGACCAGCACGTCGGGCATGTGGACCGTGCAGATGCCGGCCACGTCGGACCAGCCGGTGCGGCTGTCCAGCAACGCGTAGTCGTACCGGTCCTTCATGTCCTCGCGGAGCGCGTCGAACAGCTGGCCGCCGCCGTAGCGGGTGTAGAACTCGTCCCAGTCGCGCTCGTAGACGCTGCGCGCGTAGTCCTGGTTCTGGTTGCCGGCGGCCAGGAAGTCCAGCGTGCCGCCGTCGGGGAACTCCCAGTTGAGGGTGAAGGCGTGCGCGCTGACCCGGGCGAAGTCGCGCTGCCAGTCGTCGGGCCGGGGCACGTCGAGCATGGTGGCCTGCTCGTAGCGGCGGACCAGCTCGATGATCCCGCCGGCCGACTCGAACGCGGCCGGCTCGATGAACGGCCGGTAGAAGCGGTGCAGGCCGGGCGACTCCAGGTCCCAGTCGGCCACGAGCACCCGCTTGCCGTTGGCCGCGAGGATCCACGCCACGTTGGCCAGCGCCATCGTGCGGCCCGTCCCGCCCTTGTACGAGTAGAACGTGACCACCTTGCCGCGGTCATCGGTCATGGTGTCCCTCTCCCCCGATGACGGGCAACGACGAGTCGGCGCCCTTGGGCGGGAACACCGGGGCGCTCCGGCGGTGGGCGTGACAGGCGCTGTCGATGATCGACGGCAGCCGGTCGGCGAGCCGGGCCGGGTCGGTGACCACCGCGATCCGGCCGCGGGCCACGCCCGCGGCGACCAGACTATCGGTCAGCTCTGCGGCGCCGCGCGCGCCGCGCTCGTCGCCGACGATCAGGACGGTCGTCGCCTCCGGCGGCGGCGTGCGCAGCGCCGACGGGTCGGAGATCAGCACGAGGCCGGCCCCCGGGCCCGGCCGCTCGGCGAGCCGGGCCGGGTATCCGAGGCGCTCGGCGACGTTCACCGCGAGCTCGGCGACGGCCGCGTTGCCGGACAGATCGGTGACGGTCAGCACGGGGTCGGGGAACATGTCCACCACGACCGCCTCCGGGGCGGGCCGGGGAGCGGTCCGGGAGGCGGCCACGATCCGGCCGGCCAGCCGCCGCACGACGGCGTGGTAGGACGCCCGGAACATCGACAGGCGCGCCAGCGCCTGCAACCCCTCCGACGCGTACGCGGAAATGCCGGCACCCAGGCGCAACGCGGCCTCCCGCTCGGCCGCCCGCTCCCAGCGCGGCCAGGGCACCCACAGCACCGGCAGGACGAACCGGGCGGCCGCCTGCGGGTCCGCGAACCGCGTGCCGAAGCTGGCCAGTTCGCGCAGCGGCCAGGCCTTCGCGAAATACCCCGGCGAGTAGAGCGCCACGAACACGTCGGAGACGCTCAGCGCCCGCTTCAGGGTGCCGCGCCAGTCGCCGAGCGGCGCGGAGAGGTCGTCGTAGTAGCCGCCCGGGACGCCGGCGAGGGCCAGCTCGGCGGTGAGCGCGTCGTGCAACCGGCCCGCCCAGTGATCGATATCGGGCCGGTCCTCGGGGCGCAGGCGCGGCGCGTGCCCGTAGCTGAGGTAGTAGGAGTACATCTAGGACCATCCGCCGACGGTCTCGGCCATCCGCGCGACGAAGCGCTCCCCGGCCGGCGTGAGCCAGGTGCCGCCGCGCAGCGCGTCCAGCGCCGCGGCGGTCCAGTCCCGGTACATCGCATACCGCGGCCGCAGCGCGGGGTCACGCTCGCTGCGGCGGCGCCAGATGCCGGCGATTCCCAGATGCGCGTACGTCCCTTGCAGGGCGGCCTCGATCGGCCGCGGATCGGACCGCCAGCCGACCCGCAGGCGCTCCCCGGCACCCTCCTCGACGAGGTCGATCAGGTCGAGCACGGCGCCGAGCTTGGTGTGCTGGAACTCGTGCACCAGCAGGACGGCCAGCTCGTGCGGATCGGGCGTGTAGGCGATGCCCAGCGCCCCGAAGGCGTCCCGCGAGGTGGCGCTGCGCTGCGTTCCGTCCGGCGCCGGCTGGAGTGGGGTGATCGCCTTGACCCCGGTGCGCAACGCCTGCAGGTGCTCCGGGGCGTCGGTCGCGACGACCTGCCAGGCGTCGTCGAGGACCGCGGCCCAGGCGGCGGCTTCTTCGTCGGACAGCGCGCCGGCGACCGGGAAGCCGTAGACATCGCGGAACGGGTCGGTGTCGTCCAGGAACTTGCCGGACGGCTCGGGCCGGCCGGCCGATCCGTCGGTGAGCCATCGGACGGCCCGCTTGCCGGATAGTCCGGGCCGGCCGGCCGGCCCGTCGGTGAGGCATCGGACGGCCCAGGCGCGCACGTACGGCCGGGCGAGCGTCCGGTCGAAGGCCGCCGGATCCGCCCGCTCGCGCTCGACCAGCTCCGGCGCCCCGAACCGCGCGACGATCTCCGCGACCAGGGCGCGGTTGATGGCGAGCTGCGCCGACGCGAGCTCCTCGACCGCGGCGGCGTCGCCGAACCCGGACGCGATCCGCTCGAACACCTCGGCCGGCAGCGAGCCGATCTCCGAGGACGGCGCCGGCTGCGCGTTCAGGGTCATGATGAGCTCCTTCAAGTCGGCGCAGTACACCGAGGGGTTGTCGAAGCCGGCGCCGGGCCGGTAGCGGTGCGCGACCAGCCCTCCCCCGCACTGTCGCACCACCGCGCACGCCCGGCAGGTGGCCGCCAGCGCCTCGATCCCGCCGCGCCGCCGGGCCATCGCGGGCTGCCGGGTCACCTCGTCGGCGCTGTGATCGAAGACGGTCAGCCCGGTGGCAGCGGCGCCGTCCCAGGTGGTCTTCATCGAGTCCGGCTCCTCCCACGCCCCGTCGGTCTCGATCACCACGACGTCGCCGGCGTCGATCCCGACCGCCTCGGTGCCGCCCGGGCCGCCCCGGCCGAGGGCGCGCACCGAGTCGAACAGCCGGATCGGCATCGGGCGGCCGGCCGCGGCCCAGCGCTCGTGGACGGCCAGCAGCCAGGCGGCGTAGGAGCCGGGCGGCGGCGGATGCTCCCAGGTGGCGTGGGGCAGGAGGAAGTCGATCCGCGGCGGTTGTTGCCCGGCGAGCGCGTCGTAGACCTCGACCGGATCGTTCGCGAGGTCCACGGTGCACAGCAGGCCGGCATAGATGTCCCGGTGGCGTCGCAGGACGGCGATCCCCAGCACGGTCGCGTCGTAGCTGGACGCGCCCCGGCGGAACACCCGGTGCAGGTCGTTGTGCGGGCGAGCGCCGTCGAGCGAGATGCCGACCCGGACCCGGGCCGCGCGCAAGATCGACGCGTACGTGTCATCGAGGCGCACGCCGTTGGTCTGCATCCCGAGGTCGAGCTCGCACGCCGCGCCCACCGTCGTGCGCAGCTCGGCCAGCAGCGAGCGGAGCCGGTCGGGCCCGAGCAGCAGCGGCTCGCCGCCGTGCAGGATCACGCTCACCCGCGGCAGCCGGTGCGCCGCGGCGTGCTCGGCGATGCGGCCCGCGGCCGCCCGGGCGGTGGCGAGCGACATGAACGGTGGCCGCCCGCGCCAGGACTGGTCGGCGTGCTCGTACACATAGCAGTGATCGCACGCCAGATCACACCGGGAGGCGACCTTGAGCACGTAGTGGCGCAGCGGGCGCCACGGGAACGTCACCCCTGGTCAGATCCCGGACGAGAAGGGGGTCACCCGGTCGCGGTCACGGCGCACGACGCGGCGCACCACGCGCGCGGCGGCCGCGCGGCCGATGCGGTCGATCGGGGTGGTGCGCGCCTCGTCGAGCGGCGTCTGCGCCACCTCGGCGAGCGCGTTTTCCCCGTTTGCGAGCGCGTTTTCCCCGTTTGCGAGCGTCTTTTCCACGCCTGCGAGCATAGACAACACTCGAGGTCATGTCACGGCCACATCGCGTGACGGATTAGGGTGTGTGGCCATGGAAGATCCGGAGATCACGGTCCTGGAGGCGCTGCACTCCACGCCGGCCCGCCGCTACCTGTCGCCCCAGCCGATCGGCGACGACGTCGTCCGCAAGCTGCTCGACGCGGCCATCCGCGGCCCCAACGGCGGCAACACCCAGCGCTGGGCCTGGATCGTGCTGCGCGACCCCGGGGTCAAGGCGCAGATCGCCGCGTTCTACCGCGAGGGCTGGGAGAAGCTCTACGGCGTCCACCGAGAGCGCATGCTGGCCACCGGCGACCCGAACTTCCGGGCCGGTGATCATCTCGCCGCGCACATCGAGGAGGCCCCCGTCTGGATCTTCCCGGTCCTGCTGGGCGCCGCGGCCTCCACCAATCCGCGCCTGGGCTCCTCCATCTACGGCGCCGTCCAGCAGCTCATGCTGGCCGCCCGCGCGTACGGCATCGGCTCCACGCTGACCACCCTCTACTCCGGCCACGAGGCGGAGACCCGGGCCCTGCTCGGCCTGCCCGACGACGCGCTCACCATGGCCCTGATCCCGCTCGGCTACCCCAGCAAGGGCCGCTGGTCGGAGCCGAAGAGGCGCCCCCTCGACGAGGTCGTCTTCTGGGACAGGTACACGTCCTGATGCGGCCGGGGTCGCGGCGCGGCCCCGTACGCGATATCGGCCGTCCCCGATCTTGGCCGTGCCCGTTCCCGGCCGGGACCATCCACTTCGGTTGGCCGGCGCGATCAGGTGTGCGCCGGAGCCGGCGGCCGGCTGGCCTCGCCGTCCGCCCGACTGGCCTCGCCGTCCGCTTCCTCGCGCATCTTCTCCGCCGCCCGCCGATACGCCTCGGCGCCCGGGCCGTCGACCACGCCGTGGCCCGCTGCCGGTGACCATCGGGGCAGCACCCGGGCCGCCAGCACGACACCCAATCCGATGATCACCGGCGTCATCAGTCCCGCCAACACGGACAACACCATGCCTCGATAGTGCCCCACATCTACCGAGAGCGACAGGCACATTACGTACGGCTATCGGTGTCCGCCCTTCTTCCGGTCGCGCCCGTGGTCATGATCGCCGAGAATGCCACCATGCCGACCTACGTGAAGTCAGTGACCTTCGACTGCCGGGACGCCCTGGTGGTGGCCCGCTTCTGGGCGGCGGCCCTGGGCGGCGAGCTCGACGAGGAGTCGACCTCCGGCAAGGCCTTCGTGGAGGCACCCGGCTGGGGCGGGCCCACCCTGTGGTTCCAGCGGGTCCCCGAGCCGCGGACCGCGAAGCTGCGCATGCACTTCGACCTGCGCGCCGCCGACGGCGTCCCCGAGGAGGTCAAGCGCCTGGAGTCGCTGGGCGCCACCGTCAAGGAGACCCACGGCGACCTGGTCGTCATGCAGGACCCCGAGGGCAACGAGTTCTGCGTCGAGTCCTGACCGCCCGCCCCCGGCCGGTCTCCACGACCGCAGGCGACCGGTAACTTCGGACGGCGTGCGACGATCCCGGCCGCGGCGGCCCACCGCTCCGGTGCATTGTTCGACAATTTGCCAGATCCCCGCAGCCCTCCGATCTGCCGTGAAAAACAATTGCTGCCAGGGTGATCGAATAGTGGCCCGTGCCGGTGGCTTTGCGGGAGAATAGGTCATGCGGCAGCTGCAGTTGTTCAGCACGGCACAATTGGCCACCATGCGCGACACGACGAAGCGCCGCAACTATTCCGCCGAGGCCGAGAATTTCCGCCGCGAACACCAGCGACATCGCGCGTGGGGAATGACACAACGCCACGCCCGGAAATTGCGCTCCCTTCACGGCCATATCCCCACCGGGGAGGAGTTGGCAGCCGCGTGGCACCGGCGCACCACGGCGGCCACCACGTCCGTCGGCGGCGATCCGGCCGACCACATTGCGGGCGGAGCGCCCGAGCCCGCACCCAGCCAGCCCCCGGCAACGCCTGGGCCGACGCCCACCCAGCCGGCAAGCACCCCCACTCCCGCATGCACCCAGCCGCCGACAACACCCGAGCCGACGCGCACTCAGCCGCCGGCCCGGCCTGCACCTACGCGAAGCGTGACGGCGCGAAGCGTGACGACGCAGATCGAGCCCGACGCCACATCGCAGACCGGTGGTCAGGCCCTGTCCTGGCGGCTATCCATACACGGCCGAGATCCCGCGCCGACCGTTCCGGAACGTGCACGCAGACGCCTTCACATCGGCATGGCCATATTCGCGCGCTTGTCGTCCGTGAACGGCATTGCACCGCCGGATGATTCTAGCCGTGGCGATCGGCAAGCACCTCGCCGACCACGATCCGCAATCCGACCTGCAATGGCTCGAGTTCCACCGCGCATTGACCGTAGGCTCGGACGCCTGAGCGTCAATCCGCCCAGTCCCATTGATGCTCGGGCACGCCGGTCGCTCGGCCGTATTCCACGGCGGCCTTGCGGCCCGCTTCATCTCCCTTCACGTACCGGAACACCCGGCCGGCGAAAACCACCACGTGATCGTCGCCGACCTCGAAGTCGGCGTACCAGCCCTGGTCGCCGATCAGGGCGCCGGCCAGCGCCGCCGCCAGGTCGTCGGCCGCCTCGTCGGGGGCCTCGAAGTCGACGAAGGTCCAGATGCCGGGCTGGGCCGGTGACGTCGAGGCGGATACGTCCTCGCGGCTGAGCCGCACCACGCGCAGCGACGCAACCCGCACCTCGCCGCCAACGCGCAGGCTCTCGGTCAGCAAGCGTCCACGCAGCATGGCCGGATCATCGCATGGGCTCGCGGCGCCGGCACGGGCACGGGCACGCCGTCCGGAAAGCGTGCCGGCCCGGTCACGCTTTCCGGAAAGTTTCCACGCCGCGCGGCAGACAACTTTCGCGAGCCGCCGCGCCGTTCAGTCCCGCAACTTGCGCAACAGATCAGCCAGCGTCTCCCGCTCCCCGTCACTGAGCGCGGCGAAGAACTGCTCGCCCTCGGCCGCCCGCGCGGCCCGGATCGCCTCGGCCGTCGCGGCGCCCTGGGCGGTCAGCGCGAGCAGCGTGGCCCGCCGGTCGCCGGGGTCGGGATGACGCTCGGCCAGCCCCAGCCGGGCCAGATCGTCGGCGACCTCCGTGGTCGTCCGGGGCGCGATGCCCAGATGGTCGGCCAGGACGCTGAGCCGGATGTCGCCGTGGCGGGACAGCACGTTCAGGGCGCGGGCCAGCGACGGCGAGAGGTCCCACGGCTCGAGCGCCACCCGGGTGCGGTGGCGCAACCGGCGCGCGACCGCCCAGAAAGTTTCGGCAAGGGAGTCCCCGTCCACCGGAATACGGTAGCAGGGATTGCGGTTCTTACCTCATGATGAGGTAACCTCAGCAAAACTTTCGCCGAAAGGAGGACGCCTTTGCCGCGCCTCGAGCACCGCAAACCCACCCCGGCCGAGAAGCAGCAGGCCCGCGAGGTCTCGCTGCGCCGCGTCGGCGGGCTGTTCCGCGCGCACACCCGGCCGCTCACGGTCGTCGTCCTGATCATCGTGGCCTCGTCGATCATCGGCATGGCCTCGCCGTTCCTGCTCCGCGCGGTCATCGACGACGCGCTGCCGCACGCCGACCTCTCGTTGCTGGTCTGGCTGGTGGCCGGCATGGTGGCCGTCGCCGCCGTGACCGCCGCGCTCGGCGTCGTACAGACCTGGATCTCCACCCGGGTCGGCCAGGAGGTCATGCACCGCCTGCGCACCGACGTCTTCACCCACCTGCAGCGCCAGTCGATCGGCTTCTTCACCCGCACCCGCACCGGCGAGGTGCAGTCCCGCATCACCAACGACATCGGCGGCATGGAGTCGGTGGTCACCTCGACCGCCACCTCGATCGCCGCGAACCTCACCACCGCGATCGCCACCCTGGTCGCGATGGCCGCGCTTTCCTGGCAACTTTCGCTGGTCTCCCTGGCGGTGTTGCCACCGGCGATCTGGTTCTCCCGGCGGGTCGCCCGCCTGCGCCGCGAGATCACCGCGCAGCGGCAGCGGGAGCTCGCCGACCTCAACGTCACCATCGAGGAGGGGCTGTCGATCAGCGGCGTTCAATTGTCCAAGACGCTGGGCACCGCGCCCGCCCTGATCTCGCGCTTCACCGCCTCGTCGGCCCGGCTGATCGACCTCGAGCTGCGCTCCGAGCTGGCCGGCCGCTGGCGGATGGCGTCCATGAGCATCGTCTTCGCGGCCATCCCGGCGGTCATCTACCTCGCCGCGGGCATGCCTTTCGCGCAACTTTCCATCGGCACCCTGGTCGCCTTCACCGCGCTGCAGGCCGGGCTGTTCCGGCCGCTGATCGGCCTGCTCAACGTCGGCGTCCAGCTGACCACCTCGCTCGCCCTGTTCGCGCGGATCTTCGAATACCTCGACCTGCCCATCGAGGTCCAAGAGCCGGCGCGGCCGGTCGTGCTGGAAAACCCACAGGGAAACTTGCGCTTCGAGAACGTGACTTTCGCGTACGCCGGAAGTAACGCCGCCGCGGTCGCCGGCGTGTCGCTGGACGTCCCGGCCGGCACCTCCCTGGCCCTGGTCGGCGAGACCGGCTCCGGCAAGAGCACGATCGCGGCCCTGATCGTCCGCCTCTACGACCCCACCGCCGGCCGGGTCACCATCGACGGCGTCGACCTGCGCGACCTCAGCCTGGCCGACCTGTCGTCGATCGTCGGCGTGGTCAGCCAGGAGACATACCTGCTGCACACCACCGTCCGGGAAAACTTGCGCTACGCCCGCCCGGACGCCACCGACGCGCAGATCGAGGCCGCCGCCCGGGCCGCCCAGATCCACGAGGTGATCGCCGCCCTGCCCGACGGCTACGACACCACGGTCGGCTCGCGCGGCCACCGGTTCTCCGGCGGCGAGAAGCAGCGCATCGCGATCGCCCGCACCCTGCTGCGCGACCCGCGCATCCTGGTGCTCGACGAGGCGACGAGCGCGCTGGACAACGAGACCGAGCGGGCCGTGCAGCGCGCCTTCGACGAGCTGTCCCGCGGCCGCACCACGGTCACGATCGCGCACCGGCTGTCCACCGTCCGCGCCGCCGACCAGATCGTGGTGGTCGACCACGGCCGGGTCCTCGAGGCCGGCACGCACGACGCGCTGGTCGGCGCGGGCGGCCGCTACGCCGCCCTGGCCGCGTAATCCCGCAGGCGGCGGGCGGCACAATCCCTCAGATCGGGGTGGCGGTCTGCCGATACCGCTCGGCGACACCGACTCCCCCGTCGCGAGAGAGGACCCCGATGGCGCAGTCCACGCGTGAGATGCCGGTCCGGGCGGACGGGTGGCGCCCCACCGACCCGGTCCTGGAAGCCATCATCAAGCGCTGCGTCGCCGACGCCGAGAACGGCGCGTCCCGCGACGGCGTGCGCGAGTACATGGCCGGCGGCATGATCCTCGTCGTGCTCGCCATCGTGATGATCCTCGCCGGCCTGCCCGCCGCCGCCGCCATCCTGGTCCCGGCCGCGCTGTTCGCCGCCGGCGCCCTCTACATGATCAGCAAGGCCACGCCGGCTCCGATGCCGCGCGCCGAGATGCTCGCCCCGATGGGCGGCCCGGGCCGGCTGCCCGCGGGCTACCTGGTGCACCCGGGCGCGTGGGCGGCCGGCATGGCCGAGCACGTCGCGTACCTTCCCGAGTCGCAGCTGCGCGCGGCCGCCGACATGTGCCGCGCGTTCCCCGGCTCGGTCGACGACCTGCTGATCTTCACGGGGACGATCGCCGCCCAGCTCCCCCACCCGAGGCACCACCTGACCCCCGAGGACGTCGCGCACCGCAGCCGCGACATGGTCCGCGTCGGGTTGCCGGTGATCCACAACTTCAACGCGAAGTACCCGCCGGCGCTCGAGCCCGCCGGCAAGAGCGGCAAGAAGAAGTAACGCGCCCTACCTCCGCCGGTTGCGCGGGTGGTTCTTCGCCGTCCGTTCGTTGCCGTGCTTGTAGTTGCCGCTGACCCGGGCCATCAGCTCCTGCGGATCGTCGCTCTCCACGTCGATCAGGAACCGGGCCGCGGCGGCGCCCCGGAGCACCACGGCCGCGCGGCCGTGATGCAGCACCTCCACGTCCCCGTTCTTGCGGACGCGATACGCGAATCCCTCGGGCACACCGGACATCGCCGTATCCTTTCCGGCCCCGGCCCCCAGCGCCACCGATTTCGCGGCCGACCCCGGGCCCCGATTTCGCCGCCGCCCCGCGTCCCCCGCCGGCCCGGCTTCGCCGCTACCCTGTCCTCGCCGCCGGCGTGATCACGTCGCCGCCTACGAAGGGTGCCTCGATGGGCCGGGTCGCGATAGTCACCGGTGCCTCCGCCGGGATCGGCGCGGCCACCAGCCGCCTGCTGCACGAGCGCGGTTTCCACGTCTACGCCGTCGCCCGCCGCCTGGAACGGATGAGCCCGCTCGCCGCGCTCGGCATCGACACGGTCCGGGCCGACGTCACCGACGAGGCCGCCCGGGCGGCGCTGGTCGACCGGGTCGCCGCCCGGTCGGGCCGGATCGACGTGCTGGTCAACAACGCCGGATACGGCTCCTTCGGCGCCCTCGAGGACGTGCCGCTG
Source organism: Paractinoplanes rhizophilus (assembly GCF_042664765.1). Classification (NCBI taxonomy): domain Bacteria; kingdom Bacillati; phylum Actinomycetota; class Actinomycetes; order Micromonosporales; family Micromonosporaceae; genus Paractinoplanes; species Paractinoplanes rhizophilus. The sequence continues at coordinate 174,392 of NZ_JBHTBJ010000007.1, read as the reverse complement.
GACGAGGCCCGGCGCCAGTTCGAGGTCAACGTCTTCGCCGCGGCCCGGCTCTGCCAGCTCGTCCTGCCGCACCTGCGGGCGCAGGGCTCCGGCCGCATCATCAACGTCACCTCGGTCGGCGCCCGGATGTACCAGCCGCTGGCCGGCTGGTACCACGCCACCAAGTACGCCCTGGAGGGCCTCAGCGACTGCCTCCGGCTCGAGCTCCGGCCGCTCGGCATCCACGTCGTCATGATCGAGCCCGGCGGCATCGCCACCGAGTTCCCCGGCGTCGCCGGCGAGCGCCTGCTCGAGACGTCCGGCCACGGCGCGTACGCCGACTACGCCCGCCGGTACGCCGCGACCCTGACCTCGCAGGCCAAGGGCATCTCGTCCCCGTCCGTCGTCGCCCGCGCCATCGCCCGCGCCGCGACGGCACGACGCCCCCGCGCCCGCTACCCGGTCGGCCGCGGCGCGAAGGCGGCCCTGGCCGCGCGCTGGCTGCTGCCCGACCGGGCCTACGATCGCGTGCTGACCGGCGTCTTCACCGCCCTGGCCAACGCCACCACGAGAGGCGCCGGACACCCCTGACGCCGCGCGCCGGCCAAAACCGAGCGACGGCGGGGCACGCCGTTGTTAGCGTGCCCGGATGCTCCCGCGTTCGACCCCAGCCGCCCAGAACCTCTCGTCCCGCTCGATCGGCGCCCTGCTCGACTGGCTCGGGACACGGGCGGTCGAGGGTCACTCCATCATGGTCGTCCGCCACGGCCACGTCGTCGCCGAGGGCTGGTGGACGCCGTACTCCGCCGATCGCCCGACCCTGCTCTACTCGGTGACCAAGTCGTTCACCTCGATCGCGGCCGGCCTGGTGATCGCGGACGGGCTGCTCGCCCTGGACGACCGGGTGGCCGGCCTCCTGCCCGCGCACGTGCCCGGCGACATCTCGGCGCAGGGCCGCCGCCTCACCGTGCACCACCTGCTGTCGATGACGACCGGGCACGGCGCCGACAGCCTCGCCGAGTCCTGGGAGCGGGAGCCGGCCGACCTGGTCAAGGGCTTCCACGGCCTGCACCTGACGACCGAGGCCCTCGCCGCGTTCGGCGAGCTGCTGCTGCGCGGCGGGCGATGGGGCGACCGGCAACTGATCCCGCGGGAGTGGGTGGAGCTGGCCACCCGGGCGCACATCGGCGTCCCGGCGGCCGGGGACGACTCGGCGCGCGGCTACGGCTACCAGTTCTGGATCTCCGAGCACGGCTTCTACGCCGACGGCGCCTTCGGCCAGCAGTGCGTCGTCCTCCCGTCGCTCGATCTCGTCGTGGTCCTGACCAGCCACAATCCACGGCCGGCGGCCACCCCCGACGCGATCGCGGCCTGCCTGGCGCCCGGCATCGGCCATCCGGACAGCGCGCGGGACGACGAGGTGCTGGCCGACCGCCTGCGACGGCTGTCGTTCCCGCCGGTGCCGGGCTCGGCCGGGCCGCCACGGTCCGGGAAGGCGACGATCGTGGCCGCCGCCGAATCGGCGCTGCCCACGGGTTCCGCCGTGCACGTCGAGCCGGCCGACGGCGGATGGCGGCTGCGCTTCGACTCGTTCCGCACCGCCTCCCCCGATCCCGGCGCGGTCGAGGCCGGCCATGGCGAGTGGCGGGAGAGCGCCCCGCTCGGCCGCCCGGTCGTCGCTTCCGGCGCGTGGCAGGGCGGCACGTTCGTCGCCGAGCTCTTCGTCATCACCACCCCGCACCGGGTACGGCTGGTGGTCGAGGGCGACACGGCCACCGCGACCTGGAGCACTGTCCCGCTGACCACGCCCGATCTGGCGTTGCACCTGCAAGCCCCGCTGATGACGCGACCCGACGTGGCGTAGGCCGGGCAGGCCGCCGCTTCTACTCTCCGGTGCGCGCGCCGGCCGCCGACCGTTGCCGCTGGCGCGCGGCCTCGTACAGCACCACCGTCCCGGCCGCCGCCGCGTTCAGCGAGCTGGCTGTGCCCACCATCGGGATCCGCACCAGCTCGTCGCACGCGGCCCGCCAGGCCGCGCTGAGTCCCGCCGTCTCATTGCCGATCAGCGCGAGCGTAGGCCCGGTGAAGTCGTACGCCGCGGCCTCCCGCTCACCGTTCTCGTCGGTGCCCACGACCCGCAGCCCCACACCGGCGGCTTGCACGTCGCCCACCCAGGAGAGCACCGCCTGATGGGCGGGCACCCGCACCACCGGAAGCCCGAACAGCGAGCCCGTGCTCGCCCGCACCGCCCTGGGGTCGTACACGTCGGCCGCGTGCCCGGTCACGATGACGCCGGCCGCGCCGAACGCGTCCGCCGAGCGGATCAGCGTGCCGATGTTGCCCGGGCTGGCCGGCCGGTCGAACACCACCACCAGCATCGACGGGCCACACGGGATGCGGCCGAGGTCGTCCGCCGGCATCGCCACGACCGCCAGCAGCTCCGGAACCGCGTCCGCCTTGCCGCCCAGCTCGTGCATCAGCTCCCGGGACACCGCGAACGTCTCGGCCCGCACTACGGCCAGCGTCTCGCGCGCCCAGCCGGACAGCGCGGCCTCGGCGTCGTAGAGCAACTCCCGGATCCGCCATCCGTGCGTCACCGCCATGGTGATCGGCCGGACCCCCTGCACCAGGAACTCCCCGCGGCGCTGGCGTTTCGCCCGGTTGGCGAGCAGCGCCTCCCATTGCTGAAACCGCGCATTCCGGGTGCTGACCCGCAGACCCCGTGCCAAACCCGCCTCCGTCGCCCGCCGACCGCCGTTCCCCCGGTCGCCCGAGAGTACCGGGATCACCCGCAGCCCAACCCCGCGCGCCGCTCACCGCACCACGCGAGTCGAGCCCCGCCGACGGCTCAGCGCGGTCGCGCACGCCGCCGACCCGGCCGCGCACAACAACGCCGCGGTCAGCGCCGGCGCCACCTCGATCGACGTAACCCGGTCGAGGACCCCGACGACCAGCAGCGCGGCCAGGCACACCGCGAACGCCACCGCCGCCAGGTGGGCGAGCACCCCGCCGCCCGCCGGCCCCGGGCGCCGCCCGCCGGCCGGGACGCGCAGCGACTCGGCGAACTCGTCGGTCACTCGCACCAGCGACTCGGCGTCCACGATGCGCCGCTCGGCGGACGCCAGCCGGCGCAGCTCCGCCTGAGCCTGCCGGTGCGCGGGGTCGATGGCGAGGGCGCGGCCGTGCGCCTCCCGCGCGCTCAGCGGGCGACCGGCGGCGAACAACGCGACGCCGTGCGCCACGTGCAGGTCGGCGTCGTAGTGGGCAAACTCCGCGCCCGCGGCCAGCACCCGCCCGGCCTCGGTCAGCCGGCCGGCCGCCAGCAGCGCGCGGCCGTGCCGTTCCAGCAGGCGGGGGTGGCCGGGATCCGCGTGGCACGCCGAGGCCGCGGCGGCGATCGCCAGGTCGTGACGGCCGGTGGCGGTGTACGCGGCGCTCACCCAGTACCGCGCCTCGAGCCCGTGCGGTTCCAGCCGCAGGGCGGCGCGGGCCGCGTCCAGGGCCTCCGCGGGGCGGCGCAGCGCCAGGTTGGCCCGGGCCAGCAGCAGCCAGGCGTCGACGTTGCCCGGCTCCGCCCCGACGACCGGCGCGAGCAGCGTGGCGGCCGGGCCGGGACGGCCGTCGCTCAGCAGGTCGCCGGCTTGGTCAAGAACGAGTTCGGTACGCACCCCGGCACATTCGGCGCCGCGCCCGGCGACTTGTGAAAGCCACCGGGTGCGTCCCGGTTGCGGGCCGGCGCCACCTCGCGGTCGCGGGCCGGCCGGGACAGCGTCGGGTAGACCTGGCCGAAGGGCAGCGACCGGCCGTGGCTCAGGTCACACGACGGATCCTCAACCGCACCCCCGCGACAACCGAATCAGCGGGTGCGGCTCAGCAGCGAGGAAAGGGAGACCGATGATGATGCGAATCGGTGGCGCCGGCGGCACCCGGTGGGGCTCGCACATCGCCAGCGTTCACCTGCGCACCGACTACGTGCGGCTCAGCACCGACGTGCGGACCGGCGCCGACGAGCGCAAGATCCGCTCCGACCGGGCAGCGATCGTCGAGAGCCGCCGCGATATCGCCGCCACCCGGAACTCCGGCCTGGTCGACCTGACGGTCTGAGCCGGTGGGGAGTCGCCACGGCGGCGGACGCATAGCGGTAGACAGCCACCGATACCGTGGATCACATGGGAGAACGTGGCGACATTCCCCTACTGCCCAAGACGACCTTGGCGGCGATCGCCGTCCTAGGCATCGCTGCACTCAGCGTCGGCCTCTACGCAGAGAACCGCGATGCGGCCTGGCTGTCGGCGCACCCCTTTACCACCAACCTGGTTTCCAGTGTGGTCGGGTTCTGCGCGGTCACTTTCGTCGTCGGCGTGGGGTTCGCGCTCCTTACCCAACGAGCCACCAAAGCAAGGTCACGAGCGGTCCAAAAGCTTGAGGCGAGGACGCTAGTCGAAGCCTGCCTACTCGTTGCCAATCAGGTAGGGCGGGTCGGCGAAGTGACTGACTGGGTGCCGGCAACGACGCCCGCCACAACGCCGGTCCAGGAAGCCATTGAGAGACTGATGGCAGCAAAGGACGTCCACATCTTCCAGTTCACGGGGTGGCTCTCGCTCGTCGAGGAATTCCATGCGGACGTTGTGTTGCCGTACGCGAGCTTGTATTCGGGCAGCGGTGATCTGGAACTCCGGCAGAGCAGAATTAAGATGATCACCAATAGCCTCAGCGAGGCCCGGCGCACAGGCGGCGATGGCAACTCGCTCGCTGAGGGACACCTCGCCGTGTACTTCTATTATTGGGCTGACCTGTTTTCTGCGGGAAGTTGGAGGGATGTAAGCGGCCGACCGTGGCCGGTGGGCTCCGTCGGGAACGCCGGCGGTGGTTCTCTCGAAGGCCATTCTGCCGACGATTGAGGGTAGGGCGGCGAATCATCCTTCCCAGCCCGCGACCTGGAACATCTCGGTCAGCTGGTGCCGGAACTCGATCGCATTCTGGGCGTCAGATACACGGTCAAGGATGTCTTGTACGCGACGCCGAACTCCAACCACCCGGGTCCGCCGTTAGCGTGGGTGAACCATGCATGCGCCTCCTCGTGCCCGCGGAAACGCGGGCGTGGCCCGACCCGCACCTCGGCCGAGTTGTGCAGCCTGGGCATTCCTTCGTGGTCATTGCGCCCTCGCCACGACGGCTTGATGGCCGATGGCGTTCGCGGCTCAGGCGCTGGGCGCGTAGTTCGCGGACGAAACGGTAGTCCTCCACGGTGACTGGGCGGCTGCGTCCCCGCATCAGTCAACTGGCCTGCTGGTTGCGCGCCGAACCTTGCCAGCGCCGCACTGCGGACAGTAGTCGAATGGCATGACCGTCCGATGTGGTGCGGCCGAGGTCAAGTGGGAGTTGTGGCGAACAACGCGCCGCAGGACGCCTCCCCAGCCGCGCGCCTACCGGCGTACAGAAAGACCCCGCCTATCCCGGAGCGCCCGTCAGCGCTCGGGGATAGGCGGGGTCTTTGCCATTTTCTGAACCGATTCCGGCACCAGATTCAGCGCGGCCATTCCGGACCTTCGCTGAGCCTTGCTGCCGCATCGGCCCGTACCTGGTCTGAGACCATCTGCGCCTCCGAGTCGGTCATCCCCTGCGTGGCGAACGAGAGTCCGTGGAGCAGATCATCCGAGGTGAACTCCCTTGCTGGGCTCTGCTTGGTACGTCGGACCCGACGCACAACGTCATTGAACAGCGTCACCGCTCGGTGCGAGTCGGTCCGCCACAGCCACAGGAAGACCCTTCCGAACGGATCACCGGGATGCGCGGCTTTGCCCGGCTTCCAGTTGTCGACCAGGCTTTGCACGGTGTCGGTCTCAACGCCGATCAACATCGCCGAAAGCACCTGCTCAGGCACCTCGTATACCTGTTTCTGAGTCACAGCTTCTCCCGCCCGCTGTCGCAGTAAACCATTATCGAGCATTCACGTTCGTGACTGAACGAGGAAGTTGACGCCGGCCTACCCCTGGTTTCTCGCTCAAGCAGCAGGTCCAATGCAGCCCGCAGGTTCACCACATCCTGAAGGCTGATCTCCACAGTCACCGAGGTCACATGCGCGGCCTGTACCCCCACCCACATGTCCGGTCCCGCCCTGCTCGAGCCACACTGCGGCCTGCCCACGGCTGGTGTGCCGGGCGGTCCCCACCGTCAGGCTGGTCGAGCGGTGCAGCTGGCGGGCGACTCGTGCTCGACATAGGCATCGATGATTGCACGCCGTGGCATATAGCCCCTATATCCGATAGACTCGATGGTATAACGGAGCCTGGACGCCGAAGAACTCCCCCGCAGCGGGTGCGCCTCCCGCAGACGGCCATCACTGGACCCGTGACGCTGCTGCCCGACGCGGCGTTGGCGGCTAATCTGGACCCGGCGACACGCCGATCAGACGATGCGGTGACCCTCGTGACCGCAAGCCGATCGACATCGCTCAAGCTGTGGATCAACGCCGAAGGTTTTGGCACGTCAGGACGGTTGGACTCACCGCCATTGTGATCTTGGCTCTAGTCCACCCAGTTCTACCGGCTGTTCGGCCCGGCTCCCCGGCCCGAGGGGCAGCCGTTCGACCGCCAGGTCGTCCAGAGCGCGTTCGAGCTGGACGCCTGGGCCGTCCTGCGAGCCGGCCGGCGCACCACGCTCACCGGCCGCTCCTGGTCGGCCGCCGGCCCGATCCGGCACGTCGAGGTCAGCACCGACGGCGGGACGAGCTGGCGGCGCGCCCGCGCCACCGGCCCGTCCGGCGGGCCCTGGCAGCGCTGGGAGATCGGCTGGACGCCCGCCGCCGGCGCCCACGAGCTGATGGCCCGGGCCACCGACGTACGCGGCAACACCCAGCCGGACGTGGCCCGCTACAACACCCTCGGCTACCTGTTCGACGCCGTTGTCCGGCTGCCGGTCACCGCCGCCTGACCGGCGCCGCCACGCGGATCGGCGTCCGCCTGGCCGGCCAGGATGGCGTCGACCGCCGCCAGCATCTCCTGGACGCATGGCCGCAGCCGGGAGAGCGGTTTGATCGCCGCCTCCAGGTCGCCGCCGCCGGCCGCCCGCTCCAGCCGCTCGCAGACCTCGGCCAGCTCGGACGCGCCGAGGTTGGCCGCCACCCCCTTGAGCTGGTGGGCCTCGTGGCGCAGCCGCCCGGCGTCCTCGAGCGCCATCGCCTGGTGGATCTGTTCGACGTGGCCGGGCGCGTGCGCGCCGAGCCGCCGCAGCAGGTCGCCGAGCTCGGCCGGGCCGAGCGCCGCCCCGGCGCCGCGCAGCAGCTCGAGCCGCTGCTCGATCTGGTCCCGCACGGTGGGCGGACGCGCCGGGAAGGGCGCCCACTTCGCCAGCACGGCCGCCAGGCCGGCGGGCATCAGCGGCTTCGCCAGGTGGTCGTCCATCCCGGCCGCCAGGCAGCGCGACCGGTCCTCGGGCAGGGCGCCCGCGGTCATCGCGATGATCGGCACGTGCTCGCCCGGCCCCTCGGCCTGCCGGATCGCGGCCGTCGCCTCGTACCCGTCCATCTCCGGCATCAGGCAGTCCATGAAGATCGCCTGGTAGTGCTGGGCGGCGGCCATCGCCACCGCCTGCCGCCCGTCGGTGGCCACGTCCGCGCTGTACCCGAGGTTGGCCAGGATCCCCAGCGCCACCGTCTGGTTGATGTCGTTGTCCTCGACCAGCAGCACGTGCCCGCGCCCGGACGGCGCCTCGGCGGTGGTGCGCAGCGCCCGGTCCTCGGCCGGCCCGGCGAACATGCCGACCAGCGCGTCGTACAGCTGCGACTGCCGGACCGGCCGGGTGAGCACCGCGTTGCAGCCGGCCGACCGGGCCCGGCCCGGCGGCGCCGGCTCGCCGCCGACGAGGATCAGCTTGGGGGTGGGTATCGCTGGGTCGGCGACGACGACGGCGGGCAGGTCCACCCGGTCGAGGATCACGACATCGTACGGCCGGCCGCCCTCTGCCGCCGCGGTGAGCGCGCCCACCGCCGCCGCCTCGTCGGGGACCGCCGTGGTCTCCATCACCCACGCGGAGAGCTGGTCGCGGAGCGCGGCGGTGTCCTCTCCGGCCAGCACCAGCACGCGAAGCCCGCCCAGCGCGTGCCGGGGCGGCGAGTCGCCGGCGAGGGCCGGCCACAGCGGCACGGTGAACCAGAACGTGCTGCCCCGGCCGGCCGCGCTGACCAGCCCGATCTCGCCGCCGAGCACGGTCACCAGCTCCCGGCTGATCGCCAGCCCCAGCCCGGTCCCGCCGAAGCGGCGGGTCGTGCCCGCGTCGGCCTGGATGAACGGCTCGAACAGCCCGGCCTGCTGATCGGCGTCGATGCCGATGCCGGTGTCGGCGACCTCGAAGCGCACCAGGACGGCGCCGCCCGGGCCAGCACCTTCCGAGCCGGCGCCCTCCGAGCCGCCGCCCTCCGAGCCGCCGCCCTCCGAGCCGGCGCCCTCCGAGCCGCCGCCCTCCGAGCCGGCGCCCTCCGAGCCGCCGCCCTCCGAGCCGCCGCCCTCCGAGCCGCCGCCCTCCGAGCCGGCGCGCTCCGAGCCGCCGCGACCCGGGCCGACGCCGCCCGGGACGGGGCCGCCGGCCGGGCGCGCGGTGACCGACACGGTGCCGCCGGCGGTGAACTTGACCGCGTTGCCGACCAGGTTGAGCAGCACCTGGCGCAGCTTGCCGGCGTCGCCGCTGACCGGCGCGGCCAGGCTGGGGTCGCAGCGCGCCGACACGGTCAGCTCCTTGGCGCCGGACGCGTCGGCGACCAGGCCGACCACCTCGTCGATCAGCCGCCAGACCTCGAAGTTCGCCCGTTCCAGGACGACCTTGCCGGCCTCCAGCTTGGAGAAGTCGAGCACATCGTTGATCACCGAGAGCAGGGCGACGCCGGCGGTGTTGATGCCCTGCGCGTACCGCCGCTGGGTCTCCTGCAGGTCGGTGCCGAGCAGCAGCCCGCTCAGGCCGATCACGCCGTTCATCGGCGTCCGGATCTCGTGGCTCATCGAGGCGAGGAACTGCGACTTGAGCCGGGCGGTCTCCACCGCCTGGTCGCGGGCCTGGGCGAGGGCCTGCTCGGTCTGCCGCCGGGCGCTGATGTCGCGGGCGAACGCGTGGAACGTGGACGGGCCGTCGCGCCGGATCCGCCACATGGTCAGCTCGATCGGCAGCTCCCGGCCGCCGGCGGTGACCGCGCCCATCTCGGTCGGCCGGTCGAGCAGCCAGTCCCAGCGGCCCTCGAGCACCCGGTCGAGCGCGGCGGCGTAGCGGCGCGGCATGATGGTGTCGACCACGTGCCGGCCGAGCACCTGCTCGCGGGTCCAGCCGAAGACCTGCTCGGCCTGCCGGTTCCACTCGGTGATCAGCCCGCGGTAATCCATGCTGACGAACGGGTCGCTGGCCGCCGTCATGATCATCTGGAACTGCTCGCGCTCGAACCGCAGCCGCCGCTCGGCCTGCACCTCGGCGGTGATGTCGTGCGAGATCGTCGAGGCCCCGACGATCCGGCCGTCCGGCTCGCGGATCGGCGCCATGCTCAGCGAGACGTAGATGGTGCTGCCGTCCTGCCGCACCCGCCGGGTCTCGTGGTGCTTGACCAGCTCGCCGGCCCGGACCCGGGCCAGCAGCCGCTTCTCCTCGTCCGGCCGGTCGAAGGGCAGGATCACGGTGACGTCCCGGCCGATCATCTCCTCGGCGGTGTAGCCGTAGAGCCGCGCCGCGCCCGGGTTCCAGGTGAGGATCGTGCCGTCGAGCGTCTTGCTGACGATCGCGTCGCTGGAGGCGGCGACGATGCCGGCGAGCTGCGCGTCCGACTGGGCCTGGGCGAGCCGGTCGGTGATGTCCTGCACGGTGGCGAAGACGATCGTGCCGGCCTCGCCCTCGATCGCCGAGAGGCTGATCTCGACCGGGCACTCGGTGCCGTCGCCGCACTTCGCGGTGAGCCGCATGTCCTCGCCCATCGGCCGGGGCGTCGGGTTGGCCACGTACTCGCGCCGGTGGCGGGCGTGGCGTTCGCGCAGCGGGGCCGGCACGAGGTCGTCCACGTTCATGCCGACCAGCTGCTCCCGGCGATAGCGGAAGACCTCCACCGCGCGGGCGTTGGCCAGCAGGATCGAGCCGTCCGCGCCGACGCAGAGCATCGCCTCCGGCGAGGCGTCCAGCAGGGCCTTGAACTTGCTCTCCGCGACTCGCAACTGGGTGATCTCATTGGTCACCCCGCAGATCGCGTACGCCTCGCCGCCGTCCTCCCGCAGCGCGAAGAACGTGCTGACGAACGTCCGGGCGCCGTGCTCGCCGGGCAGCTCGTCCTCGAACACGAGCGGGCCGTCGGCCGCGACGACGAGGCGGTCCCGGTGGGCGATCCCGGCCAGCCGCTCCGGGCTGTACACCTCGCGGTCGAGACGCCCGGCCGCCGTGCCGACGGGGATGCCCTGCGCCCGCTCGAACGCGGCGCTGGCCATCTGGTACCGGCCGTCGACGCCCTTGACGAAGAACGCGGTGGGAGTGTGCCGCAGGATGGTCTCGGCCTGGGTGTGCCGGTCGGGCTCGGCCCGGGCGGCGGGGCCGGCCGCCGCCCGCCGGGCCCGGCGGATCCCCGTGGCCAGTCCGGCCAGGGTGGCGCACACCGCACCGGCCACGACGATCAGGGCCGCCTCCCCTCGCGGGCCGTACCAGCCGGCCTCGGCCCCGGCGGCGGCCAGCCCGCCGGCGAGCACCAGCGCCACGAGCGCGGCCAGCGCCGGCGCCGCGGCCACGAAGCGGCGGCGGCCTCGCTCGCCGGCCGCCGGCGACGATGACATATATCCGGAATATCACTTTCGGGCCGGATTTTGGGCGGTAATTTTGAGGAGAGGCGGAGGAGGCATGTCGTGGCGACAGTGCTCGTGGTGGACGACGTGGCGGCCAACCGGGAGCTGATGGCCATGCTGCTCGGCTACCGCGGGCACGAGGTGATCGAGGCCTGCGACGGCGCCGACGCGCTCGCCCTCGCCCAGAGCCGCCATCCCGATGTCGTCGTCTCCGACGTGCTCATGCCCGGCATCGACGGCCTCGAGCTGGTCCACCGGCTGCGCTCCGCGCCCGACGAGCAGGCCGCGCACGCTCCGGTGATCTTCTACACCGCCAACTACCTGGAGCCCGAGACCCGGCCGATCGCCGAGGCGTGCGGCGTCTCGCAGGTGGTGCTGCGCAGCGCCGATCCGCGCGAGCTGCTCGAGGCGGTGGACGTGGCGCTGCGCAACGGCCCGGTCGACATCGCCCCGCGGCCGGCCGACGAGTTCGCCGCCGTGCACGCCCGGGCCATCAACGCCAAGCTGCTCGAGAAGGTGCGGGCGCTGCGGCACACCGAGCGCCGGTTCGAGGCGATGGCCGCCTCCTCCCCCGTCGGGATCGTCCTGGTCGACGAGCGCGGCCGGGCCACGTACGTGAACCCCCGCCTCACCGAGATCACCGGCCGGCCCGCCGACCGGCTGCTCGACCGCGGCTGGCTGGCCTGCCTCGACCCGGCCACCCACACCGGGGCGCTCGAGATCGTCCGGACCGGCGCGGCCGACGCCGGCGAGCACCGGTACCGCAACCGGTTCGCCCGCGCCGACGGCGACGACCGCTGGCTGCGCGTGCACCTGCGCCCGATCCGCGACGCCGAGGCCGACCTGTCCGGCGCGGTGGTCATGGTCGACGACATGACGGACGTGGTGGCGGCCGAGGAGCGGGCCGGGCGCGAGATGCGGCAGCGGCAGGAGGAGGCCCGCCGCCGCGACGCCGAGCGGCTGGACAGCCTGCGCCGGATGGCCGGCGGGATGGCACACGACTTCAACAACCTCCTCGGCGCGATGCTGGGCTTCCTGACCCTGGCGATCGAGCAGATCACCGACGAGGTCGACGCGGGCCGGATGGCGCCGGCCACCGGGTCCGCGCTGCTGGGCGACCTCGAGCAGGTCACCAAGGGCGGCGAGCGCGCCAAGAAGCTGACCGAGCAGCTGCTCGCGTTCGGCCGGCGCGAGATCAGCCGGCCGGTGACGGTGGACGTGGACGCGTTCCTCGCCGATGCCGCCGGGGCGCTGGGCGAAGCGGCCGGCCCGCAGATCAAGGTCGACCTGCGGCCGGGCGACGTGCCGCCGGTGACGATCGACCCCCGGCTGCTCGAGCGGCTGCTGCATCTGCTCGTCCAGAATGCGCGCGACGCCATGCCGGACGGCGGGACGATCACCGTGACCAGCGGCCGGTCGGCCGCGGGCCAGGCCACGATCAGCGTCGCCGACGACGGGCGTGGCATGCCGCCCGAGGTGCTGGCGCGCGCCTTCGAGCCGTTCTTCTCCACCAAGCCCGGCAGCCGCACGGCCGGGCTGGGGCTGGCCACGGCGCACGGGGTCGTCACCCAGGCCGGCGGGCAGATCACGCTGAGCTCGGAGCCGGGCAAGGGCACCACCGTGCTGATCAGCCTGCCGGCCAAGCCGGGCGCCGCGGCGGTCACGGCCGGCCCGGCCCCGCCGCCGGAGCCGCCCGCGCCGGAGCCCGAGGGCGGGCTGACCGTGCTGCTGGTCGACGACGAGGACGATCTGCGCGACGTGACCGCGCGGTTCATCGGCAAGGCCGGGTACCAGGTGCTGACCGCCGCCGACGGCGAGGAGGCCCTGGAGGTCGCCGAGCGGCACCACGGGCCGATCCACTGCCTGGTCACCGACGTGATGATGCCCGGCATGGACGGCCGGCAACTGGCGCACCGGTTCCAGGAGGAGTACCCCGACACCAAGGTCATCTTCATCTCCGGGTACGCCGAGGCGCTGATCGACGACGCCGGCCGCTCGCTGGAGCCGGGCCGCACGATCCTGGCCAAGCCGTTCTCCAGCGCCGAGCTGACCGCCGCGCTCAAGGCCGCGTTAGTGCGCTGATCAACCCCTCGACGGCCCGCACGTACGCCTCGTTGTCCAGCGTCTCGTCCCACGTGGTCTGCAGGACCAGGCCCTGGTAGATCGCGATCAGCACCCGGGCGAGCCCGTCGGCGTCCGCCCTGCCCAGCGCCTGCGCGACCGCCGCCCGCGGATCGTCGACGTTGCGCCGGGACAGGTCGCGGATGCGCTCGTTGCGCACCGCCTCGGCCCAGATCTGCACGCCCAGCCGGTTGCGCTCGGCGGTTTCCGCGCGGCCGACCTCGCGCAGGTAGTCGAGGTAGGCCGCGGCCCGCTCGCCGACCGTGCCGGTCGCGAAGACCTGCCGCTGGTCGTGCCACTCGGTGACGATGGCCGCGATCATGTCGTCCTTGCCGGCGAAGTAGCGGTAGACCAGGCCGGCGCTGATCCCGGACGCCCGGACGATGTCCTGCATGCTGGTGCGGTGGAAGCCGTCCCGGGCGAAGCAGGCGGCGGCCGCGTCGAGGATCTGGCGGCGGCGGGCGGCGAGATGGGCCTCGCTGACCTTCGGCATTACTGGATCTCCGCCTCGGCGACGCGGTAGAAGGACGCGGCGTTCTCGGCGCGGCCCAGCGGCTGCAGGTAGCGGTCGGCGGCGTCGCGGGTGGACAGGTCGAGGGCGAGGCGCATGTCGCGCTCGGCCAGATAGCCGGGGAGCGCGGCCGGGTCGAAGCCGAACGTCCACGGCTCGCCCTGGCGGCGCACGGCCCGATGCCAGCTCTCGGCGACGGGGATCTCCCCGCGCAGGGCACGGCGGTCGACGTACGTGAAAATGAGCCTGCTCCCGGTGGCGGTGAGCGAAGCGAGACGCCGGAGCGTGCCGTCGACGGCGGCCTCGGTCAGGTAGTTGGTCACGCCCTCCCAGACCACCACGGTCGGCTCGAGCGCCCCGAAGCCGGCCCCGAGAAGCACCGCGCCGAGATCTTCGGTGAGCAGGTCGACCGGCACGTAGTGGACGTGGCGCCGCCGCTCGGGGCGGACGGCGCCGCGCACGAGCCGCCGCTTCACCGCCTGGGTGGCCGGGTGGTCGGCCTCGAAGACCGCCACCCGCTCGATGCCGGGCAACCGATAGGCCCGGCTGTCGTACCCGGCGCCGAGAAGCAGCACCTGCCGCGCGCCGTGCGCCAGCGCGCCGGTCACCAGGTCGTCGATGAGGCGGGTGCGGGCCACGGCGCTCGGGCGCGGGCCGGGCCACCGGCGGTCGATGTATTTCTCCAGCCCTCGCCCCACCACCCGGATGTGCGCGGCCCGGGCCAGGCCGCGGTAGCCGCCGCGCAGGAACCGGACCGCCAGCGGATCGTCGAAGACCCGGTCACGACCGCGCGCCGTCTCCAGCGCGCGGAACAGCGCCACCTGCTCGGCGGTCCGGCTCGCCCTGTTCCGCATGCCGTCAGCCTAAATGAACGAGCGCCCATTTTCTAGGCGGCGTGGTTGGATGCCGGCATGACGCATGCGTGGCGGATCGAGGATCGCGAGTACCGGCGGCAGGAACAGCGGCGCGGGCGGCGGCACGCCTACACCCGGCTCGCTCCGGCGGCGACCGCCCTGGTGGTGGTCGACATGGTGCCGTTCTTCGCCGAGGAGAACGGCTACGTCCGGGCCATCGTGCCCAACATCGCCCGGCTCGCCGCCTCGCTGCGCGCGCTCGGCGGCACCGTCGCCTGGGTCCTGCCCGGCGTACCCGAGCCGTCCGCGGTGCGCACCGAGTTCTACGGCGCCGAGCAGGCCGAGGTGTTCCGGCTCAGCGGCGGCGAGGGCGCGCCGCGCGACCGGTTGTGGCACGAGTTCGAGGTGGACGACGCCGACCTGATCGTCGAGAAGTTCGCCACCAGCGCCTTCTTCCCCGGCCTGTCCCCGCTGCCCGGGCTGCTCGAGGCCCGCGGCATCGAGAACGTCATCGTCACCGGCACGGTCACCAACGTCTGCTGCGAGGCGTCGGCCCGCGACGCGGCCACCCTCGGCTACCGCGTCGTGATGGTCGCCGACGCGAACGCCGCCCGCCGCGACGAGGACCACAACGCCACCCTCTACACGATCTACCGGACGTACGGCGACGTCCGCACCACCGGCGAGGTGCTCGAACTTCTGACGTGACGCGCCGAATCGGTGTTGCCAACCGCCGCCGCGGCGAGCAACGCTGGCAGTGCCGGCTACTGAGGAGGCGGCCATGGTCAAGCTGCGCATAGTGGTAGGCGCCGACGGTTCCGCCGGCTCGACCGCGGCGGTCCGCTGGGCCGCGGCCGAGGCCCTGCTCCGCGGGGCGGAGCTACGGGTGCTCGCCGCCTACCAGCGCCGGGATCCGCATCAGCACGGCGACGACGGCGCGGCCGCCGTCGTCCACGACGCCGTGGTCCAGGCCCGCACGGTCGCCCCCGACGTGGACGTGAAAGGGGTGGCCCTGCCCGGGTACGCCGCCCCGCTCCTGCTGCACGCCGCCGAGGAGGCCGCGTTGCTGGTGGTCGGCGACCGCCGCCGGGGCACGCTGCCCGGCCAGCCCCTCGGCTCGGTCGGCAGCCAGGTCGCCACCCACGCCAAGGCGTCGGTCGTGGTGGTCCGCGGCCACCCCGCCGACGGCCCGGTGGTGGTCGGCGTCGACGACGGCCCCACCGCGGCGACGATCATCGGCCGCGCCTTCGAGGAGGCCGCGCTGCGCCGGGCTGCCCTGCTGGCGGTCACGGCCCAGCCGAACGGCGACGGCCGGGCCGCCCTCGGCGAGGAGGCTCTCGGCGCCGGCCTCGACCCCCACCTGGATCCCTGGCGCTCGAGATATCCGTCGGTCCCGGCCGAGCACGAGTACGCTCCCGGCCGCCCCGACCGGGTGCTGGTCCAGCGCTGCGAACGGGCCCAGCTGGTCGTGGTGGGCCCCCGGCGCCACGGCTACGAGGGGGTCATGCTGGGCGCCATCGGCACCGGGCTGCTGCGCCGCGCCGACTGCCCGGTACTGATCGCCCGCTGAGCGGCGGCCGGGCGAAAATCCGGTGGAACGGCGCGGGCCGGGGCGACAGAATCCGGCATTGTGCGGGACAAGCCGGCGGGCGTGAGCGACTCCGATCTCGTCGTGGCCCTGAAAGCGGGCTGGGACATCGAGGCACGGAAGATCGCCTACCTGCCGGTCGGGGCCGGCGGGTATCACTGGACGGTCGACGGCAGGTGGTTCCTCACGGTCACCGCCGACGAGTCCGGCCCGTTGGAACGCGCCCTGCGCACCGCGCGGGCGCTGCGCCGGGACGCCGGGCTGAGCTTCGTCGTGGCGGCGGAGCCGGGCCACGGCGGATCGCCGTTGTGGTCACTGCCGAGCGGGCCCAACCTCTCGGTCTTTCCCCTGGTCGACGGCGAGGCCGGCAGCTTCGGGCCGCATCCGGCCGACCGCGACCGCGTCGTCGACATGCTGGTCGCCCTGCACCGCGCCACCCCGGTTGTCGCCGCCGCCGCGCCGCCGTCCGACCTGCGGCCGCCGGGCGGCGACTTCCTGCGGGCCGCACCCACCGGCGACCGGTGGGCGGCCGGGCCGTACGCCGCCGCGGCGCAGGATCTGCTCGCCACCCACGCCGCCAAGATCGAAGGATGGCTGGCCCGGCTGGCGGACCTCGCCGCCGGATTCGGGCCCGCCCGGGTGGTGACGCACGGCGAGCCGCACCCCGGCAACATCCTGCGGACCGCGTCCGGGCCCCGGCTGATCGACTGGGACACCGTGCGGCTCGCGCCGCCCGAGCGCGACCTCTGGCTGCTCACCGGCGATCCCTTCGCCCCCGGCCTCGATGCCGGCGACGCCGCCCTGGCCCGCTACGCCGACGCCACCGGGCATCGCGTCTCGCCGGCCGCGCTCGCGTTCTACCAGCTCAGGTGGACGCTCGCCGATGTCGCCGCCTACGCCCGGGACCTCAGCCGCCCGCACGGGCCGGGCGGGGACGCCGAGGACGCGCTCGGCTACCTCCGCGGCCACCTCGAGGGCTGAGCCGCCGGCCGGTCGTGCTCAGGTTGTCCGCGCCCGCTCGATCAGGTGGCGGCGGCACGCCCCGGCGGCCGGCGACAGGGGGCGGTCCCGGCGGTGGATGACGGCGTTCGGCGGGTGCGGGATGGCGGGCTGCGGCGCGTGGATCGCGATCGGCGGGCCGGGCGCCACCGCGGCCGAGCGGGCCAGGATCGCCACCCCCAGGCCGGCGGCGACCAGGTCGCGGATGCTGGCAGCGCTGTGGGTCTCGAACGGCACGCGCGGGACGAAGCCCGCCCGGCGAGCCGCCTCCAGCAGGATCTGGTGCAGGCCGGAGCCGACCGGCAGGCAGACGAACGGCTCGTCGCGCAGCCCGGCCAGCGACGTGACCGGCGGGTGGCCCGGCGGGAGGGCCAGCACCACGTGCTCGGCGGCGAGGCGGCGGGCCGCGAAACGCGCCGGCAGGTCGGCGTGGCGGGGGCCCACCACCAGGTCGGTCTCGCCGGCGTCCAGGGCCGCCAGGAGGCCGGCGATCAGGCCGGAGCGCAGCGAGAGGTCCACGCCGGGGTACCGGTCGTGGAACGACGCCAGCGCCCGGGGCAGCGAGAACGAGCCCAGGACCGCGGTGGCGCCGAGGGTCACCCGGCCGCGCAGGACGGCGGTCAGGTCGGTCAGATCGGTGCGGGCCGCGGCCAGCTCGGCCTGGATGCGGTCGTGGCGGGACAGCAGCAGCTCGCCGGCCTCGGTGAGGGTCACCCGGCGGGTGGTGCGGGTGAACAGTGGCACCCCGAGCTCGGCCTCCAGGGCGCGCACCTGCGCGGAGACGGCCGACTGGGCCAGCCGCAGGTGCTCGGCGGCCCGGGTGAAGCCGCCCTGGCGGGCGACCGCCGCGAAAGTTTCCAGCTGCCGTAATTCCACGGATTCATCGTGCACCGCGCTGAATGCGTACGCGAAACGCATTTGGACCGGGCGCGACGCGGCGGTGAGGCTGGTGGGCATGGAACTGCGAAATCTCGGTGGGTTGACGTGCTCGGCGGTGGGCTTCGGGTGCATGGGGCTGTCCCAGGCCTATGGGCCGGCGGACGACGACGCGTCGGTGGCGGCGATCCGCGCGGCGCTCGACGCGGGCGTGACGCTGCTGGACACGGCGATGAGCTACGGGTCGGGGCACAACGAGCGGCTGGTCGGGCGCGCGATCGCCGACCGGCGCGACGACGTGGTTCTGGCGACGAAATTCGGCATCGTGCGCGGCGAAAGTGGCGTGCGGCTGGACGCGCATCCGGATCGCGTGCGGGGGTACTGCGAGGCATCGCTCCGGCGGCTCGGGGTCGACGTGATCGACCTGTACTACCTGCACCGGGTCGATCCCGCCGTGCCGATCGAGGAGACGGTGGGGGCGATGGCGGCGCTCGTCGCGGAGGGGAAGGTGCGGTTCCTCGGGCTGTCCGAAGTGAGCCCGGCGCAACTTCGCGCGGCGGCGGCGGTGCATCCGATCGCGGCGGTCGAGTTCGAATGGTCGTTGTCGTGGCGGGAGCCGGAGGACGACGTGGTGCCGGCGGCGCGCGAGGCCGGCGCGGGGCTGGTGCCCTACAGCCCGCTCGGCCGGGGGCTGCTCACCGGAAAGTTGCCGTCGGGCCCGTTCGAGGCGGGCGACTTCCGGGCGGCGGATCCCCGGTTCACGGGTGCGGCGCTCGACCGCAACCTCGCGCTGGTCGCGGAGCTGACCCGGCTCGCCGCGGAGCGGAAAGTTTCCGCCGGGCAGCTGGCGCTGGCGTGGCTGCTGGCGCGCGGGCCGGACGTGGTGCCGATCCCGGGCACCCGCAACCGGGCCCGGGTCGTCGAGAACGCCGCGGCCGCGGAGATCGTCCTCTCGGCGGCGGATCGGGCAGCCCTGGAGAGGGCCGCGCCCCGGGCGGCGTGGACCGGAGATCGGCGTTCCTTCGCGGCGCACGGAACGACCCGGTCGCCGCAAACCTCATGAGGAGAACCGGACACGCGGCTCACGAGGGAATCGGAGCGGCTCACGAAGGGAACGAGACGCGCGGCCTACAAAGGGAACGAGACACGCGGCTCATGAGGGGAACCGCACGTGCTCGAACGGGATCGACTTGCAGGCGAGCGTGATCCCGGCCGCCGCGAGCACCACCGGCGCGGTCAGCCACAGCCAGAGCAGATTCTCCGCGCCGTCCACCGCCAGCACGATCACCACCTGCACGGCCGCGATCAGGCAAACCACTGACGCGTACGTGTAAACGCGCGGCCGGAAAAGTCGCACCGCGGGCCGCCGCCGCACCGACCGGACGCCCGGATTCTGCGCGATCCACTCCTCGGCGACGGCCGCCGGGACGTCCCGGACGTAGAGCACGCCACCGCGCAGGGCGGCCACGCCCACCGCACCGTCCGACATGGACAGCCGAGGCGCCACCTCGGCCGGCACCAGCAGGTCGACCCGCTCCGCCATCCGCGCTCCCCCAGATCAACAAGGCGAGCGGACCATATCATCGATCACCGGCGTTTGATCCGTGCGGAAGCGCCGCGGTCAGGGTGTGACGCCACGCCGGGAGAGGACCTCGAGGCGGTCGCAGGCGTAGCCGACCATCCAGTGCGGGCGCAGCCGGTACATGCGGACGTCCTCGCCCCAGCTCAGCGGCGACGAGTCGTAGTGGTCGGTCCAGTGTTCGAGGGTCTCCTTCCAGTCGTCGTCGCCGGGGTGCATCTGTTCGGCGCGGCCGTGGCTGAACACCGCCAGCTCCTCGCCGTCGATGTGCGCCACGCTGACGGCCGGCCGGCGTTCCAGGTGGCGGGCCTTGGCGGCCGTGCCCGAGGTGCTGAAGGTCCAGGTGGCGTGGAGGAAGTGGCCGTCCAGCGCGCTGATCCGCGGCTCGCCGCGGGCGGTCACGGTGGCGAGGCTGAGCACCTTCATGCCGGTGAGCAGCGCGGCCA
Source organism: Paractinoplanes rhizophilus (assembly GCF_042664765.1). Taxonomy (NCBI): domain Bacteria; kingdom Bacillati; phylum Actinomycetota; class Actinomycetes; order Micromonosporales; family Micromonosporaceae; genus Paractinoplanes; species Paractinoplanes rhizophilus. Next base: position 154,643 of record NZ_JBHTBJ010000007.1, on the reverse strand, counting down.
GGTCCTCGGCGGTGAGGGTCCGGCCGGCGTGCACGATGTTGCGCAGATGGTTGGTGGCCCCCGCGTGCGACCGATCGAGCAGAAGCTGCAGCGCGGCGATCTCTTCGGCGTTCTCCAGCATGACCACAACGTAGTCCGGCCTGCGCGTGTGGTCACCGCCCGCTGGACGGCCGAGCGCCCAACGAACACCCCCGATCGCCGACCGGCATCCACGGGCCCGTATCAAAGAGGTCTTATGACGAGAGCGACCAATCCCTCACCTCGGGCATGTCCTCCAGGTGTTCGACGACGTAGGTTTCGTGCCTGGCCAACTGCGACTCGCACCAGGACTTGAGCTCCGCCGCGCCGCGCGGCAGGCGCCTGGCATTGTTGATCGCGTCCATGACCAGGTGGTACCGCGACGCCCGGTTGCGGACCGTCATGTCGAACGGGGTCGTAGTGGTGCCCTGCTCGATGAAGCCGCGCACCCGGAACCGGTCGGCGTCGGGGCGGCCGTGCATCAGCTGGTGGATCGCGCCGGGGTAGCCGTGGAAGGCGAAGACCACGTCGACCGTGTCGGTGAACAGCTCGGTGAACAGGGTCTCGCTCATGCCGTGCGGATGGTCCTTGGGCCGGATCAGCGTCATCAGGTCGACCACGTTGACCACCCGCACCCGGAACCCGGGCAGACGCTCGCGCAGGATCTGCGCGGCCGCGACGGTCTCCATGGTGACGATGTCGCCGGCGCAGGCCAGCACGATGTCGGGGTCGGTGCTGCCGTCGTCGGTGCCGGCCCACTCCCAGACGCTCGCGCCGCGGGCGCAGTGCTCGATCGCCTCGTCCATCGTCAGGTACTGAAGTTGCGGCTGCTTGTCCTGGACGATCAGGTTGACGTACGACCGGGACCGCAGGCAGTGGTCGGCCACCGACAGCAGGCAGTTCGCATCCGGCGGGAGATACACCCGGGCCACCGTGCCGCGCTGGTTGAGCACCACCTGGATCAGGCCCGGGCCCTGGTGCGAGAAGCCGTTGTGGTCGTTGCGCCAGGCGGTCGAGGTCAGCAGGATGTTCAGGCTCGGCACCTTGGCCCGCCAGGGCAGGTGGTCGGCCTCCTGCAGCCACTTGCCGTGCTGCACCGTCTGCGACGCGCTGACCATGGCGAACGCCTCGTACGTCGCGAACAGGCCGTGCCGGCCGGTCAGCGTGTATCCCTCGAGCCAGCCATGGCAGTTGTGCTCGGACAGCACCTCCATCACCCGGCCGTCCGGTCCGATGGACACGTCGCCCTCGATCAGCGGCTCCATGAACGCCCGGTCGGTGGCCTCGAACACCGCGCCGAGCCGGTTGCTGTTGGTCTCGTCGGGGCAGAACAGCCGGAACCGGTCGGGGCTGGAGCGGTAGATGTCGCGCATCAGCTCGCCGAGCTTGCGGGTCGACTCGGCCCGCTCGGTGCCCGGCGCCTTGACCTCGATCTGGTAGTCGCGGAAGTCGGGCATGTCGAGGTCGCGGGTGAGCAGCCCGCCGTTGGCGTGCGGCGACGCGCTCATCCGCAGGTCGCCGGCCGGAGCCTGCTCGCGGATCAGCGCGATCGGCGCGCCGGCGTCGTCGAACAGCTCCTCCGGCCGGTACGACTTCAGCCACTCCTCCAGCATGCGCAGGTGGGCCGGGTTGTCGCGGACCCCGGACAGCGGCACCTGATGCGAGCGCCACGTGCCCTCGACCAGCACCCCGTCGACCTCGTGCGGGCCGGTCCAGCCCTTCGGCGACCGCAGGATGATCATCGGCCAGGCCTCGTCGCCGCCGGCCTTCTTGTTCTGGATCCGCTGATAGGCGTCGGCCAGCGCGGCCGCGAACCGGTGGTGCATGCCGGGCAGGTCGTGCCCCTCGACCTCGATCACGTGGTAGCCGTGGCCCTGCAGGATCGCCCGGACCAGCGCTGGGTCCTTGCGGCCGAGCACGGTCGGCCCGGAGATCTTGGCGTCGTTGAGGTGCAGGATCGGCAGGACCGCGCCGTCGCGGGCCGGGTTGAGGAACGAGATGCCCTTCCACGAGCCCTCCAGTGGGCCGGTCTCGGCCTCGCCGTCGCCGACCACCGCGACGGTGAGCAGGTCGGGGTTGTCCATCACTGAGCCGAACGCGTGGACCAGCACGTAGCCCAGCTCGCCGCCCTCGTGGATGGAGCCGGGCGTGGTCACCGAGACGTGGCTGGGGATGCCGCCGGGGCTGGAGAACTGGCGGAACAACCGGTACATCCCCGCCTGGTCCTGGGTGACCTTGGGGTAGACCTCGGTGTAGGTGCCCTCGAGATAGCCCGCCGCCACCAGCGCGGGGCCGCCGTGGCCGGGGCCGGCCAGGTAGATCGCCTGCTGCCCGGTGTGCCGGATCAGCCGGGAGACGTGCGCGTAGATGAACGAGAGGCCGGGGCTGGTGCCCCAATGCCCCAGCAGCCGCGGCTTGATGTGCTCGGCGGCGAGCGGCTCGCGCAGCAGCGGGTTGGCCTGCAGGTAGATCTGGCCGATGGTCAGGTAGTTCGCGGCTCGCCACCAGGCGTCGAGCCGGTCCAGGTCGTCCTGGTCGGGCTCCGCCAGGGTGCGGGCGAGATCGAGACTCACGGCGATGTCCTTTCGCGGTCGTCTTCGGCTAGGACCAACCTACGATGCCCAGGTACCCGCGAGGTAAGAGTCTTTCGGCCTGGTGGATAACTCTTGAACCGTTGCCCACCGGGATCCGTGTCCCACACCGTGCAGCTCCACCTGAACAGGAAAGCGGTAGGCCGCTCCCTTACCGTTGTCGCCGGCGTCGTCGTCTTCGCCGCGTTGATCTTCCCGAACGTCGTGCAGCGCCTGACCCCGCTGGGTTTCCTGCGCATCCCGGTGGAGGGCGCCTTCCTGATCGCCCTGCTCCTGGTGCCCCCGAGGGCCCGGCGCATCGTGGGGACCGCGCTCGGCGTACTCCTGGGTCTGTTGGTGATCGAGAAATGCCTGGACATGGGGTTCTTCGAGGAGCTGAACCGGCCGTTCGACCCGGTCCTCGACTGGGTGCTGTTCGACGACGCGTACAGCTTCGTCGTCGACTCCTACGGCAAGGGCGCCGCGATCGGCGCGGTGATCGGCATCCTCGCGCTGGTGGCCGGCGTGCTGTCGCTGACCACGTGGGCGGTGCTGCGGGTCGGCCGCCTGGTCGGCAATCATCAGCGGCGCTCGCTCTACGCGGCCGGCGGGGTGGCGGTGGCCTGGGCGGTCACCTTCGCGTTCGGCATGTCGGTCACCGGGGCGGTGCCGATCGCGGCCCGGAGCACCGCCACGTATGCCTGGGACCGCGCGCACCAGGCAAAGGCGGGGCTGCGAGACGAGGCGGAGTTCAAGAAAGAGGTCAAGCAGGACGCGTACGCGAATGTGCCCGCCGACCAGATGCTGACCGCCCTGAAAGACAAAGACGTGGTTTTCGCGTTCGTCGAGAGCTACGGCCGCAGCGCCATCGAGCACCCGTCGCTCGCCCCGATCGTCAACCCCGCCCTCGACCGGGGCGGTCAGTTGCTCACCCGGAAAGGTTTCGCGGCGCGCAGCGGCTGGCTGACCTCGCCCACGTTCGGCGGCGGCTCCTGGCTCGCGCACGCCACCTTCGAGTCCGGGCTGTGGATCAACAACCAGCAGCGCTACCGGAACCTGGTCTCCAGCGACCGGCTGACGCTGACCAGGGCGTTCCGCACCGGCGACTGGCGCACGGTCAGCGTCATGCCGGGGGCCACGCGGGCGTGGCCGGAGGGCAACTTCTACGGGTACGACCAGGTATGGGACTCGCGGAACCTGGGGTACAACGGCCCCAAGTTCAGCTGGGCGCCGATGCCCGACCAGTACACGCTCAAGCAGCTCAACACCGTCGAGTACCGGAAGCCGGACCGCCAGCGCCTGATGGTCGAGATGCCGCTGGTGTCCAGCCACACGCCGTGGGCGCCGATCCCGGACTACCTCGACGACTGGGACTCCATCGGGGACGGCTCGGTCTACCAGTCCATGGTGGCCGGCGGCAAGAAGCCGAAAGCGTTGTGGGCCGACCCGAAACAGGTGCGCCCGGAGTATGGGAAGTCGATCGTCTACTCGGTGACGTCGCTGGTGAACTGGATCGCGAAGTATGGTGACGACAACCTGGTGATGGTGTTCCTGGGCGACCACCAGCCGTCGCCGATCGCCTCGGGCGCGGGCGCGAGCCACGACGTCCCGATCACGATCGTGACGAAGGACGCGGCCGTCCTGGAGCGGATCACCGACTGGCAGTGGGCGGAGGGGCTGCGGCCCCTGGGTGATACGCCGGTGTGGCCGATGAACGCGTTCCGCGATCGGTTCTTCCAGGCGTTCGGCACGAAGGCGGCGGCGTCCTGAAGCTCTATCTCGACTGCGACACGGGCGTGGACGACGCGGTCGCCCTCGCCTACCTGCTGGCCTCGCCGGTCGATCTCGTCGGCATCGGGACCTGCAACGGCAACACCTCCGCCGTGCAGGCGGCGCGCAACACGCTCGGCCTCCTTCAGCTCGCCGACAAATCGGATATTCCCGTGGCGATCGGCGAAGGGGCCTTCGGCCGGGGCGCCGCGACCGTGCACGGCGACAACGGGGTCGGCGGGGTGGTGCTGCCTTCCGGCGGCGCGGCCGATCCCCGGTCCGCGGTGGAGCTGCTCAAAGACCTCGCCCGGGCGCACTCCGGCGAGCTGCACATCCTGATCACCGGCCCGTGCACCAACGTCGCGCAGGCTTTGAGCGAGATGCCGGAAATATCGGGCATGGTGGCAAGCGTGACGGTGATGGGTGGGGCGGTGCGCATCCCGGGCAACGTCACGCCGCGCTCCGAGGCCAACATCCACGACGATCCGGCCGCCGCGGCCGCCGTGCTGGGCGCCGGCTGGCCGGTCACGCTGGTCCCGCTCGACGTCACCATGCAGCACCGGCTGTCCGTCGCCGACCAGGCGGCGCTGCGGGCCGGCGGCACCCTGCTGCACGAGGCGGTGGCCGACATGCTCTCCACCTACTTCGACTTCTACGAGCCCGAGCTGGGCGTGCGCGAGGTCCCGGTGCACGACGCGGTCGCGGCCGGGGTCGCGGTGGGCGAGCTGACGCCGTCCGACGCGCCGCAGCTGGCGCTGCGGGTCGATCTCGAGGGAGCGCTGAGTGAGGACGCGTCGGCGCCTTCTTCGGTACGGGCGGTGCTCGCGCTCGACCGGCCCGCCGGCCCGGTCATCCTGCGCCGCATCCTGGGCCTGGCCTGACACGGAATCAGTCGCCCGCCCCCTCCCCGGATGCCGGGATCGTTGGTAGCGTCGCGCCATGCCGACGGATTCCGGAGTCGATCGCGCCCGCCTGGCCGCCCTCGCCGCGCGGGAGCGGGCCACCTACGAGCAGCGGCATCCACGCTCCGCGGCCGCGTACGCGAATGCCGGTCATCTTTTCGGCCGCGTCCCGATGACCTGGATGAACAAGACCGCCGGCGGCTTCCCCCTGTACGTGGACCGGGCCCGCGGCGCCCGGGTGACCGACCTCGACGGCCACGAGTACGTCGACTTCTGCCTGGGCGACACCGGCGCGATGGCCGGCCATTCCCCGGCGCCGGTCGTCGAGGCGGTCACCCGCCGGCTGGCCGAGCTGGGCGGCGCCAGCACCATGCTGCCCACCGAGGACGCCGCCGTAGTGGGCGCCGACCTGGCCCGGCGCTTCGGCCTGCCGTACTGGAGCTTCGCCCTGACCGCGACCGACGCCAACCGCTGGGCCATCCGCCTGCTGCGCGCGGTGTCCGGCCGTCCCAAGATCCTCGTGAACAGCTACTGCTACCACGGCTCGGTCGACGAGTCGCTGATCGTGGTGGGTCCGGACGGGCACGGCGTGAGCCGCGCGGGCAACGTCGGCGCGCCCACCGACGTCACGACGACCTCGCGCGTGGCCGAGTTCAACGACCTGGCCGGGCTCGAGCGCGAGCTGGCGCACGGCGACGTCGCGGCGGTGCTGATGGAGCCGGCGCTCACCAACATCGGCATCGTCCTGCCCGCGCCCGGATACCTGGCCGGCGTCCGTTCGCTCACCCGCAAGCACGGCACCTACCTGATCAACGACGAGACGCACACGTTCTCGGCCGGTCCCGGCGGCGCAACCGCCGCCTGGGGGCTGCAACCCGATGTGCTGACGATCGGCAAGGCCATCGGGGGCGGCATTCCGGTCGGCGCGTACGGGTTGTCGGCCGAGCTCGCCGACTCGCTGCTGGGCCGGGCCGACCTCGATCTGGTCGACATGGGCGGCGTCGGCGGCACCCTGGCCGGCAACCCGGTCTCGATGGCCGCCACCCGCGCCACGCTCACCGAGGTCCTCACCGACGACGCCTTCGCGCGCATGATCGACACCGCCGCCGCTTTCGCGGACGGCGTCGGCAAGCTCATCGAGGGGCACGGCCTGCCCTGGTCGGTGTCGCAGCTCGGGGCGCGGGTCGAGTACCGCTTCGCGAATCCCGCCCCGGTCGACGGCACTTCGTCGGCCGCGTCGGCCGACCCTCCGCTCGAGGACTTCCTGCATCTCTACCTGGCGAACCGCGGCATCCTGCTGACGCCCTTCCACAACATGGCGCTGATGTCCCCGGCCACCACAGTGGACGATGTCGACCGACACCACGAGGTCTTCGGCGCCGCCCTCACCGCGCTGCTCGGCTGACCGGGCACCGGATAGCGTGGGCGGATGAGCGTTGATCCGGTGGCCCACAACCGCCTCGCCTGGGACCGGCAGGTCGACCAGGGCAACGAGTGGTCGCGGCCGATCTCCGCCGAGACCGTCGCCCGGGCGCGGGCCGGTGACTGGTCGGTCGTGCTCATCGGCCACCGGCCCGTGGACCGTTCCTGGTTCCCCGCCGAGCTGACCGGCGCCGACGTGCTGTGCCTGGCCTCCGGCGGCGGCCAGCAGGGGCCGACGCTCGCCGCGGCCGGCGCCCGGGTCACCGTGCTGGACAACTCGCCGCGCCAGCTCGAGCAGGACGACCTGGTAGCCCGGCGGGACAACGTGCCGCTGCGAACGGTGCTCGGCGACATGCGCGACCTGTCCGCGTTCGCCGACTCGTCGTTCGACCTCGTCTTCAACCCGGTCTCGAACCTGTTCGTCCCCGAGCTCGCCCCGGTGTGGCGGGAGACCTTCCGGGTGCTGCGACCGGGCGGGACGCTGCTGTGCGGCTTCCTCAACCCGGACGTCTACCTGTTCGACCACGAGGCGCTGGACCAGCGCGGCGAGCTGGTGGTCCGGCACCGGCTGCCGTACAGCGATGTCACGCACGTGCCGGCCGCGGAACGCGAGCGGCTGTTCGGCGCGGACGCGCCGCTGGAGTACAGCCACAGCATGGCCGAGCAGCTCGGCGGCCAGCTCGCCGCGGGCTTCGTCATCACCGGGTTCGAGGAGGCGCCGCATCACTCGGACGCCACCGCGGGCTGGCTGCCCGGCTACTTCGCGACCCGCGCCGTCAAACCACTCCGGAACTGACGGCCCGGCGCCGCCTGGCCGGGCACGCCTGCACCGGGCAGGCTCGCGACGGCCGTAGGCGGCCACGGTGTGGTCGAGGGCGCCGGTGCGCCTCTCCCAGATCGGCGCCGGATGGCGTCAGCGTAGATGTCGATCACCTGATGGGCGCGGGAGTCCAGGGAGTCGGGGAAGCCGGCCCAGGCGCCGTGTCCGGGTAGCCGCACGCGGGTGGTGGGCCGGTCACGGTCATTGAACTTATCGGCGGCGACCGCGCGCCGCGCCATCACCACATCGATGGCGGCAACGCCAACGGCTGCAGCGCCTGCTCACGATCGCCGCGCGCGTTGCAGTGCGCGCATGCAGCCCGCAGTTGCTTGCGTCGTACTTCGAACCGCCCCTGATGAGGCGGAGATGTGATCCACCTGCGTTGCGCGCGGGTGCACCCTTGTATCGCAAAGGGTGCACGTCCAGCGGTCACGCTCGAGGATGGTCACGCGGAATCTCCGCCAACGGGTATCGCTCCCGCCCTCCCATGCCTCGCTCATTCGTACGCTCCGGGCGGATAGATCTCCGGTCGATCCGCCTCACGGCGCAACTGCTCGTCGCGCTGCGCCCTGGCCATGCTCCGCCGGAAGTCGGCGACCGCCGCCTCGGTGTCGAGATAGCTGCTGATGTCGTCGGTGTCAAGCGTGCCGCAGCACGCCGTGACCGGCCACGGGTGCGGTTTGCTGTTGCCGTCGCCGACCGACCACGCGACAACGGGTGCCGCCTCGGGGAGGTTGTGGCCGCGGCCGTGCACGACCCACAGCGGATATCCCTGCGGGATGATCATGTGACCACCTAACGTTGCGTAGTTCCGTACATGTATATCGGTAGCTGTCCCAGCTGCCCCAGACGGATTTGGTTCCCCGTAACGCGTACGCGTAAGGCGGTTAACCTTTGCTACTGGACAGCTGGGACAGTTGGCTGTTCGTCCTGCTAGCGAACCGAACGCCGCACCATGCGCGCACCTTCGCCCCTGCATGGGCTGCGGGCGGAGGGGGACGTACCCCATCGGCGCCCGAGCTCAGATCCGACGGGGGGCGACGATCACGAAGGCGCGGCCGGCGCTGCGGTACGTGCCCGCCGGCCGGGTGAGCGAAAACGGAGGCCGGACCGTCCGCCGGCCGCGGCGCCGGCGTCCGCCATGGTCACCAGACCGCCCGCCGAGGCGGCCGAGCCGGCCAGCACCGCGCGCCGAGTGAACCCGCCCCGCCCTGTCGCCCATGATCTGCCTCCCCGTCGCCGCGCCCGCCCACCCTCCATCGAAGACGATAAGCCCGCCCGGGCGGCCGGTGTGCCCCGTCGGCCGCGTCCGAGGCGCGCACCGCAGCCAGATGGCGCGCATTTTCTGAGGCACGAGCGGTTGCCCCATTTGCTTCGGCAATTAATTGTCTCGATGCGCCGCCGGCGATTTCTGGGATTGGCATGATCCTTCCTTGGCTAATGCTGTGCGGCGTACGGAAGAATCTGTTTCATGCGATACCGGCAGTTGCAGTTGTTCACCCCTTCGGCGATTGCTGCTCTCCGGGATCGCACCCGAGCGCGTAACTATTCGCCGGAGAAGGAGGAGTTTCGTCGTGACCATGCGCGTCGCCGGCGGTTCGGCCTTGCCCGGCGTCATGCGTGGGCGTTGTGCCGGGCTCGGGGCTGCTCCCCCGAGTGCGCGCAGTTGGGCTTGCATGATGGCGCCGAGTCCGTCCCGCCGCTGATCTGGCTGTTGCCACGGCGGCCGTCGGCAACGGCTGGGCGGGCGGTCCCGGCCGCAGATGACCGATCCCCGGCCGGCAGCCAACCGATCGCTGCCGGGCCCCAGGCCGCAACGGCACCGCCCGCCGAGCCGGCCCGTCGAGCACCAGATCCTGCCCCGCTCGCGTCGGCACGCCGGGCCCAACCCGCACACCCGACCCAGCCGGCACACCCGGCACACCCGGCACACCCGGCCCAGCCGGACCAGCCGGCACACCCGGCCCAGCCGGACCAGCCGGCACACCCGGCCCAGCCGGACCAGCCGGCACAGCCGGACCAGCCGGCACACCCGGCCGAACCGGTCCGCCCACCGGACTGTGCCCGCCCGGTGGAAGGCCCTGGTCGAGGAGTTCCGGCGCTGCCGCGCGCTCGCTGTTGGAGGTGTGCCGGCGCGCCGGAGAACAGCCCTGATAAACGCGGATCGGACTGCGAGGAAACAGAAGAGCCGACTCGATCTGACGACAAAGGAAAAGGGGAAAGGTCACCTCCGTCGTAGCGTCACGTGCCAGCATATCGGCCATTCCTCGGCGGCGGTGACAATTGCCGTCGAGGTCAGGCCGCGCGCCTTCTCATCTGCAGAACGCGGCGGGCGAGGCAGTGGCCGGGCGGGACATCCGGGAGCGCCGTGCGTGGCGCGGCCCGCGTCGTCCCGGCGACCGCCGCATCGCTCGCGGCGCCGAGTATCGCCGCCACCGCGACCATGGCGAGCGGCCTGGTCAGCGCTGGGTCAGCACGCCGCGCTGGATCTTGTCGCCGGCCCAGCGGCCGACATTGCCAGCGGCACTCCTGCCCGGCGAGCGCCGGCTCGGCCCAGCCGGCGGGTCCGGAAGGGCCGGGCACGGCAGGTGCGGCCCGGCCGGCGGGTCCGGAAGGGCCGCACGGCAGGTGCGGCTCAGCCGGCGGGTCCGGAAGGGCCGGGCACGGCAGGTGCGGCTCAGCCGGCGGGTCCGGAAGGGCCGGGCACGGCAGGTGCGGCTCAGCCGGGCCGGCGGTCCACCAGGATCGGGCGCAGGCGGTCGAGCACGGTCACGTCGTCGATCGTGGACGGTGGCGGCTCCTCGCGCCCGTCGGCGATGCCCCGCATGGTGCGCCGCAGGATCTTGCCGGAGCGGGTCTTCGGCAGGCCGGCCACCACGTCGACGCGGCGCAGCGACGCCACCGGGCCGATCTGCGCGCGGACCATCGCGACCAGCTCCTCCTCGAGGCCGATCGGGTCGACCTCGGCGCCGCTCTTGAGCACCACGAAGCCGCGCGGCAACTGGCCCTTGAGCGGGTCGGCCACCCCGATCACGGCGCACTCGGCGACCGCCGGGTGGCCGGCGAGGACCTCCTCCATCGCGCCGGTGGACAAGCGGTGACCGGCCACGTTGATCACGTCGTCGGTGCGGCCCATGACGTACAGGTAGCCATCCTCGTCGAAACGGCCGCCGTCGCCGGTCAGATAGTTTCCGGGGTACGCGGAAAGATACGACCGCACGTAGCGCTCGTCGTCGCCCCACAGGGTGGGCAGGCAGCCGGGCGGCAGGGGCAGCTCCAGCACGATCGCGCCGTCCTCGCCCGGCTTCACGTCGGCGCCGGCCGGGTCGACGACGCGCACGCGGTAGCCCGGCACCGGGAACGACGGCGAGCCGGCCTTGGTGGGAAGCTTCTCGATGCCGCGGGGGCCGGACGCGACCGGCCAGCCGGTCTCGGTCTGCCACCAGTTGTCGATCACCGGCACCTTCAGGAGGTCGCCGGCCCACTCGTACGTCTGCGGGTCGAGCCTCTCCCCCGCCAGAAAGAGCGTCCGCAGCGCGCTCAGATCGCGCCCGCGCAGCGTGGCGCCCCCGGGGTCCTCCTTCTTGATGGCGCGGATCGCGGTGGGCGCGGTGAACATGGTGGTGACCCGGTGTTGCGCGGCGACCCGCCAGAACGCGCCGGCGTCGGGGGTGCCGACCGGCTTGCCCTCGTAGAGAATCGTGGTCGCGCCGGTGAGCAGCGGCGCGTACACGATGTAGGAGTGACCCACCACCCAGCCGACGTCGGACGCGGCCCAGAAGACGTCGCCCGGCCCGGTGTCGAAGATCGCCCGCATCGACCAGCGCAACGCGACCGCGTGACCGCCGTTGTCGCGCACCACGCCCTTGGGTTTCCCGGTGGTGCCGCTGGTGTAGAGGATGTACAGCGGGTCGGTCGCGGCCACCGGCACGCACGGCGCCGGTGACGCGCCGTCCACGGCCTCCGCCCAGCTCAGGTCGCGTCCGGCGCGCAGCGAGCCGGGGTCCTGCGGCCGCTGGAAGATCACGCAGCGGGACGGCTGGTGGGTGGCCAGCTCGAGCGCGGCGTCGAGCATCGGCAGATAGGGCACGACCCGGCCGGCCTCCACGCCGCACGACGCCGCCACGACAATTTCCGGCCGCGCGTCGTCGATGCGCGCGGCGAGCTCCTTCGCGCCGAAGCCGCCGAACACCACCGAGTGCACCGCCCCGAGCCGGGCGCACGCGAGCATGGCCACGACAGTTTCCGGGATCATCGCCATGTAGATGACGACCCGGTCGCCCTTCGCCACCCCCAGCCTCCGCAGAGCGCCCGCGAAGACGGCGACTTCGTCGCGAAGGCCCGCATACGTGTACGAGGAGAGCACGCCGGTCACCGGGCTGTCGTGCACCAGGGCCACCCGGGCGCCGAATCCCGCCTCGACGTGCCGGTCGAGCGCGTTGAAGCATGTGTTCAGCTCGGCGCCGGGGAACCACCGGTAGAACGGCGGGCGGTCGTCGTCGAGGATCCGGCCGGGCGGCGTCACCCAGTCGATCAGGGCGGCCGCGTCCCGCCAGAAGCCCTCGGGGTCGGTCACGCTCCGCTCGTACTGCCGCCGGTATTCGCCCATAGGGTCAGTCAGCACCCGCGGCCGTCGCCGCGTCCAGGCCGGTGCGCCGAACGGCGCGCCGGGTGCGCCGAACCGGCCGGGTCAACCTCCCGATAACCGACAAATCCGTGATGTCGCTCCGTAGCCTGATTTCATGGGTCTGTTCGGAAGCCGGACCGCGGACCGGCCCGCGGCGCCGCCCCGCATGCCTCGCGACGTCGAGGCGCTCGAGGAGTTCATCGCGAACCTCGAGAGCGTCACCGACGAGGCGAGCACGTGGCGGATCTTCGCGTCCACCTACGTCGAGTTCTACGAGATGGAGTACGGCGCGGCCTGGATCGTCGAGAACGGCGCACCTCGCCTCGAGTACGAGCTGGGCCGGATCGCCTCCGCGCTCAGCGGCACCGCGGCCCACCCCGGCCTGGTGCAGCAGGCGGTCCGCGGGCGCGAGCCGATCTACGCCGACGACACCTACCGGGACGGCGACTCGCGGCTCGCCGCCGCCGTCCGGACCGGGGCCCGCGCCGCCCTGGCCCTGCCGATCTGCGTGCGCGGGCAGGTCACCGCCGTGATGGAGTTCTACGGCCGCACCGAGTTCGCCGTGGACAGCGCGCTGATCGGCAAGTGGGGCGCGATCATGCGGGTCGCCGAGCAGGCCCGGGAGGCCGCCCTGGCCCACTTCACCGCGCGGCAGCTCGCCGACGACCGGCTCGCGGTGACCAACGTGGTCAGCGCCCTCGGCCACAGCAGCGACTCGGCCCGCGCCCTCAAGTCCGCCCTCGACGCGGTCCGCACCGCGTTCGGCTGGGCCTACGGGTCCTACTGGCAGATCGACGAGGACGAGGGCGTGCTCAGGTTCCAGGTCGAGTCGGGTTCGGCCGGCGAGGAGTTCCGCAAGGTGACCCTGGCCGCGACGTTCGCCGAGGGCGTCGGGCTCTCCGGGCGCGCCTGGCGGCAGCGGGACCTGGTCTTCGTCCGCAACATCGGCGACCTCACCGACTGCGTCCGCGCGCCGGCCGCCGCCCGGGCCGGGGTCCGCTCCGGGGTCTGCTTCCCGATCGTCAGCCTCGACCGCATCGTCGGCACGATGGACTTCTTCACCACCGAGTTCATCGAGCTCAGCGAGTCCCGGGCGTCGTCGCTGCGCAACGTCCAGCAACTGGTCTCGCAGCGCCTCGACATCGTGCGCAACGCCGAGATCTCCGCGCAGAACGCCCGCGCCCTGCTGGACACGGTCGACCGGCTGCGCGCCGCCACCGGCGACGCCGCGCGGGTGGCCGACGAGGCGGTGGCCCGGGCCTCGGACATGACCGGCGACGTGACCGCGCTCGGCGAGGCCTCCAACTCGATCGGCGACGTCATCAAGGTGATCACCTCGATCGCCGACCAGACCAACCTGCTCGCGCTGAACGCCACCATCGAGGCGGCCCGGGCCGGCGAGATCGGCAAGGGGTTCGCGGTCGTGGCCGGCGAGGTCAAGGAGCTCGCCCGGGAGACCGCCGAGGCGACCCAGCGGGTCTCCGAGCAGATCGCCGCCCTGCAGGCCAGCGCCGGGTCGGTCGCCGCCGGCATCCGCACCACCAGCGACACCATCGGGCAGATGGACGCGGTGCAGGCCCGGATCGGCGAGGTCCTCGAGGAGCAGGCCACGATGGCGCACGCGTTCGAGCGCTGAGCCCTTCGGTTTCCCGCGGGCTCAGCGCTCGTTCGCTTCTCAGTACCGGAAGCGCGCCACCAGCTGCTGCAGCTGGGTGGCCGTGACCGCCAGCTCGTCGGCCGCCGACCGGGTGTCGCCGACCGCGCCGGACGTCCGCCGGGTCGCGTCCGAGACCGTGCCGATCGTCTGGGCGATGTTGCCGGCGCCGGCCGCCGCCTCCGACAGCGTGCGGTTCATCTCCTGGGTGGTCGCCGTCTGCTCCTCCACCGCCGAGGCGATGGCCAGCTGGATGCCGTTGATCCGCTCGATGATCGCGGAGATCTCGCCGATCGCGGTGACCGCGCCGTCGGTGTCCATCTGGATGGCCTGCACCCGGCGGGAGATGTCCTCGGTCGCCTTCGCGGTCTCCTGGGCGAGGTCCTTGACCTCGCCGGCGACGACGGCGAAGCCCTTGCCCGACTCGCCCGCGCGGGCCGCCTCGATGGTGGCGTTCAGCGCGAGGAGGTTGGTCTGCTCGGCGATCGCGGTGATGGTCTTGACCACCGTGGCGATCTCGCTGGACGACTCGCCCAGCCGGGCCACGATCGCGTTGGTCTGCGCCGCCACCTCGACGGCCTGCACGGCGACCTCGGAGGCCTCGGTCGTCGACACGCTGATGTCGCGGATCGCCGAGCCCATCTCCTCCGAGCCGGCCGAGACCACCTGCAGGTTGTTGGAGACCACGTCGGCCGCGGCGGCCACCGAGCCGGCCTGCGCCGACGCCTCGGACGCGGCCGCGTCGACCTCACCGGAGACCGCGGTCAGCTGGCCGGCCGCCGAGTTCAGGGTGCCGGCGTTGCCGGCCAGCTGCACCAGGTCCTCGCGCAGGCGGCTCAGGCCGCGGTCCAGGGCCGCGGCCATCCGGCCCACCTCGTCCTGGGTGTCGACCCCCGACGTACGCGTCAGGTCGCCATCGGCGAGGCCTTCGGCGACGTGCGCGACGCCCCGGACCGCGCCACGCACCCGGCCCGCGACCCGGAACCCGATCAGGAGGCTGAGCAGCACGCCCACCCCGAGCAGGCCGGTGACCGTCCAGGTCGCGGTGCGCCCGGCCTTCTCCGCCTTGGCGATGCTCTGGTCGGACAGCGCCTGCGCCCTGCTCTGCAGAACGCCCTCGTCGGCCACCAGCGCGCCGTAGAGCTTGTTGTACTCCGCGGCGAGCGCGGTCAGATCGCCGGACTTCGAATGGTCCGTGTTGTTGAAGTCCAGATACGCCTGCCAGTCCTGGTCGGCCTTGGCCACCGCCGCGGCGCCGGTCGGGTCGTTCGCCAGGCTCCTCCCGAGGCTGGCCAGCGCGTCCGTGACGGCGGCCTTGTCGGCCTGGATCCCCTGGTTGATCTGATCGGCCAGCGAGGGATACAGCTGCAGCGCCGAGATCCCCCCGCCGAACGCCTCGATGTTCTTGGCGAACGAGCCGGCGGCCGCCTCGACCTCGATGGTCTTGCGCTGCGCCGTGGCCGCCTCCGCGTTCTGCGCCCGCAGCGTGCCGATGGACACGCCACCGACGATCAGGCCGCTCACCGTGGCGGTCAGCACCGCCGTTCCGATCTTGGTCCGCAACGAAAGGTTGTCGAACGATCTAGCCAGACCCATACCTGTGCCTCCTGTCACACCGTCGCGTACAGAAGATCGGCACCGAAGTGCCCGGGGATGAGTAATAGTGGCGGATTTTCGGCAATGCCTGTTTCGCCCCTGTATGCGCACCATCGCGCGCCGGCCGGGCCGGGCGCCGGCCGAGGCGGGGACGGGATCGCAGGGGCGCGATCGAGGATCGCCGCGCTCGTCGACATCCTGCTGGACGAGTCGGAGCGGCGCGGCTACGCGTTCACCGCGGAGCCGGTGAGACAGCGTCGACCGGGCGGAACTCGCCGAGCCGGCCGGTCAGCCGGGCGCCGGTCACGGTGAGCCATGGCCGGCCGAGCATCCCGAGCGCGCGCATCCGGTCCGCCATCGGGTGCTCCCCCAGCCGTACGGCAAAACCGCCGCCACCGATCCGCGCGCCTGACAGCCGCATCGGCAGTCCGCCGCGCAGCAGGCGCCCCGCCTGCGCGCCGTGATCGAGCCAGGCCCAGCACGGCACCGGCAGCCGGACCGGGAACGGCAGCGGCACCCGTCCGGTGCGGACGGCCGCGCGCAGCACCTGCGTCCCGCCGTCGCGCACGGTGACCTCGGTGGCCGCCGCGCCGAAGGTCAGCTCGGCGTCCATCAGCCATTTCGGCAGCGCCCAGAAGTCCTGCCCGGCCTCGCGGGTGAAGGCCCCGGTCACCGGCAGGTCGACGAGGTGCAGCCCGGGCCGGCCGCCGGGCCCGAGCACGAGCAGCCCGATCCCCACCTCGTCGTAGGTCTTCAGCGCCCACGGTCCGTAGTGGACGGTCAGGAGCAGGGTGATCGCCCGGCCGAACAGCACGAACGGCCGCAGCGGCGCCCCGGCGAGGACCTGCCGGGCGCCGGCGGCGGGCGCGGTGAAGACGGCCGCGGTGATCCGCGCGTCGGTGATGGTCACCGGCAGCCTGACCGTCTCGCCCTGGATCGACCAGATCCCGGCCCCGACGCGCTCCGCCATGCGCGGAACCTTATCGCCCCTCCCGCCCGCAGGTCGATCGACGAGCGCCAACGCCCGACGAGCTAAGGCACCAGGACGGCGGCGCCACCGACCCGTCCGGCTTGGAGATCCGCGAGCGCCTGGGCGGCGCGTTCCATCGGGTACGGGTCGACCGCCACCCGCAGGCGATGCCGGGCCGCGAAGTCGAGGAGCCGCCGCCCGTCCTCGCGGGTGTTGGAGGTGACGCTGCACAGGGTCCGCTCCTGGAACAGCTCGCGGTCGTAGTTCAGCGACGGGATGTCGGTCAGGTAGATCCCGGCCACCGCCAGGGTCCCGCCCCGGTCGAGCGCGCGCAGCGCCACCGGCACGAGATCGCCGCTCGGCGCGAAGATGATCGCCGAGTCGAGCGAGCCCGGCGGCGCGTCGCCGGAGCCGCCCGCCGAGGCGGCCCCGAGGTCCGACGCCAGCTTCTGCGCCCGCGGGTTGCGGGTGAAGACGTGCACCTCGGCGCCCGAGGCGATGGCGACCTGCGCCGTGAGGTGCGCCGAGCCGCCGAAGCCGAAGATGCCCAGCCGCCCGCCGGGTGGCAGGGCGGCCCGGGTGAGGGCCCGGTATCCGATGATGCCGGCGCACAGCAGCGGCGCGAGCTCCGCATTGGGATAGCCGGACGGCAGCCGGTAGGCGAATTCGGCCCGCACGGTTGTGTACTGTGCGTAGCCGCCGTCGGCGTCCCATCCGGTGTAGAGCGACCCCGGGCAGAGATTTTCTTGCCCCGACCGGCAGAACCGGCACTCCCCGCAGGTCGAGCGCAGCCAGGCGACGCCGACCTTGTCGCCCTCGCGGAACTCGGCCACCCCGTCGCCCAGGCCCGCGACGTGCCCGACCACCTCGTGCCCGGGGACCACCGACGGCCGGTGCGGCGGCAGCTCGCCCATCGTGACGTGCAGGTCGGTGCGGCACACCCCGCACGCGTCGACCTCCACCAGCACCTCGCCCGGCCCGGGCCGCGGGACCGGCATCTCCACCGGCCGCACCGCCCGCGCGATGTCCGGGCCCGGGTGCTCCACCTGCCATCCCCGCATCCCGTCACCTCCGGCCTCCATCTTGGCCCCGGCGGCGCCGGCGCGCGTCGGCCCGGGGTATGAATACCGCGGCGGACCGGGGTATGACACACCGCGGCAGGAGGCGCCGAGGCCGCCGAAGCGCGGCGGACCGGGGTATGACACACCGCGGTAGGTGGCCACGAACGCCGTCATGGGCCAGAGTCGAAGGCGACGGGGTCGATCTACGACGAGGTGGACATGACAACGGTCGGGGTGCTGCGGGAGACGGCGGGGCGGGAGCGGCGGGTCGCTCTCCCCCCGGACGGGGCCGAGCGGCTGCGCAAACAGGACGTCGAGGTGCTGGTGGAGACCGGCGCCGGCCATCGGGCCTGGTTCGAGGACGTGAGCTACACCGGCGCCGGCTGCGCGGTCGGCAGCCGCCGGCAGGTGTACGCGGAGAGCGACATCGTGCTCTGCCTGCACCCGCCCGAGGACGCCGGCGACTGCCGCCCCGGCCAGGTGCTGATCGGCCTGCTCGGGGTGCTGCACGATCCCGGCCTGGCCCAGCGGCTGGCCGCCACCGGCGTCACCGCGATCAGTCTCGACCTGCTGCCCCGCACGCTGAGCCGGGCGCAGGCGATGGACGCGCTGACCTCGCAGGCCAACGTGGCCGGCTACAAGGCGGCGCTGCTGGCCGCCGAGGCGTACCCCGGCTTCTTCCCGATGCTGATGACCGCCGCCGGCACCACCCGCCCGGCCCAGGTCCTGGTCCTCGGCGCCGGCGTCGCCGGCCTGCAGGCGATCGCCACCGCGCGCCGGCTCGGCGCGCTGGTCACCGGGTACGACGTGCGCGAGGCGGCCCGCGCCGACCTGGCCTCGACCGGCGCCGCCGTGCTCGACTTGGGCACGCCCAGCGCCGACGCCGAGGGCGGCTACGCGCGCGAGCTCACCGGCGACGAGGCGCAGGCCCAGCTGCGCGGGCTGGCCCGGGCGGTGCCCCGCTTCGACGTCGTGATCACCACCGCCCAGGTGCCGGGCGGGTCGCCGCCGCTGCTGGTCGCCGCGGACGCGCTCGCCGCGATGCGGCCGGGCTCGGTGGTGATCGACCTGGCGTCCACCGCGGCCGGCGGCAACGTCGAGGGCTCGGTCCCGGACACCCGCACGGTCACCGACGGCGGCGTCACCGTGATCGGGGCGGCCAACCTCGCCGCGACCGTGCCGAGCGCCGCGTCCACGGCGTACGGAAGAAATCTGCTCGCCCTGATCGCCGCCCTGATGCCCGGCGGCGAGGTCGTTCTCGACCTCGACGACGAGATCCAGCAGGCCGTGATCGTCACCCACGGCGGCCACGTCGTGCATCCCCGGGTCAAGGCCCTCTTCGAACGGGAGATCCGCTCATGAGCCCGATGTTGCTGGCCGATCTGACCGTCTTCACGCTCGCGCTGCTGGTCGGCTTCGAGGTGATCAGCAAGGTGCCGGCGACCCTGCACACCCCGCTGATGTCCGGCGCCAACGCGATCCACGGCGTGGTCATCGTCGGCGTGATGCTGCTGGCCGCCACCGTGACCGGCGTCGGCGGCTACGTGCTGCTGGCCGTCGCCGCGTTCTGCGCCGCCATGAACGTGGCCGGCGGCTACCTGGTCACCGACCGCATGCTCGCGATGTTCCGGAGCCGGTCATGAGCGCCTTCGACACGATCGTCCACCTGGTCTACCTCGCCTGCGCGACCAGCTTCGTGGCCGGCCTGCACCTGATGAACGCGCCCGCGACCGCCCGCCGCGGCAACCGCATCTCCGCCGTCGGCATGACCGTCGCCATCCTCACCACCGCCGTCGTCCTCATCGACCAGGGCGGCCTCACGTCGCCGGCGGTGCTCGCCCTGGTCATCGGGTCGGTGGCCGGCGGCGCCGCCGGACTGATCGCCGCCCGGCGGGTCAAGATGACCGCGATGCCGCAGCTGGTCAGCCTGTTCAACGCCGTCGGCGGCGGCGCGGCGGCCCTGATCGCGCTGGGCGACCGGGCCGCGTCGGCGCAGGCCGCCGTCACCGGCGTGCTCGACGTCGCGATCGGCGCGGTCACCTTCACCGGCTCGCTGGTCGCCTCGGGCAAGCTCGCCGGGCGTATCCCGGGCCGGCCGATCACCGTGCCGTCCGGGCGGTGGATCTCCGCCGGGCTCGCCGTGGCCGCGGTGGCGATGGGCATCTGGTTCGTCGCCGGCGACGCCGAGCCGTGGCTGCTGGCCGGGGTCGCGGTCGCCGCGCTGGCGGCCGGCGTGCTGCTCACGCTGCCGATCGGCGGCGCCGACATGCCGGTGGTGATCTCGCTGCTCAACGCGTGCACGGGCACCGCGGTCGCGATGGCCGGCTTCGTCCTGGAGAGCACCCCGCTGATCATCGCCGGCGGCCTGGTGGGCGCGGCCGGCGCGATCCTGACCAAGCTCATGGCCGACGCCATGAACCGGCCGATCGGCGCGATCATCGCGGGTGGTTACGGCACCGGCGACGCGGTCGCGGTCGCCGCGGGCCCGGGTTCGGCATCGGTACGGGAGATCACTCCCGACGACGCGGCGATCCAGCTCGCGTACGCCGGCAAGGTCGTCATCGTCCCCGGCTACGGGCTGGCGGCCGCCCAGGCCCAGCACGAGGCGGTCGCCCTGGCCGAGGCGCTCACCGAGCGCGGGGTCGAGGTGACCTACGCGATCCACCCGGTGGCCGGGCGGATGCCGGGGCACATGAACGTGCTGCTGGCCGAGGCGAACGCGCCCTACCCGCAGCTGCGTGATCTGGAGGAGAGCAATCCCGAGTTCGCCCGCACCGACGTGGTGCTCGTGGTCGGGGCGAACGACGTGACCAACCCGGCGGCGCGGCGGCCCGGCAACCCGGTGTCCGGGATGCCGATCCTCGACGTCGACAAGGCACGCTCGGTCATCGTGCTCAAACGGTCACTGGGGCACGGCTACGCGGGCATCGACAACGAGCTCTATACGGACCCGCGGACCGCGATGCTCTTCGCGGATGCCAAGGCCGGCCTGGCAGCCCTGCTGAGCGGGCTGCACGCGTACGCGAGCTGAGGTTTTGATTTTGCTGTGGAGAGCATGTTTATCGACTTCGATCGCTTGACACCTGAAGATCGACTTGGAACGCTCGGTTGCGGAACCGTCACGCCGGGGCACGGGGGGACGTCTTGCGAAGCTCGAGCATCAGCCGGCTGTTGTCCGACTTGTCCCCCGCCCATGTGGCGGACTTCTGGGCGGCGGCCACCGAGCGCGGCACCCCCCTCGTCGAGCCCTGCGACGAGGAGTCGGCGCTCGTGACGTTCCTGTGGCGGGGCGAGGCGGCCACCACGCGGGCCTGGTGGGGCGTGGACGTGCCGATGTCGCGGGCGCCCGGCACCGACCTGTGGCACGGCACCCAGCGCATGCCGTCCGCGCTGCGCACCGTCTACTGCCTGGCCCACGACGGCGCCGAGCAGGCCCCCGCCGACGACTCCGGCGCCGGCCACACGCACATCGACGCGGGCAACCCGGCGCGCCTGCTGTTCCCGGCCGACCCGGCCGACCCCGGCGACCACGACTGCTGGCTGTCCGTGCTCGAACTGCCCGGCGCCCCGCCCGAGCCCTGGACGCGGCCACGCCCCGGCGTGCCCGCCGGCACCCTCACCGAGGTGACCATTCCGAGCGCCGCGCTCGGCGGCCCCCGGCCCGTGACGGTCTACCGCCCGGCCGGCACCCCGGCCGAGGGCCTGCCCGTCCTGGTGGTCTTCGACGGCTACATCGCCCGCCGCGTCCTGCGCGTCCCCACCGTCCTGGACAACCTGATCGCCGCCGGCGCGATCCCGCCCACGATGGCGCTGCTGGTGAGCAGCTTCGAGGCCAGCCGGGAGCGCGACCTGCGGCCCACCCGCCCGATCCACACGTTCGTGGCCGACGAGCTGATCCCTTGGGCGCGCGCCACCCTGGGCGCGGGCCGCGACCGCCGCGGCAACGTGATCGCCGGCGTGTCACGCGGCGGGCTCGCGGCGGCGTACGTCGGGATGTGCGCCCACGAGACGTTCGGCGGGGTGATCGCCCAGTCCGGCAGCTTCTGGTGGCCCAGCCCGCGCGAGGGCTCGCCGGGCTGGCTGATCCGGCAGGTGGCCAAGCACCCGCGGGTGGATGTGCGCTTCTATCTCGACGTGGGGAACCGCGAGACGATGCCCGGCCCGGACGGCGCGCCCGACCAGCTCACCGTGGTGCGGCGGATGCGGGACGCGCTGGTGCGGCGCGGGTACGAGGTCACCTACACCGAGTACGTGGGCGGCCACGACTACGTGAACTGGCGACGCACCTTCGCCGACGGGCTGCTCGCCGTCGCCGCGCCCTGACCCTCGGCCCGCAGGCGCCCCTTCTGCACCTTGCCCATCGCGTTGCGCGGAAGCTCCGGCACCCGCACCACCTGCCGGGGCCGCTTGTGGGCGGCCAGCCGCTCCGCCACGAAGCCGATCAGCTCGGCCTCGGCCACCGCGTCACCCACGACGAACGCCGTGATGCGCTCCCCCAGGTCGGGATCCGGCAGGCCGACCACCGCGCACTCGCGCACCGCCGGATGCAGCAGCAGCACGTCCTCCACCTCCCCGGCGCCCACCCGGTAGCCGCCGGTCTTGATCAGGTCGGTCGAGGCCCGCCCCACGATGCGGTGCCAGCCGTCCGGCGCGATCGTCGCCACGTCGCCGGTCGGATACCAGCCCTCGCCCCACGACTGGATGCTGCCGCCGCGCAGGTAACCGTCGAACAGCGTCGGCCCCTGGACCTGCAGGTGCCCGATCGTCACCCCGTCGTTCGGCACGGCGGCGCCCTGGTCGTCGACGATCCGGGTGGTGATCCCGGCGAGCGGCCGGCCCACCTGCCCGGCGCGCCGGTCGCCGTCGGCGCGGGCGCTCACCGTGATCAGGGTCTCGGTCATCCCGTACCGCTCGACGGGCGCCTGGCCGGTCAGCTCGCGCAACGTGTGGAAGACCGGGCCGGGCAGGGGCGCGCTGCCGGAGACGAGCAGCCGCGCCGCCGACAAGCGGCGGGCGGCGTCCGGGCGGGCGGCGATCCGGGACCAGACGGTGGGGACGCCGAAATACATGGTGCCGGCGCTTTCCGCGTACGCCTCCGGGGTCGGCCGCCCGGTGTGCGTGAGCCGGCCGCCCAGCCGGAGGGGCCCCAGAGCTCCGAGAACGAGGCCGTGCACGTGGTACAGCGGCAAACCGTGCACCAGCGTGTCGGCCGGCGTCCATTGCCAGGCCTCGGCGAGCGCGTCCAGATCGGCGGCGATCGCCGCGCGGGAGATCACCACCCCCTTCGGCGCGCCCGTGGTGCCGCTGGTGTACAGCACGAGCGCGGGGGCGCCGTCGGCCGGTTCCGCTGGGAGGGTGGTCGCTCTGGCGCGACGAGAGACGCGTACGACCGGGAGCGCGCTCTCGCCGGCCGCCTCCGGGTCGTCGGACAGCAGCAGCGCGGCGCCCGAGTCCTTGAGCATGTGCTCGCGTTCGAGCCGGCCGGCGTCCGGCGGGACCGGCACGATCGGCACCCCGGCGAGCAGCGCCCCGGCGATCGCCGCGACGGTCGCCGCGCCCGGCGCCGCGCGCACCGCGACGATCGGCGCGCCGTCCAGGTCGGCGGCCACCGACGCGGCCCAGCCGAGCAGGTCGTGCCGGGAGAAGGCGCCGTCCGGCGTGGACAGCGCGGCGTCGAGATCGTCGGGTTGCAGGAGGGCGGACAGCAGCGGCATCCCCGCATTCTCTCGTCATCCGCCGCCGGGCGGCCCCGCCAGGGTGTCCAGATGCGCGTTCAGCTGATCGATCGCCTCGGCCGGGCCGAGGTGGCCGGCCAGCACGTGCACGGTCAGGCCGTCGACGAGGGCATGCAGGTGCCGGGCCGCCTCGCGGGGCGCGGGCCGGCCGGGCGCCAGCTGCGTGACCAGTCGCAGGCACAGCTCGAACATGCTGCCGAAGTGCAGCCGCTGGACCCGGGCGAGCGCGGGATCCCGCAGGCCGAGAGCCAGGAACGCGAAGGCGATCTCGGCCTCGGTGCGGCGGCGCTCGTCGACCGGCATGGTCTCCAGGAGCACGGCGCCGGCCGCCGCGCGCAGATCGGCGGGCACCGGCATGGTGGCCAGCCGGTCGGTGACCTGGGCGATCACCTCCTCGCATGCGAACGCCAGCAACTCGGCGCGGGTGGCGAAGTAGTGCCGCAAGGCCCCGGTCGACCAGCCCGACTCGGCCGCCACCGACCGGATCGAGACCTCGGCGACCCCGTCGCGCACGATGACCCGCCAGACGGCTGCGGCCAGCTCTTTGCGGCGCTGCCGGCGATCCACGACCTTGGGCATGCCATCTTTATAGCACGACCGTGTTATAAACGAGAAATGCTACCCGTGATAGTCGCTTGTGAGATCGGATTCTGGGTCCTGCTCGTGGCGGGCCTGGCCGCGCGGTACGTGCTGCGCGCCCGCCGGCTCAGCACCGTGCTCCTGCTGGCGGTGCCGGCGGTCGACGTGGTGCTGCTGGCGGTGGCGCTGATCGACCTGCTCAACGGCGGCACGGCCGACCCCGCGCACGGCCTGGCGGCGGTCTACATCGGAACGTCGGTGGCGTTCGGCCCGCAGATGATCGGCTGGGCCGACCAGCGTTTCGCCCACCGCTTCGCCGGCGGCCCGCCTCCGGTCAAGCCGCCCCGCACCGGCCCGGCGCACGCCGCCCGGGAGCGCCGGCTGTGGACGAGGCACCTGCTGGCGTACGTGATCGGGGCCGCGGTGCTCGGCGTCTTCACGGCGCTGGTGGGCGACCTCGACCGGGTGCGCCCGCTGTGGTCGGTGCTGGGCGTGTGGACCGTCGTCCTGGTCATCGACTTCGTGATCTCGTTCAGCTACACCCTGTTCCCGCGCCGCTGATTCCGGTGCGCGAGATCGTTTCCTGGACCGGGCCCGGGGGCCGGGGGCATGCTGCGGTGGGGAGCCACGCACACGCCGGAGGTGGAGGATGAAGGCACAGGTGGGCGACCGGATCGTGGTCAAGGGCGTGCATGTCGGGGACACCACGCGGGTCGGGGTGGTGACGGCGTTGCGGCATCCGGACGGCACTCCGCCCTACGAGGTGAAATGGCTCGACGACGGGCACGAGGGGCTGATCTTCCCGGGTCCCGAGGCGCACGTCGAGCGCCTCGGACCCGACCGGGACGGCGGCAACTGATCGGATCCTCGTAGCGCGCCTCAGGAAGCGCCGAGGCAGACGAACCCGGTCCCGGCCGCGACGCGCGCCAGCGCGCATGGGTCCGCCGCCAGGCTTGGCGTGCGTCGGTCACCGGAGAGACGGTGACCGGCCGGTCAGGCGCCGATGTCGGGGAACACCTGGTCCGCCATTGTCAGCAGGGTGGCCGTCAGCAGGTTGTGGACCTGGGCGCGGGTGAGCTCGCCCCGCTGCAGCCACTCGCGCGCGGTGGAGTTGGCCAGGCCCACGTAGGACCGGGCCATCGCATGCAGCGCGCCGCTGCCGCCGGGCCGGCCGACGGCGGTGAGCACGCGGTCGGCGGCGACGTCGATGGCCTCGGCGATCGCCCGGTCCACGTCGGTGTCGCCGGCCATGCCGCCGGCGGTGATCGCGCCGAGCCAGGACGTGCTGTGCCGGGAGACCACGTCGAGGAACCAGGACACGATCGTGTCCACGCGGGCGGGCAGGTCGTCGGCGGGCGGGAGCCGGGTCAGGGCGGTCTCGGGGACGGTGAGCATCACCCGGATGACCTCGAGGTACAGCTCCTTCTTGGTCCCGAAGTAGTGGTTGACCAGGCCGCGGGCCACGCCGGCGCCGCGGGCCACGTCGCCGGTCGACACGTCGGCGTAGCCGCGCTCGCCGAACAGCCGCACGGCGACCGACAGGATCTGCTCGCGGCGGGCGTCCGGCTCGAGGCGGCGGCGCTGCCCCAGCTCCACACTCACGAGGGCGACCTTACCGGCCGGAGCTTGTTGACACACTGCCAACAATCCCGGGAGAGTGGAGTCATGCCCACCCCCGGACTGGACGGGTACGCCCCGCCGTGGCTGAAGCCGGAGCACGACGACCTCGCCGAGCTGGCCCGTGACTTCTTCGCCGAAGAGGTGCTGCCGCACGCCGATCGCCTCGAGCGGCAGGGCCACCCCGACCGCGAGCACTACCGGCGCGCCGGCGAGCTGGGCCTGCTCGGCCTGAGCGTGCCCGAGGAGTACGGCGGGGGCGGCGGCGATTTCACCCACGAGGCGGTGCTGCTGCACGAGCAGACGATGGCCGGCGAGGGCAGCCTCGGCCTGGCCGTGCACAACGGGATCGTCACCGGTTACCTGCGGCACTACGGCACCGAGGAGCAGAAGCGGCGCTGGCTGCCCGGCCTCTGCACCGGCGAGCTGATCGGCGCGATCGCGATGACCGAGCCCGGCGGCGGCTCCGACCTGCAGGCGATGCGCACCACGGCGGTGCGGGACGGCGACGACTACGTGATCAGCGGGTCGAAGACGTTCATCACCAACGGCGGCCTGGCCGACCTGGTCATCCTGGCGGTCAAGACCGACTCGTCGCAGGGCGCCGCCGGCATCAGCCTGATCGTGTGCGAAGTTTCCGGCGAACCGGCGGGATTCCAGCGCGGCCGGTTGCTCGGCAAGATCGGCCTGCACGCCAACGACACGGCCGAGTTGTTCTTCGACAGTTTCCGGGTCAGCGCGGCGAATCTTCTCGGCGAAGAGGGCGCGGGCTTCTACCAGATGATGGCCCAGCTTCCTCAGGAAAGGCTGGTCATCGGGGTCGGCGCGGTGGCCGCCATGCAACGTGCACTGGAACTGACCGTCGCGTACGCGAAAGAGCGCACCGCTTTCGGGAAACCTTTGCTCGGCCACCAGAACACCCGCATGGTGCTGGCCGACTGCGCCACCCGTACGCGTGCGTCCCGGATTTTCCTGGACGACTGCATCGCCCGCCATGCCCGTGGTGAGCTCGACGTGCCGACGGCCGCGATGGCCAAGCTGTGGCTCACCGAGGGGCAGTGCGAGGTCGTCGACAAGTGCCTGCAGATCTTCGGCGGCTACGGCTACACCACGGAGTACCCGATCGCGCGGATGTACGCCGACGCGCGGGTGCAGAAGATCTACGGCGGCACCAACGAGATCATGAAGGAGCTGATCGCCCGTGTCCTCTGAGGCTTTCGTGTTCGACGCGGTGCGCACCCCGCGCGGCCGCGGCAAACCGACCGGCGCGCTGCACGGCGTCAAATCGATCTCGCTGGTCACCGGCCTGATCGACGCGATCCGGCAACGCAACCCCGGGCTCGACCCGGCCGCCGTCGAGGACCTCGTGCTCGGCATCGTCACCCCGATCGGCGAGCAGGGCGGCGACCTCCCCCGCGCCGCCGCGCTGCTGGCCGGCCTGCCCGACACCACCGCCGGGGTGCAGCTCAACCGCTTCTGCGGCTCCGGCCTCGAGGCGGTCAACCAGGCCGCGGCCCGCATCCGCGGCGGCTGGGAGCACCTGATCCTGGCCGGCGGCGTCGAGTCGATGTCGCGCAACCCGATGGGCTCCGACGGCGGCGCCTGGTTCCTCGACCCCGAGACCGCCCTGGACACCGGCTTCGTCCCGCAGGGCATCAGCGCCGACCTGATCGCCACCGTCGAGGGCTTCTCGCGGGAGGACGTCGACGGGTACGCGTTGCGCTCGCAGGAACGGGCGGCCAAGGCGATCGCCGCCGGGCACTTCGACCGCTCGATCGTGCCCGTGCGCGACCCCAGCGGCCTGACCGTCCTCCGCGCCGACGAGCACCCGCGCCCCGACACCACCCGCGAGGGTCTGGCCAAGCTCACGCCGTCCTTCGCCACGATCGGCGAGGCGGCCGGCTTCGACGCCGTGGCGCTGCAGAAATACCACTGGCTCGAGCGGATCGACCACGTCCACCACGCCGGCAACTCGTCGGGGATCGTGGACGGCGCGGCGATCGTCGCGATCGGCTCGCAAGAGGCGGGCGAACGAGCGGGGCTGACCCCGCGGGCCCGCATCGTGGCCGCGGCGGTGACCGGCGCCGAGCCGACGATCATGCTGACCGGCCCGATCCCGGCGACGCGCAAGGCGCTCGCGATCGCCGGCCTGCAGACCGGCGACATCGACCTCTTCGAGATCAACGAGGCGTTCGCCGCGGTCGTGCTCAAGTACGAGCGCGACCTCGGCCTCGATCCCGAGAAGGTCAACGTCAACGGCGGCGCCATCGCGCTCGGCCACCCGCTCGGCGCGACCGGCGCGATGCTGCTCGGCACCGCCCTGGACGAACTGGAGCGCCGCGATCAGCGCCGCGCCGTCGTCACCCTGTGCATCGGCGGCGGCATGGGCGTCGCCACCGTGATCGAGAGGCTCTGATGTTCCAGTACGAACGCGCCGCGGACGGCGTCGTCACGCTCACCATGGACGACCCCGGCCAGTCCGCGAACACGATGAACGCCGCGTACGTCGAGGGGATGTCCGCGGCCCTCGACCGCCTGGAGGCCGAGCGCGACGAGGTCACCGGCGTGATCGTGACCAGCGCGAAGACCACCTTCTTCGCCGGTGGCGACATCACCCTGATGAGCACCGCCACGCCCGGCGACACCGAGCGGCTCGCCGAGCTGCTCGGCACGATCAAGCGGGACCTGCGGCGCCTGGAGACCTACGGCCGGCCCGTGGTCGCCGCGATCAACGGCGCGGCGCTCGGCGGCGGCCTGGAGATCGCCCTGGCCTGCCACCACCGGGTCGCCCTGGACGCCCGCGGCACCCGGCTCGGCTTCCCCGAGGTGACGCTCGGCCTGCTGCCCGGAGCCGGCGGCGTGACCCGCACCGTACGCATGCTCGGCCTGGCCCCGGCCCTGACCACCTGGCTGCTCACCGGACGGCGGATGCGCCCGGCGGACGCGGCCGAGAACGGCCTGGTCGACGAGGTCGCGGCGACCCCCGAGGAAATGTTCGCGAAAGCCCGGGCCTGGATCGCGGCCAACCCCGGCGCCGCCCAGCCGTGGGACCGGCCCGGCTTCAAGATCCCCGGGGGCTCGCCCAGCACCCCGAAACTGGCCGCGCAGTTGCCCGCCTTCGCCGCCACCCTGCGCAAGCAGCTCAAGGGCAACCGCCTACCGGCGCCCGAGGCGATCCTGGCGACGGCGGTCGAGGGCGCGCAGGTCGACTTCGCGACCGCCGAGGTGATCGAGACCCGGCACCTGATCACCCTGCTCACCGGGCAGATCGCCAAGAACATGATGGGCGCGCTGTTCTTCGACATGCGCGCGGTCAACGGCGGCCTCGCCCGGCCGCGCGCCGAAGTGCTGCCGGCCACGAAAGTTGCCGTGCTCGGCGCGGGCATGATGGGCGCCGGGATCGCGCAAGCTTGCGCCCGCGCCGGCCTGCCGGTGGTCGTCAAGGACGTGACCCCGTCGTTGGCCGAGCGAGCGGCCGGCCCGGGCATCGTCACCACCGCCGACATCGAGGACCTGCGCGGCTGCGACGTGGTGATCGAGGCGGTGTTCGAGGATCCGGCGCTGAAAGCGAAAGTTTTCGCCGAGGTGGAGCCGGTTCTCGCCCCCGGCGCGCTGCTCGCCTCCAACACGTCGACGCTGCCGATCACCGGCCTGGCCTCGTCGTCCGGGCGTCCGGCCGACTTCATCGGCATGCACTTCTTCTCGCCGGTCGGCAAGATGCCGCTGCTGGAGATCGTGGTCGGCCGGCAGACCCGCGACGAGGCCGTGGCCCGCGCGTTCGACCTGGGCCGGCGCATCGGCAAGACCCCGATCGTGGTCAACGACGGGCGCGGGTTCTTCACCAGCCGGGTGATCGGAAA
This sequence comes from Paractinoplanes rhizophilus, assembly GCF_042664765.1. Classification (NCBI taxonomy): domain Bacteria; kingdom Bacillati; phylum Actinomycetota; class Actinomycetes; order Micromonosporales; family Micromonosporaceae; genus Paractinoplanes; species Paractinoplanes rhizophilus. Next base: position 125,442 of record NZ_JBHTBJ010000007.1, on the reverse strand, counting down.
GTTTCTCGACGAGGCGATCGGCATGCTGGCCGAGGGCGTCCCGGCTCCGTCGATCGAGCAGGCCGCGCTGCAGGCCGGCTATCCGACCGGGCCGCTGGCGCTGGCCGACGAGGTGAGCATCGCGCTGATCCAGCGGATCCGGCGGCAGTTCGAGGCGGCGACGGACGCCTTCGAGCGGCTCCCGTCGCACGATCTCGTGGACGCCATGGTCGACGAGCACGACCGGCCGGGCCGCGCTTCGGGGCGCGGTTTTTACACGTACGAGAACGGCCGCCGCACTCGCCTGTGGGACGGCCTCACGACGCTCGCCACCCCCGAGGGCCGCGCGGTGCCGTTCGCGGACCTGCAGGACCGTTTCCTGTTCGCCGAGGCGCTCGACGCGCGCAAGTGTCTCGACGAGGGCGTGCTGCGCACCGAGGAGGACGGCAACATCGGCTCGATCCTCGGCATCGGCTATCCGGCGTGGACCGGCGGGGTGCTGCGGTTCGCGAAACAACACGCGGACTTCGCCGGGCGCGCCGCGCAACTTGCCGCCCGGTACGGCGAAAGATTCGCGCCGGCATGAGCGGACCCCTCGCCGGGGTCCGGGTCGTCGAGCTCGCCGGGCTGGCGCCGGGACCGTTCGGCTGCATGATCCTGGCCGACCTCGGCGCCGACGTGATCCTGGTCGACCGGCCCGGCGGCGGGCACGTCCCGCCGCCCGGGCCGTTGCAGCGCGGCCGCCGGGTGGTCGAGCTCGACCTGAAGGCGCCGGACGGCCTCGACGCCCTGCTGCGCCTGGTGGAGCGCGCCGACGTGCTGGTCGAGGGCTACCGGCCCGGGGTGGCCGAGCGCCTCGGCTTCGGCCCGGCGCACTGCGAGAAGATCAACCCCCGGCTCGTGTACGGGCGGATGACCGGCTGGGGCCAGGACGGGCCGCTCGCTGCGCGCGCCGGGCACGACATCGACTACATCGCCGTCGCCGGGGCGCTCGAGCCGCTCGGGCGCGCCGGGGAACGGCCGCACGCGCCGCTCAACCTGATCGGCGACTTCGCCGGCGGCGGCATGCTGCTCGCCGTCGGGATCCTGGCGGCCCTGCTGGAACGGGAGCGCTCCGGGTGCGGGCAGATCGTCGACGCCGCGATGGTGGACGGCTCGGCGCTGCTCATGGCGCTGTTCCACGGCATGATCGCCGACGGTTCCTGGCCGTTCCCGCGCGGGGCCAACCTGCTCGACGGCGGGGCGCCTTTCTACGACACATACGAAACTTCGGACGGCGGTTTCGTGGCGGTCGGCGCGTTGGAGCCGCCCTTCTACGCGGCGCTGCTCGACGGGCTCGGCCTGGCGGAGGCCGACCTGCCCGGGCAACTCGACCGGGACGGGTGGCCGGCCTTGCGGGCGAGATTCGCGGAAGTTTTCGCGACGCGTACCCGGGATGAGTGGGCCGCGGTCTTCGCCGGCACCGACGCCTGTGTCGCGCCGGTGCTCTCCCCCACCGAGGCGCCCGCCCACCCGCACAACCGGGCCCGCAAGACCTTCGTCGAGGTCGACGGCCTGGCCCAGCCGGCGCCGGCGCCCCGGTTCGGCCGCACCCCGGCCGGCCCGCCGTCCGCCCCCACCGCGGTCACCGTCGACGAGGTGCTCGCCGGCTGGTAGCTCCCGGCTCCGCGGGCTCCGGCTCCGCGGGCTCCAGGTCCGCGGGCTCCGGCTCCGCGGGCTGGGGCTCCACCGGGAGCGTCGCGAATCGCCGGACTTCAGGTTTCCGCGTTGCATTGCGGTTGCCGCGCTCAGGTGAGCTGCCTCACTCGTCGATCTGCCGGACGACAGACGATCCGTGTCGCCTCGCGCGAGCAGCGGCAGACCAGCAGAGGCAGAGCACATGCGGAGACTGCAAGACATCGGCGTCGCGAAGCGACTGGGGCTCATCGTCGGCACCGGGTCCGTGCTGCTGGCCGCGCTGGCCGGCATCAACCTGTACGGCCAGCACCGGGTCGCCGAGCAGAGCCGCACGATCACCGGCCTCGAGCAAGGGCTGGGCGCGCTGAACCACCTCGACACCCGGCAGAGCGAGCTGAAGGTCGACGCGTACCGGTCGCTGCTCGGCCAGGACGTCACCCAGGACGTCGCCGACGACGTGCAGTCCTCCACCGAGGCCGCCGACGCGGTCGCCGCGTCCGGCCTCACCCCCGGCATGCTGGCCCGCTTCACCGCGATCCGCCCCGACTTCGTCGACTTCAGCGCGTTCGTCACCGAGTTCACCGGCAACGCCCGCACCGACCGGGCCGCCGCGGTCGGCAAGATCGGCGAGATCGCCGAGCGCAACCACAAGACCGACGACGAGCTCGGCGCGCTCGTCGACGAGGCCAGTGCCGCCGCGGTCCAGGAGCAGAAGGACATGGACGCCACGGTCGCCTTCTCCCGGCTGCTCGCCCTGCTCGTCGCGGCCGCCGGCCTGCTCATCATGATCGCCTTCGCGGTCCCGCTGGTCCGCTCGATCCTCCGGCCGGTGCGCCGCCTCGGCGCGGTCGTCGACGCGCTGGCCCGGGGCGACCTCACCGTCCGCAGCGGCATCACCAGCAAGGACGAGCTCGGCACGATGGCCGCCCACCTGGACGGCTCGCTCGAGTCCCTGCGCGCGTCGATGGGCACCATCGCCGCCGACGCCGACATGCTGGCCAGCGCCTCGACCGAGCTGTCCGCGGTGGCCGGCACGATCGCCGACGCCGCCGGGGACACCAACGCGCAGACCGCCTCCGCGGCCGCCGAGGCCGGGGAGATCTCCCGCAACGTGCAGTCGGTCGCGGCCGGCTCCGACGAGATGGGCCTGGCGATCCGCGAGATCTCCCGCAACACCAGCGAGTCGGCCCAGGTGGCCATGGTCGCCGTGGCCGAGGCCGCCCGCGCCACCGAGACCATGCGCCGGCTCGGCGAGTCGTCCGCCGAGATCGGCAACGTGATCAAGCTGATCACCGCGATCGCCGAGCAGACCAACCTGCTCGCGCTCAACGCCACCATCGAGGCGGCCCGGGCCGGCGAGATGGGCAAGGGCTTCGCCGTGGTCGCCTCCGAGGTCAAGGACCTGGCCCAGGAGACCGCGAAGGCCACCGAGGACATCGGCGCCCGGGTCGCGGCGATTCAGCAGGGCACCACCGGCGCGGTCGAGGTCATCTCCCGCATCTCCGAGGTGATCAACCAGATCAACGAGTTCCAGACCACGATCGCCTCGGCGATCGAGGAGCAGACCGCCACCACCGGCGAGATGAGCCGCAGCATCGGCGAGGTCGCCGGCGGCTCCCGCCGCATCGCGGTCAACATCGCCGACGTGTCGGCGGCCGGCGCCACCTCGGCCGCGGGCGTCGAGCAGACCCGCCAGGCGTCGAACGAGGTCGCGCGTACGGCCGAGGAGCTGCGCAACCTGGTCGGAGCCTTCACGTACTGAGTTCGCCCGCGGCGCCCGCGCCTGCCCGGAGGGCGGGCGCGGCGCCGTTGTTCTTGCCTACGGGACGGCCGCGGCCACCAGCTCCTGATACGCCGCGACGCCGTCGGGGTCGGTGGCCGCGTCCAGGTACCAGTTGTCCAGCTGCCAGTAGCTGACGACGTGGAAGTTGTGGCTCGTCAGCCAGGTGCGCGAAGCGCGGATCGCCGGGCCCCGCGACGCCCGCACGCCCTGGTCGTCGTCGATGCCCCACTCCGGCAGGGTGAGCGGCCGGCCGAGGCCGGCGACGGCGTTGTACCAGCGGGTCATCCGCGGGTCGAGGCCGATGCTGACCGGGTCGTCCGGCTCGCTGCCGCGGGTGCCGGCCTGCCAGTACAGGTCCAGCCCGTACGCGTCGGCGTACGCCGGCGGGACGATCCAGTCCTGGATCTCGTGGTTCCCGCCGGTGCCGTTGTCGGTGACCTTGGACGACCCCGGCCGCCATTGGTACGACATGTAGATCGGCACCACGGTCAGGCCGGGATTGGCCGCCTTCGCGACGGTGTAGACCCGCTGGAACGCGGCGACGAACTGCACGCCGGTCATGTCGTTCTCGGGCTCGTGCTGATAGGTGAGGTAGCCGTCGGCCGGCATGGCCAGCGCGATGTTCTGGATCTCGGAGTCGCACCAGCCGGCCGCCACTCCGGCTGGTGCGCACGAGGTCTTGAACGAGAACCAGAGCACCGCGCCGTGGTCGTCATGACAGTTGAGCGCGTCGGCCGGCGGCAACTGCCCGGCCGACGCGAAGACCCGGCGGATGCCCAGGTCGCCCAGGTGGGTCCGCTCGTCGAGGAAGCCGGCACAGGTGTTGCCGCTGCCGACGGTGTCGGCCGCCGACGTGGTCGCGCCGACCGCGAGGGTGGGCACGGCGGCCCGGGCCGGGGCGGGCCCGGCCACCAGCGTGACCGCGACGGCGACCACAAGTGAGCGATACAGAGCACGGGTCATGCCCGGACCGTAGACACTGACGTTGATCGATCGCTATTGAACGGTCGTTCATGTCGCTTTCAGTCCACCGGCCACGGGCTCGCCGATGCCGCCCGGCGGGTCAGAACACCCGGATGGCGGCCTCCGCCGGCGCTCGGAGGAGTTCCTCGATCTCGTCGTCCAGGCGGACCAGGGTCAGCGACGCGCCGGCCATGTCGAGCGAGGTGCAGTACTCGTTCACATAGCTGCGGCCGACGGTGATGCCGCGCTCGGCGAGCCGCTGGTGGGCCCGGCGGTAGCAGATGTAGAGCTCGCTGATCGGGGTGCCGCCCAAGCCGTTGATCATCAGGGCCACGCGGTCGCCCTGCTGGTAGGGCAGGTCGGTGACGACGGCCTCGAGCATGTCGTCGACGATCTCGTCGGCGGACCTCATCTTGCGGCGCTCGCGGCCCGGCTCGCCGTGGATGCCGACGCCGAACTCCATCTCGTCGCCGCCCAGCTCGAACAGCGGCGAGCCCTTGGCGGGCGGCGTGCAGGCGGTGAGCGCGACCCCCATCGTACGAGTCACGTCGTTGACCTTCTTGCCGATGCGCAGCAGCTCATCGAGGTCGGCGCCCCGCTCGGACGCGGCGCCGACCGCCTTGATCACGAAGAAGTTGCCGGCGACGCCGCGGCGGCCCACGGTGTAGAGCGAGTCCTGCACCGCGACGTCGTCGTTGATGGTCAGGATCTCGCAGCGGACGCCGTCCGCCTCGGCCATCTCCTTGCCCATGTCGAAGGCCATCCGGTCGCCGGTGTAGTTGTTCACCAGCAGCAGCACACCCTTGGGCGAGGCGAGCAGCTTCGCGGTCTCGTAGACGTAGTCCATCGGCGGCGCGGCGAACACGTCGCCGGGGCAGGCCGCGTCGAGCATGCCCTTGCCGACGGCCATCACGTGGGCCGGCTCGTGGCCGGAGCCCGAGCCCTGCACGATGGAGACCTTCCCGTCCGCGGGCGCGTCGGCCCGCATGATCAGGTTGTAGGCGGGGACGTACTTGAGCGTGCCGGGATTGGCGAGGGCGACGCCCTCCAGCATCTCGGGGACGTAGCTCTTCGGGTCGTTGACGAACTTCTTCACCGCGAACGCTCCTTCACTTCCAGGTCTCGCTGATCCGCTCGGCGATGACGGCCACCGCCGTGGCGCCGGCGTCGACCGAGCCCCGGCTGCGCTCGCCGGTGTAGGCCGCGCGCCCGCGCTTGGCGACCATGCCGCTGGTGGCGTCGGCCGCCTCCCGGGCGCTGGCCGCGGCCGCCCGGATCGCCTCCGGCGCGCTCGCGCCCCGGCCGAGCTCGCCCTCCAGGCGGTCGGTCATCGGGACCAGCGCGTCCAGCAGCGTCTTGTCGCCCACGTCGGACTGACCGCGGGTCTTGATGCCCTCGATCGCCGCGCGCAGCATCGCGACGACCCGCTCGCCGGTGAGCTCGCCGTCGCCGGCGGCCGTGCCGGCCCGGATGAACGCGGTGCCCCACAGCGGCCCGGAGGTGCCGCCGATCCGGGAGGCGATCACCATTCCGGTACGTTTGAGGAAGGTCCCCGCGTCGGTGCGGTCGAGGTCGTCCCAGCCTTCGAGGAGCTTCTCGAAGCCGCGGGCGAGGGAGTAGCCGAAGTCGCCGTCGCCGACGACCGCGTCCAGGTCGCCGAAGAACTTCTCGTTCTCGATCGCGGTCTCGGCGATCGTCCGGACCACCTGCTCGGTCGTGCTCATCGCGGCTCCTCCAGACAGGCGCGCAGGTCGTCGAGCGTGAGGTAGTCGCCGGGCGCCGCCGCGCTCCGGTTCGCCAGCACCTCGATCGGCGGGCGGCCGGGGTCGCCCAGCTCCGAGACCACGAGGACGGCCCCGGTGAAGTCCTCGTCGCGGGTGTATTCGTTCACCGTCACCAGGCAGCGCAGCCCGGCGCCGGTGGCCGCCAGCAGCCCGTTGCGCGAATCCTCGACGACGAGCGTGTCGGCCGGGTCCAGTCCGAGCCGGGCGACGGTCAGCCGGTAGATGGCCGGGTCGGGCTTCTTGGCCGGCACGATGTCACCGGCGAACACCGGGACTCTTCTGGCGGTATCGGCACCGACCGCGCGCTCGAGCACCGCCCGTACCGAAGCTTCGGCCGACGTCGACGCGACCGCGACCGTCCACCCTCGCGCGAGCGCCGCCTCGATGATCCGGGCGATGCCCGGTCGCGGCGGGACGCGGCCTTCGGCCACCAGCTTCCGGAACGCCGCCGTCTTGGCCTGATGCCAGGTGAGTAGCAATTCCGTACGGTCGCCGCGCACCGAGCCGGCGAACGCGGGATCGTCGAACAGGCTGGCCATCCGCTCCTTGCCGCCGCCGATCCGGAGCTTCTCGCCGTACTCCCGCTCGCTCCAGTGCGCGGGGAGGCCGAACTGCTCGAACGTGGCGTTGAAGGCGGGCAGGTGGCCGTAGCGCTCGGTGTCGGCGAGCACCCCGTCGCAGTCGAAGATCAGCGCGGTCACCACGCCTTCCCCGATCCGCCGAAGAGCCGGATGTGCCGCCGGGCCATCTCCATCACCGCGGCCCGCTGGTGCCGGAAGAGCGTGGGCGGATCCCACTTGTTGTTCTCCTCGGCCGTCCGCAGATGCTCGAGGCCGGACCTCATGAAGCTCTCCTTGAGCGCGGTCGAGATGTTGACCTTCGCGCAGCCGCGGGCGATGAGGTCGGTGAACTGCTCGTCGGACAGCCCGGTGCCGCCGTGCAGCGCCATCGGCACGCCGGTCGCCGCGACCAGGTCGCTGACCCGCTGCGCGTCCAGCCGGGGGGCCTGTTTGTACTGCCCGTGCGCGTTGCCGATGGCCGGGGCGAAGCAGTCGACGCCGGTGTGCTCGATGAAGTCGACCGCCACCTCGAGTGAATGGATCTTGGACGCCTCGTCGGAGCCGATGTCGTCCTCCACCCCCTGGATGCCCTCGATCTCGCCCTCGACGTGGGCGCCGGTCCGCCGGGCCTCCGCGACCACCTCGGTCGTCTGCCGCATGTTCTCGGCCACGTCCAGCTCGTGCGCGTCGAACAGCACCGAGTTCCAGCCGCCGGCCAGGCAGTCCGAGATCACCGCCCGGTCCGGGCAGTGGTCGAGGTGCAGCGTGACCGGCACGTCGACGCCGCGCGTCAGCGCCCGGAAGATGTCGAAGAGCTGGTTCCGGCCGTACTGCTTCACCGTCTTGACCGACGTCTGCAGGATCACCGGCGCGCGTTCCTCGACCGCCGCCGCCAGCACCGCCTCGATGCTCAGGTCATTGATGATGTTGAAGGCGCCGACCCCGTAGCGCCCGGCCAGGGCGCGATCGAGGATCTCCTTCATTCCCACCACGGGCATGCGCCCAGTCAGCCACCGGTCACCCGAAAGCGGTATGGGGTGAATCCCCCAGCCAGCCGTTGTCCATCGCGGTCACCACCGCGGCGGTGCGGTTGGAGGCGCCGGTCTTGCGCATGATCGCCCCGACGTGCTTCTCCACCGTCTTCGGCGACCGGCCCAGCCGTGAGGCGATCTCCCGATAGGTCAGGCCCTGCCGCATCAGCTCCAGCACCTCGGCCTCGCGCGCGGTGAACGGCGCGGGTGACGCGTACGGGATGTCCGCCCGCAGCACGACCCCCCACCCGCGCACGCGTTCGACGGTGACCTCGCCCCCGGTGATCGTGGGCGGCGCGGCCGCCCAGGCCGAGCCGCCGGTCTCGTCGCGCATCATCACCCGCACGCCGTCGGGCCGATAGACGATGCCGACCCGCAGCCGCTCACCCGCGTCGGCCACCAGGCCGGCCGCCACCCGGGCCACCTCCGGCGCGACCGGGCGCACCTCGCCCGCCTCGGTGACCACGGTGCCCGCGCGGCGCAGCACCGAGGCCAGCGACCGCCCGAAGCGCCCGCCGCGCACGATCGCCGCCGCCGCGGTCTGGGTCAGCGTCTCCAGGTCGTCGACGGCCTGGGCGCCGAACGTGCCGGTCCGCGGCGCGAACGTCACGCAGACCGCGATCACCTCGCCCCGCCACCAGATCGGCACCGCCGCGGCCGGCCCGCGCCGCTTGGGGTCGGCGCCGTCCAGGTGGCCCGCCCGCAGCTGGCCGTACTCGGGGATGACCACCGGCCGGCGGCGGCCGAACGCCCGCCCGGTCGCCCCCTCGTCCAGCGGAAAGGTGTCGCCCAGCCGGCAGAAGGCGCCGTACTCGGCGGCCTTGGTGTACCGCCCGGCGGCCGCGTCGATCAGCGAGACGCTGCCGGCGGCGGCGCCGGTCAGGCGGGCGGTGTGCCGCAGCAGGCGGCGCAGGACAGGCTCGAGCCGCAGGTCGCCGTAGACGTCGGCCACCGCATCGGCGAGCCGGAACCCCTCCCCGGCGCTCACCACCCGAACCTAATCCCGGTTCGCGGTGACTATCCAGGCACGAGAGTCGAACCAGACGCCGTCGCCGGTCAGATGGGCGGCGAGCGTCTCGCGCAGGCGTTCCCGTGCGCCGGGCTTTCTCAGGGCCTCGGCCGTGGACGTGAAGCCGCCGACCCACTCCAGGGCGGACGGCAGATCGGGGCCGAAGCAGAGCGGCTCGCGGACCTCTTCGAGGCCGACGCCGCCGAACCCGGCCGCCGTGAGGATCTCCGCCACCGTCGCCGGGTCGCCCAGGGAGAAGGCACCCGCTCCGCCGGTCGCGCCGAGCGCCTCGTCGAGCGCGACGTTCCACTCGTTGCGCTCGCCGGCCTGCCAGACCATCATCACCAGGCGCCCACCGGGGCGCAGCGCCCGCCCGATGTTGGCGAACGCCGCGACGGGATCGGCGAAGAACATCGTGCCGAACCGGCTGATCGCCAGGTCGAAGCGGCCGGCCGGGAACGGGTGGGCCTGCGCGTCACCCACCTCGAAGGCGATGTTGCCGAGGCCCGCGGCAAGTGCGCGGGCGTGCTCGATCGCCGGGGCGGAGGTGTCGACGCCGAGCGCGCTGCCCCGCGCCGCGGCCCGGGCGGCCTCGCGGGTGGTCAGGCCGGCGCCGCAGCCGACGTCGAGGACGTGATCGGCCGGACGGACGGCGGCCGCCCGGCGCAACTGCTCGTTGTGCCGGCGCAGCTCGGTGTCATAGTTCACCGTCGTCCCTTCCGGAAGTCCACGGTGAGCGCCCCGATCAGCGGCGGCACCACCAGCTCGATCACGGTCAGCGGGATCTGGAACCAATGCGGCGCGCCGCGCACCGCGAGCGACAGCAGACGGCCGATGCCGCCGAGAAACATGAAGGCGGCAAGCCATCGTACGACCGAACCGGGGATCGGCGTCTGCCGCGCGACCCAGAGCGTGGCTGGCCAACGACTCGGTGACCCGCGAGGAGCTCGACGAGATCTGCGCCGGCGCGGCCCGGGGCGCCCTCGGCGGCCCGCTCGAGAAGATCGAGGACATTCGCCGGGGTCATCCTGGGTTAGCGTGACAGGCGTGCCTTCGCGAAGCGATCTGGAGCGCCTCGTCGTCTGGTGCGACCCCGGCGCCACGGAAAGCCCGTCCCCGTTGCTGCGGGCCGAGCTGGGCGCCGCGCTGATAGTCCACCGGGTGACCCCGTCGGGCGACGTCAACGGTCTCGCGGCGGCCTGGAAGGGCCGCGTCGTCATGGTCGCACCCCCGGGCATCAGCGAGCTCCCCGCCGAGCGCGTCCGATTCGGGGGAACGCTGCCCGGCATCCGCAACCCGGCGAAGACGGTCACGATCACGCTGATCGCCGACGCCGGCTCGCTCACCGTCGCGCTGTCCGGCGATGTCCTGGCCGGCGACTGGAACACTCGCTTCGACGCCGCCCACGCCGCCGACACCGCGGGCGTCGTCCGGGTCGACTGGACACTGTCCACCCACCTGTTCGAACTGTCGTTGTGGGCCGACCTCGGCGTCGGCGTCGACATCGGCCCACCGTGAACCGATGGGCTCTCCGGCATGGGGCCGCGAACGCCGGCGAGATCCTGGCGAATCCGGCACGTCCAGATCAACATCATTGTCGGGATCACGGAACGCTAGCTCTTGGCGCTCGCCTGCCGGCATACTCCAGGACCGCGCTGGTCGTCGTGTGGCGGCCCCTGTCGATGAACCCGAACGCCATCTTGAACCCGTAGTAGAACGTCAGGGCCGCGGCCGCCCAGCCGATCGCCGGCACCGCAACGAGAGAGCACGCGGCCCATCAGGGGCACCTCCGGGCAGGGGAACGGCTTGCCGAAACGGGTCAGCCTTCTCCTGAGTCGCCCCGTTTCGACGGAGTCTTCCGGTCGTGGTTGCGGTGTACCGACCAGGACTCGACGGACCTGGGGCTGGTTTTGCTCGCGAGTGCCGGGTTCTGGCTCACGAAGTGTGGTGCCGCCCGCGCACGCTAGCTCCTTCGAAGCACTTCGTCCCAAATGTTTCCGCCTTCGGCCCAAGTCCAGAGCCATCTGCGCAGCGACGAGGTCACGTGAGTGACGCCGTCTTCGGGTTGCTGCCCGTCGTCCCAGCCGTCGGAGTCGTAGAGAAGGACCGGATTGTCTGGGTCGGTGAGTGATACGTACCAGTACATGGTGCAGCCACCGGGTGTGAGTTCGAACCAGGAGGCGGGTAGGACCCCGCTCTTATGGCTGCGCTGGTAGATGCGGACGGCGGACGGCCAGACGATGCCTTCAGGGTCACGGTTGCCGTCGGTCAGGCAGGCGAATCCGCGAGCGTCCGGACCGAATCCACCGTTGGCGACCTCGGTGTAGAGGCGTCTAAGGAGTTCCGGCAAATGTAGCCCTACCGTCCGTTCAGCATCCTCCACCTCGGCTGCAGTGACCGGTGGAAAGAGAGTCGCGTGCAGCTTTCTGGTAGTAGTCGACCGCCTCGGCTGACCCGGCCGGAAAATAGATCATGCCGTTGCTGTCAAAGCCCAGGCTGCGCTCGCGGGCGAGATCGACATGCTCCTTGCCGTACCGATGCACCACCCAGTCGGCTGGGACGGGAGCCTCGTCGAAGCGCCACGCGGGGTCGTAGGCGCGCGTCCGCAGCTTCTCGATCAGCAGGTCGTCCGCTGATGGGTTGTCTTGCACGCGACATGATCGCATATGTACTTCCGGTTGGATGACGACAATCAGGAGCCCAGGAGTACGCGCTGACGAAGCAGGTCGAAGCTGGCTCGCCCGTACATTTGCCTTTTGAACATCTTTAAAGTTACTTGGAATCACGCTGAGGGCTGAACCACTGGTCGTGGGCGTTGCCGAGGGCTGGCACCCATGTTGATCCCGGTGATGATCATCGAGGAGAAGTGGCCGGTCCTGGCCCGACACGAGCGTGCGGCCGAGTGGCTGCGGGTGTGGACGGATCTGGGTCGTGCTGCTCGGACGATCGACGCGTATGCCCGAGGCCTGGCCGAGTCGGCGGTTCGCAGCGCGGGCTGGTGCCGAGGCTGACGAAGCGGCCGTGGATCCCGGCCGAGCCGCAATGGCTGGCCTTGCTGGCAGCGTTCCGCGACGAGCCGGTCCGGAACCGGCTGATGCTCGCGTTGGCGGATGACGCGGCGCTGCCCCGCGAGGAGTTGTGCTCGCTGCGCACCGATGATCTCGATCCGGGACGGCGGATGCTGCGGGTGCGTCAACAACGACCAAGCCGCCGTCGACCGCCTCCTGCAACGCCTCGCCGATGTCGCCACCCCAGCCGGTCCCACACCACGGCAGCTCAACAGCCCACCCGCAGCAGTACTGCTGCCGATCATCGACGTCCGGCACGGCGGCGATAGGTTACCGACGTGACACTCGATGACTTCTGGGACCTCATCCACCGGTCCGCAGCTGAGTTGAACGGGCACGACCGGGCGGCATAACAGCATCCAAATCGCTGGTCAGGCCGTTGGCGAAGCTGGTAATGCCGGGCAATCCAGCTTGCTGGGCCGCGGCGATCCAGTCGCCGAGCCGGTCGCCGTGCAGGCTGGTCAGCATCTGGGCGAACGAGCGCACCAGGTCCGCGGCGGTGTTCAGCTCTGGGGAGTGTTCGCCAGCGAGATCTCATTGCTGTCGATGTTGGTGAGTTTCGGCGCCACGGGTCCGGCTGCGCCTGCCGCGCCTACCGCCGAAGAGAGATCCGCTTACGCATGGTGACGAGCCGCGGAAAGTGCGGCGGCCGCTCGGCCTCAGCCGCGAGCCGCGGCGGGCGTCGTGTCGACGGCCCGGGCAACCACGATTTCGTCGTCCTCGGTGTCACCGGTGGGGCGGAATCCGGCCTCGGTGTACAGCCGGGCGGCCGCGGTGTTGTTCGGGTGGTAGGAGAGCCGGATCTCTCGGGCGCCGGGCAGGCCGCTCAGCAGCCGGATTGTCGCCTGCAGGGCTGCACGACCCACGCCTTTGCCTTGCTCGACCGCGTCGATCAGCATGCCGCCGATCCAGTGCGTTCCGTCGTCGCTGTCGTGCGCCCACATCACGTGACCGACGACGGCGCCGTCGGCTTGGATGGCGAGCGAGTGCCATAAGCCGCCGCGCATGGAGAGCAGGAGGTACCGGGCGCCGAGCGCGGCGACGAATCGGCGTTGCTCGTCGTGGGGTGCCACGTCTGCGACTGCGCGCCAGTTGTCGTCTGAGACCTCAGACAGGGATATGGCGCGGCCGGTCCGGTCCTGCGGCAGGTTGGTCAAGGTCTCGTCCCTCGGTAGGTGCCGATCAGATCCATGGGTCAATCTACGGCCAGTGACTCAAGGAGACGGCGCCGCGGCGCTGCGGATCCTCCATGACCAGCTTGGCCGGCTGTTCCACGACCAGCAGTCGTCCACCGCTGCGCCAGTCCGTGCTCCTACTGGTCCGCACGGCGAGAACGGACAGAAATAAGTGGCAGAACCCATCGCCGAGACAACGTCGGCTGGCACGACGGACACACCTCAATGACAACGGACAGCCGCACCCGTCATCAGGGCGCGAAGCTCTGCGGTGATCAGCGGTTCGTCACGCTGAAGTGCATGTAGTCCTTCAGGCTTCGCCACTGGCCGCCCCAGAAGTAGCCGTTCGCGGTGAAAGCCCGCGCCGCGCCCTCCGCGTGGACCATGCCGATCAGGTAGCGGTTGCGGTTGAGCCAGTAGCTGCCGCCGGCCGGGGAGACCGCGCCGCCGCGGATCATCGGGTTCTGCAGCGGGTTGATGTCGATCGCGGTGCCGAAGGCGTGTTCCGACCAGACGTCCGTGCCGCCGACCGGGCGGCAGTAGTACCCGGCGGTGACGATGGCCATGTTGGTCTCGCCGGGCATGTTCACCGCCATCGGGGCCATCGCCATGATGCGGTAGCGCCGGCGGAACAGCGTGAAGAAGATCTGCTGCACGCGCTCGGCGACGTCGCGGTGCACGACGATGCTGCCGTCGTGGTAGGCGCCCTGCAGGTCGATGTAGGACACCCAGACCTTGCGCAGCATGGCCGGCGGGACCGGGCACTTCAGCAACGGGTTCCAGCCGACCATCGCGGGCGTGACCAGCTCGATCCGGGAGCGCCAGGCCGGCAGCGGCGCGAGCGGAGGCGTCAGGCGCAGGGTCTCGTCGACGTGCACCGGGTACGGCGGGACGATCTGGTTCCAGCGGCCGATGTCGGCGGCGCTCAGGCCGAAGTCCCGGGCGATGCTCACCATGGTCTCGCCGGGCGCGACCACGTGCCAGACGGCCCCGGCGGCGACCGCCGGCCGTGCCGGCAGCACGGAAACCGCGACGATGATGGCGGGCAGCACGAACGCGAGAACTCTTCGCAGCACGGTTACCGACCGTACGAACCGATTGCCCCCGTCGCTGCGGAAACGCGAAACTGATCCGGATATTTCCCGGCCGCGCCGCAGGTCAGCGCGCCGGCTGGGACAGCGGACGACCCGGGCCGTACGTGGTGCCGGCCCGGTCGCGCTCGAGCCACCCGGTCTCGACCAGCATGCGGCGGACGCCGGCCACGTCGTCGGTGACCGCGGTCAGGCGGCGGTTGATCTCGTCCTCGGTGTGCAGGCCGTCGAGGGCCAGGAAGCGGGCGAACAACTCGCCGATCTGCTGGTACCGGTCGCTCAGCGTGGGCGGCAGCGCGGTCAACCGGCCATGGGCGAAGAAGCCCTTCAGGTTCGGGTACTCCGCCAGCAGCGGGGTGATCGGCTGCATGCGGTCGACCGCCCGCACGGCCTGGCGCACGGCGTCGAGGTCGGCCCGGTAGACGCCGTTGCCGGTGCCGGTGGCCAGACCCGCGCCGGTCAGCCGGGCGCACGCCTCGCCGGCCTGCTGCACCGGCACGTCGAGGGCGTAGGCCAGCTCGGCCAGCGTCGCGCCCTCCTTGCCGCGTTTGACCAGCTCGGCGAAGGCCGCGAGGCGCTGGGGCGCGGACAGCTGGGCCAGGATCTCGGCGGCACGGGCCGCGTCGGCCGACGGCGAAACGGACATGCCGCCACCCTAAGCACGGGCGGCGGCACGTCGCGACTCGATTTTCCGCCGGTCGATGAAGGGCAGGCGCGCGTTCGCGGCCGGGGCGGGGGGAGCCGCCCCGATCGCTTTTCCATAGGGGATCAGTTCGTGAAGACCGCCGGGCTGCCCTCGGCAGACGTATCCGCCACCGGCGCGTACGTGGCGGTGAAGAACCCGGAGCCGGGACAGGTGATCGGGCCGGACGTCTTGGTGAACGCCTGGTCGGTGAAGGTGATCGAGTTGTCGGCGTTGGACGCGGCGCCGGTGATCGAGCCGTTGGTGGCCTGGTAGACGCAGGTCACCGAGCCGAGGATGGTGCCGAGCGACAGGGTCGTCCGGATCGGCGCGGTGTCGGTGCCGCTGACCGTGACCGCGCCGGTGGCGCTGTCCACCGTGGTGCCGAACGGCAGGTTGTTCACGGTCACGCCGTTCACCCGGGTCACGCCGAAGATGTTGGCGGTGCACGAGGCGAACGTGTGGCCGGTCGTCGACTCGGTGGCCACGCCGGGCGCGACCGGGTTGTCGGTGACCGTGGCGGTGAAGGCCGACTCGGCGCACTTGACGCCGGTCGTGCCGCCGGACGCGGTGGTGAAGTCGGCCGTGGTGCCGGCCGCCACCGAGGCGTTCAGCACGTCACCGGCGACCACGTTGCTGCCGTCGGCGCCGGCCGCGCCGGTGGTGAGCACCGCCGCCGGGTCGTCGGCCCGGGCCGGCGAGGCCACCAGGGCCAGCGCCAGGGCCGCCACGGCCGCGATCGGGACGGTTCTGGGCACACGCATGGGAGTTCCTCCCTGCCTTTCGAGGACGGGACGCCCCGGTGGGCCGCCTGCGGGGGGATGCGAGGACGTCCACCGGAATTTACGTCGACCATTAGGCAATCAATGCCGTCGATGTATATGCCCGGCCGCTCACGCCCGTCAACCCGGCGCCACCCCATCTTTTCACGCCGTGAAATCCCTGGTAGCAATCCCTTGACCGAATGGATACCGAGCGGTAACTTCGGTCCGCCACATAGACGCGCGACATATTGCGGCACATTGTTTGCGAGCTACAACGCCATTCTCGCGCATTGTTCCCGGCCCACAATTGAAGGAGTGGAACGGATGACCACACCGGACAATGTCCCCGCCGGCGGCGTCCGCTGGAAGCGCTTCGGCGGCATGCTCGCCCTCACCGGGGCGGTGACCGCCGGGCTGGTCGCCCTCACCGCGAGCGGCGTGCTCGCGGCGAACTTCTCGATCTCCGGCATGCCGTTCACGGTCACCGCGACCAAGCTGCACGGCGAGGGCTTCGAGCAGTTCGCCACGCTCGACCAGATGATCCCGGACAGTCCCAACCAGGGCGACACCGGCGGCCAGATGGTGCTGATCGTGTCGGCGATCGACCGGGCCGAGCTGACCAGGCTGTGCCAGAGCGTGTCGCTCGGGGGCATCAACCTGAAGATCACCGCGGGCGACGCCGGCACCGACGTCTCGGCCCGGGCCCTGGTCGTCGACTCCGACCTGATCTCCGGCGACGCCGACTTCCAGCGGATCAACGTCGGCCAGGACGCCAGCACCTTCGACAAGGTGACCGACCCGGCCACCGGCAAGGTGATCAAGGGCGGCGAGGGCGTCTTCGGCCAGCAGGCCGACACCGTCGACATCGCCAACCTGCGGCAGAACAACTACGCCACCACCGCGGCCCGCTTCACCCTGCCGCACCTGCGGATGGCCTTCACCGGCGACGGCTGCTGATGAGGCCGCGGTCGGCCTTCTGGCGCTGGCGGCACGCCCGTCCCTTCTGGGGCGGGCTGCTGGTGTTCCTCGGCGGACTCGAGATCTTCCTGACCGTCCGGGCGCCGCTGCCGGTCGTCGTGCACGTCGGCATGCAGGGGTTCATCGGCTACCTGCTGCCGATCGTGCTCGGCCTGCTCGGGGTCCTGCTGGTGTTCAACCCGGCGCAGCGGCTGTTCTACTCGCTGCTGGCGGCCGTGCTCGCGCTCGCCTCGTGGATCACCTCGAACCTGGGCGGCTTCGTCTTCGGCATGCTGCTGGCGCTGGTCGGCGCGGCGCTCGCGTTCGCGTGGTCGCCGGACAAATATCGGCCGGCGGCCGAGGAGCCATCGCCCGGGGAACCCCCGGCGGAGGGTCAGGAGGCAGAGGGGCCACCCGGGGTCCAGCCGGAGACGTCGCAGAGCCGGCCGCGCCACAGGCGGACCTCGTCGGGCTTGCTGTCCGGCGAGTAGATCCGCGTGTTGCGCAGGTGGATGTACTTCGTCGGGGCCAGCAACGCGCTCATCTGGCGGTGGGTCACCTCACCGCCGATGTCGCGCATCCGGATGGCGTCGTGGGCGAGGTCGGACTGCTCCTTCATGTGCTCGGCCATGCCGGTGTAGAAGGCGTCGGCGTAGTCGTTCATCTCGCTCACCTCGGCGAACCACTGCCATTGCGGGATCAGGTCGCCGCTGACGAGCAGGCCCTGCACGGTCAGGCTGAGCGGCACGCCCGGATCCACCGGTTTGGTCAGCCGGTCCATCTGGGCCACGTACATGCCCAGCACGCTGTCGGGCTCGCTCCAGTCCGACCGGCCGGCCAGCGAGTCGAGCATCGGATCGGACACCGCGCACCCCCGTGGTCAGGCTCCTCGTGCCGACTCTAGACAGCAGCACGGGCGCCGGAGGGGGAAACGGGCTTATCGGTGCAGGTGGTGGCGCCAGTCAGCGGGAACGGCGCCGGCCGGGCCGGGCGCCGGCTGGTCCTCGGGGTGGCTTTCGGCCGGCGCCAGCCGGGGGCCGTCGCTCGCCTGCTCGGTCGAGTAGTCCCAGAACCAGTCCTCGCCCGGCTCGAAGGACTGGATGATCGGGTGGCCGGTGGCCCGCCAGTGCGCGGTGGCGTGCTGCGCCGGGGAGCTGTCGCAGCAGCCGATGTGCCCGCACTGCGCGCAGCGGCGCAGGTGGAACCACCAGCCGCCGTCGTCGAGGCACTCGACGCAGCCGGTGCCGGACGGGGGTACGGAGGGCTGAATCGGATCGCTCGTCACGACGATGAAGATAACAACCCACGCGTACGTGTCACGCGGCTGTCGCCTCGGTCACGTCCGCGAACCGGCCGCCCAGCGCGGCGACCGCCGCGTCGGCGGACACCCGCAGGCCCACGCCCCGCTCCCCGGCGCCGAGGCTGATCGTGCGGCCGCGGCTCGTCTCGTCGGCGATCACCGGCCACGGGCGGGCCGAGCCGAACGGGGTGATGGTGCCGCGCTCGTAGCCGGTCGCCTCCTTGGCGGTGGCGGCGTCGGGCAGCGAGAGGCGGTTGACCCCGAGCAGGGCGCGCAGCTTGGGCCAGGAGATCTGGCGGTCGCCCGGGACCAGCACGAAGACGTAGTCGCCGGCGGCGCGGCGCACCACGATCGTCTTGACCAGGTCGTGCACCGGCACGCCCTGCGCGGCCGCGGCCTCGGCGGCGCTGCGCACCGGCCCGTGGGTCACGATTTTGTGATCGACGCCCAGCGCGATGGCGGCCGTCTCGGCGGGTCCCGGCATGAGAGCGACAGTAACGTGGGGTCCGGAGACCTTTTCAAGGAGGCGTCATGGCTGACAGGCCCGTGCTGTACCCGGGACCGGACCATCCGATCACCGTCACTCCGAGCGGGAAGCACGTCGTGGTGACCGTGGCCGGCAAGGTGGTGGCCGACACCCGGGCGGCGCTGACCCTGCAGGAGTCGACCTATCCGGCGGTGCAGTACGTCCCGCTCGCCGATGTCGACACGTCGCTGCTCGAGCCGACCGCGACGACGAGCTACTGCCCGTACAAGGGCGACGCGAGCTACTACTCGATCCCGGCTGGCGGCTCGAAGTCGGTCGACGCGATCTGGGAGTACAAGCAGCCGCGCGAGGCGGTGGCGCAGATCAAGGAGCACATCGCGTTCTACCCGGACCGGGTCGACTCGATCGAGATCACCGACTGACGCCGCGGGCGAGCTGCCCGCTGGTGAGCCGGGCCGCGATCGCCGGCCCGCGCCGGCGGTGCCGCAGCAGGGCGCTCGCGTCCCGGGCCACGCCCCGCACCGGGCCCAGCCGGTCCCGCACGGCCAGCCGTGCCCGCGCGACCCGGTCGGCCGGTGTGGGCGCGGCCCCGGTCAGGGCCGAGTAACCGAACAGGGCCAGCCGATTGCCGAAGACCGCCTCGCACCGTTCGATCTCGGCCGCGCTGAGGCGCTGCTGCCAGCTGCGCACGCGCGTGGTGGTGACGCTCTGACGCGTACGTGTGTGCCAGGTCTTGTAATCGGGGACCGCGACCGCCGCGACCTCCTGGGGCCGCGTCATGGCCGGGTCGTACTCCTCGCCGAGGAAACGGCACAGCGCCCGCAGGTGCTCCTCCGGCTCCTCGACCAGGTCCTCGTAGCGCACCAGGTGATACGTGTCGGGGCCGTACCGCCGGGCGGCCCGCAGCGACGCGTCGGCCGCCCGCGCCCACGAGTCGACCAGGGTGCCGAAGTCGGCCGGGGCCCACGGCGCCTCCTTGAGCGAGGCCACGCAGTCCCGGCCGTCGCGCATGATGGTGACGATCTGCGCGTCCGGGAACAGGCGCAGCAGCTCGGGCAGATGGCGCAGGTAAGCGGGGCGCTTGTCGCCCCAGCGGGGCTTGCCGAAACGCTCGGCGTAGAGGCGGAAGACGGTGCCGATCGCCGAGCCGAGGGTGGGCGGCGCGCCGATCACCGCGTCGATCACCTGCTGCTCGGCCAGGCCGAGATCGGCGAACTGCGGGGTGGAGACGAACCATCGGGCCAGGTCGCGGCGGTGGGCCGGGTCGCGCAGGTCGCCGAACTCGTGGCGGCGCTGGTAGGCCGGCAGGACGAAGCGGTTCTCGGGCGGCAGCGCGATCCGCGGATGCGCGTGCAGCATGAGCTGCAACATCGTCGTCCCCGAGCGGGGACACCCGACCACGAAAATCGGACGATCCGTAGGCATGGCGCCACCTTAACGGATAAATCCGGACAGACCGGATTACGACGCGGGCCCGCCCGCCGCGACCTCCGCTCGCAGGCGGCTCAGCAGCTCCGGATCGGCCTCGTACGGCGTGTAGAACGAGAGCCGGTCGATCAGCCCGTCGAAGCGTTCCCGCAGCCCGCGCGCCACGTCGCCGGAGACCGCGCCGGAGACCGCGAAGGTGTCCAGCACCTCGTCGGTGATCAGAGCGGCCATCTCGGCCCAGGCCTGCCGCCGTGACAGCTGGTTGAGCCGATCGGCGAGCGCGCCCCAGCCGTGCAGCTCCAGCACCGGCCGGTACGCCGGCGTCGAGCCGTAGAACGCGATCTGCGCCCGGACCGCCTGCTCGGCCCTCGACCGCGCCTTCTCGTCCGCGCCGGCCACCACGAACGCCGACAGGCCGACGCCGAATCCCGCCAGGTCGCCCCGCGCCGAGCGCAGGATCGGCAGGGTGCGCTCGCGCAGGTAGGCCGGGCTGGTCAGCGGGTGCACGAGCAGCCCGTCCGCCGCCGTGCCGGCCACCGCGGTCATCCGCTCCCCCACCGCGGCGAGCAGGATCGGCGGGTTGCCGTGCGGGTTGGGCCCGGGGTTGAAGAAGTCGGTCATCAGCGTGTGCCGGTAGAACTCGCCCCGGAACGCGAGCCGCTCCCCGGTACGCCAGCTCTCCCAGATCGCCCGGACCGCCGCCACGAACTCGGCCATCCGCGCCGCCGGCCGGCCCCACGGCATCGCGAACCGCCGCTCGATGTGCGCCTGCACCTGCGACCCGAGGCCCAGCTGGAACCGCCCCGCGGAGATCAGCTGCAGGTCGTTGGCCAGCACCGCCAGGCTCATCGGGTTGCGCGCGAACGCCACCGCGATCCCGGACTGCAGCGTGATCGTCCGGGTGGCCCGGGCCGCGAGGGTGAGCGCGGTGAACACGTCGTGCCTGCTCTCGGCCGCCCCGAACCCGTCGTAGCCGTCCCGCTCGGCCCGGGCCGCCGCCGCTTCCACCTCGAGCGGCGAGGCCTCGACACCCGCCGCGAAATCAACCAGCATCGCCAAGTCCTACCATGGCGCATGACCGATTTCGCGTTGCGCCCGGTGGGGCGCGTCGAATCCACGCTCGTGGCCCTGGACGAGGCGCCCCGTCAGCCCGACGAGGGCGCCCCGGACGCCTGGCTGGTCTTCGACGACGCCGTGGCGCCCGCGCTGGACGGGCTCGCCCCCGGCTCGGACGTGCTGGTGTTGACCTGGCTCGACCGCGCCGACCGGCAGACCCTGGCTGTGCACCCGCGCGACGACCTCGCCCGGCCGCTGACCGGCGTGTTCGCCACCCGTTCCGCCGACCGCCCCAACCCGATCGGCCTGCACCAGGTGCGCGTGCTGGCGGTCGACGGCGCCCGGGTGCACGTCCGCGAGCTCGAGGCCGTCGACGGCACCCCGGTCCTCGACCTCAAGCCGGTGCTGACCCCGCGGCGCTGACCCGGCCAGGCCAGGCCCGGCGCGGCCGCGCTCAGCGGCGGCCGGTGAGGATCGCCCGCCGCGCGCGGAACGCGAGCACCGACCCGATCGACATGGCCGACAGGATCGACCCCACGCACAGGAACGACCCCACGGAACCCACCGAACCGAACGATCCGATGGAGCCGATCGACAACGTGGACCCGGTGGAGCCGACGGACAGGATGGAGCCCTTGGACCACAGGCTCAGGATCGAGCCCTCGGACTTGTAGGACAGGATCGACCGCTGGTCGTTCATGGACTCACCCTATGCGGCTCTCGCCCGGGCGTCGCGGGTGAGCCCCGTCCTTAACGTGCGCTAAGGTAGGACCCGGCTCCTCGACCAGGCAGCCACTTCTCGCGCCGCGCCGACCCCGCGCCTCGCGCCTCTGCCTGTTCACACCCCTTGCCCCGGAGCCCGCATGCTTGCCGTCCACACCCCGCCGCCCGCTCAGCGCCTCGCCGGCGTCGCCAGCTCGCCCGTCCGCGACCTCCTCGCGCTCATCGACCGCCCCGAGGTGATCTCGTTCGCCGGCGGCCTGCCCGCGCCCGAGCTGTTCGACCTCGACGGCCTGCGCGCCGCCTTCGACCGCGTGCTCGCCGCCGGCGACGGCCGCCGCCACCTGCAGTACGCGCCCACCGAGGGCAACCCCGACCTGCGCGCGCTGGTCGCCGCCCGGATGACCGCCCGCGGCCTGCCCACCGGCGCCGGCGACCTGCTGGTCACCACCGGCTCGCAGCAGGGGCTCACGCTGATCGCGGCCGCCCTGCTCGACCCGGGCGCGGTGGTCGCCGTCGAGGAGCCCACCTATCTGGCCGCCCTGCAGTGCTTCCAGCTGGCCGGCTGCCGGGTCGTCCCGGTGCCGGCCGGCGGCCTCGAGCGAGTGCTGCGCGAGCACCGGCCGAAGCTGCTGTACCTGGTGCCGAACTTCGCCAACCCGACCGGCCGCACGCTCAGCCGGGAGCAGCGCGCGGAGATCGCCGAACTGACCGCCGCGCACGGCGTCTGGGTGGTGGAGGACGACCCGTACGGCGAGCTGCGCTACCGCGGCGAACCGGTCCCCGCGCTGGCCGCCCAGCCCGGCGCGGAGCACGTCCTGCACCTCGGCAGCTTCTCCAAGATCGCCGCGCCGGGCCTGCGGCTGGGCTGGGTGCGCACGCCGGCCGCCCTGCGCCCGGCGCTGACGGTGGCGAAACAGGCCGCCGACCTGCACACCTCGACCATCGATCAGGCGGCCGCCGCCGATTGGCTCGCCCACACCGATCTCGACGCGCACATCAAGAACCTCATTGACGCGTACGCGGAAAGGCGCAACGCCATGATGGCCGCCATGCCCGGCGCGGCCCCCGCCGGCAGCACCTGGACCGATCCGGACGGCGGCATGTTCACCTGGCTGCGGCTGCCCGGCCCGGCCGACACCGCGGCGCTGCTGCCGGCCGCCCTCGCCGTCGACGTCGCGTTCGTGCCCGGCGCGCCCTTCTACGCCGGCCGCGCCGACCCGGCCACGATGCGGCTGTCGTTCACCACGCACACCCCCGGCGAGATCACCGAGGGCATGCGGCGGCTCGCCCCGGTGCTCAGGACACCTGCTGCCTGATCCACGGCAGGCAGGCCTTGTCGAGCGTCGCGAACGGCACCCCGTACGCGTCCTGCGACGCCTGATCGAGGGAGTTGTCCTCGGTCAGCACCAGCCGCACGAACGTGAACAGCTTCGTCTCGCCGTACTTGTGGGCCATGCAGTCCACCGCCAGGTGACTCAGCCCGTAGAACGCGTCGCCGGCCCGCGCCGGGGCTTTCGGTCCCGGCCGGGCCGGCACCATCGACTTCGGCGCGGCCCGGTCGAGCTGCCACCGCACGCTGTACCGGCGCAGGCTCTTCGCCGCCGCCTTCGGCCGCCACCCGATGTACTCGGCGATGCCCTCGCTGAGCCAGGTGTCCTCGACCGCGTCCATCTGGTACGCGCCGGTCAGCGTCACCACGTGCCCGAGCTCGTGCTGCACCGTGGTCGCCAGGGTCAGCGCGTCGTCCATCTCGGACATCCGGACGATCACGTCGATGCCGCGCTTGTTCAGCGGCACCGCCAGCCCGATCGCCCACCGGTCGTTCTCCCCGCCGTACCAGCTCTTCCACTGCTTCTCCGCGGCCAGGAAGATCCGGTACCGCCGCTGCGGCGTGCCGTTGAGCGCCGCGTACCGGTCGGCGACGCCGGCCGCCTTCTCCGCCACCGGCAGCACAGTTCGCAGGTACTTCGCGTGCCCCTTGTCCGCCGCCACCGTCACCCGCGCGCCCTGCGCGAAGACCAGGTCGCCGCTCTCCCACGGCGTGGGCTGGTGGAAGTCCGGCTGCGGCGAGACCGCCAGCCCGCTGATCACGTACTTGCCCGCCACCGGCTTGAGCGTGAGCTTCTGCGAGATCCGCGGCGCCTTCTCCCACTCCGTCGCCGGAGTCCGGGGGCACATCTCCTCGCTGAAGCAATAGACCAGATCGGTGCGGAGAGCCACGGCGGTGGCGTCGCCCTTCACCGGTTGCCCCACGCCCGGCTCGTAATCGACGCGCAGCACCCCGAGCCCGCGCAGATTCCGGAAAATCGAGCGATACTTCCCGCGCAGCTTCCCATCCACGGCGGCGAGCCAGGCGCTCTCGTCCCCGCGCGTCAGGGCGTCGGCCTGCGCGTCCAGCACCGCCACCGCCTGGTCGTAGGGCGTCGTCGGCGCGGCCGGATCCGACGCGGCCGGGGCGCTGGGTGCCGCGATTGCCGCGGCTTCCGGGCCGGAGTCCGGCTTCCAGACCACAAAACCCCCGACGAGTACGGCGAGAGCACCGCCCGCCGCGACAAGCACCCGCCCACGCCGCCGGCGGCCCCGGCTCGAGACCTGCGGCTCGACGGCCGCCGCGGCGGGCTCGGCCGGCGCGGGCTCGACCGGGGCGTCCTCGACCGGGGCGGACCCCACGACCGCCAGCTCCACGGGCGCTTGCCCGGCCTCCACGGACGCTTGCCCGGCCCCCACCGGCGCTTGCCCGGCCCCCACCGGCTCGCTGGGCTCGCGGTGTGCGGGCTCCGATGCGGCGGGCGGGCCGTCGTGGGCGGGCACGCGCTGGGGCGGAATCGGGGTCGGGGTCGAGAGTTCGGGCCCCTCGTGCATGGCGTACTCCTCGGAAAGCGGCCCAGGCGGCGCGGGCGTCTGATCTAAGCAGGTTCGCCGAGGTGCCGAGAACCCGCGTCGATCGATGTCCGCGACGCGGCCGCCACAAGAGGATCCGCGGTCCGCCTACCTGTCGCCGGGCGCGGGGCTCCGGAGGAACTCGCGGCAGCCCCGCAGGCGAGTCGTCAGCACCCGGCCGGCCAGGTCGATGATCAGCCGGAGGTCGACCGGGGCGGTGAAACCGGCGGGCACCGGACCGTGCGGGATCAGCGCCGGGTCGAGGCCGTCCCGCTCGGCCACCAGCACGCCGAGGTCGTAGCGGCTGATCGGGTCGGCGCCGGCCACGTTGAGCACGCCCGCGTGGCCGTTGGTGGCCAGCTCGATCAGCGCGTCGGCGAGGTCGTCGACGTGGATCGGCTTGCGGATCTGATCGGTGAAGAGCATGCCCTCGGCCCGCCCGGCGATCAGGTCGTGGGTGAGCTTCTCGTGCACGCCCCGGCCGTACCCGAGAATCAGCGACGTCCGCACGACGGCCGCCGCCGGATCGATGGCCTTGACCGCGGTCTCGGCCGCCGCTTTCGCGGCGCCGTAGCGATAGATCGGGTCCGGCAGGGCGCTTTCGTCGTAGTGCACGTCGCGGCCGGAGAGCACGGCCTCCGTCGAGACGTGTACGAGACGAGCACCGGCCCGCGCCGCCGCCAGCGCGACATGGGCGGACCCGTCGGCGATGGTCGGCCAGTCCTCCCGGCCGGCCGCGGTGTGCACGACGACGTCCGGCTTGACCTTGCGGACCAGCCCGTCCACGGCGTCACGATCGCGGACGTCGAGGGCCTCCCCGCCGGCCACCGGGTTGCTGAAGTACGTCCCCACGACGTCCCAGCCGGCGGCGGCCGCGCGCCGGGCGGTGACGCCGCCGAGGTGCCCACTCACGCCGGTGATCAGCATCCGCATGCCGGCTCCGCCGCTGCCGGTCCCACTCGCGCCGGCCGTGCTCGCGCCCGCCGCACCCGGCCCGCTCACGCCGGCCGCACCCGCGCCCGCCTCGCCCGCGCCTGCCTCGCCCGCGTGTGCTCTGCTCACGCCTGGGCACGTTACAGCGCGGGCCCGGCCACCAGGCGCATGGACCAGCGGCGGGATTGCTCGTCGTCGCACCCGTATTGGACGGCCACGGCGTTCTCGGCGGCGGCTCCCCCGGCGATGGTGAGGCATTTCCCGCTGCGGCCGTTCTCGATCAGGGTGTCGCCGACCGGCACGACGCTCAGCAGGAGGCCGGCCCCGGTCGGCGCGCGCAGCCGCCATTGGCGAACGGGATCGTCGGCGCAGCCGTACTGCGTCGCGAACCCGTTGTCGTCCCCGCTGTCCGCCGCGATCGCCAGGCACTTCCCGCTGTTGACGTTGATGACCTGGTAGAGGCCGGTGCCCGCGGCGCGCACGAAGCGCCAGCGGTAGGCGGCGTCCCGCCGGCACCCCTTCTGGACGAGGATGGCGTCGTCGGCCAGCCCGTCCGCGGTGACGGTCAGGCACTTGCGGCTGTGGAGATTGACCAGCTGGAAGCCGAGCTGAACGAGATCCCCGGGTGGGCGCTCCGGAAGCGCCTCGCCGTAGCCCGCCGCCGCGGACCCCGCCAGTGTCACTCCCACCACCGCCGACGCCAGCAGGCAACGCCCGGACGATCGCACCAGAAACACCCCCGCACACCCGAATCGGTTCCGCAGAAGCTAGCGGCTGTCGCCCGGTTTATCCGGTTATCGGCGGTAAGAGACATCGGCGGGTCGCGCGGCGGCACCGGCCGGGAAAGGCTGGGCGACCCCGCGATCGTGAGGCCGGCGAGCCCGGCCCGGCCAGATTGCTCGAGCCGGGCCGGGCCGTGCGGACCGATCCGGGCCGCGACAGCGTCGGGTCAGGTCGGCGTGAGGACAGATCAGCGTGGCAGGATCAGCTGCCCGTGTAGGCGGCGTAACCGCGATCGGCCATGCCGGCCGCCGCCGTGGGGTCCTCGCCGTCGGCGATGGCGGCCTCGGCCCAGGCGTCGGCGGCCAGGCGGTGGAAGAGCTTGCCCTCGTCGGAGGTCACCCAGGCCATCCACTCCTCCATCGTCGGGCGCGGCGCCGAGCGGTCGGACAGGTGGCGGGCCAGCCCGTACAGGCCGCCGTCCCAGCCCAGCCCGGTCGCGGTCGGGCCGAACTGCTCCCACCACTCGTCCTTGACGTGCGCCCAATGCTCCAGCTCGAAACGGGTACCGGAGCCCTCGGCGGTGAGCCGGACCTCGATCCAGCTCACCTCGCCGCCGTACTCCCAGGTCGCGGCGTAGCCGCGGGGTTTGTCGCAGGCGGTGACGGTGCCGCCGGCGTTGCCCTCGAGCTGGTAGTGGCCGCCCTCCTTGAGCTCGCCGGTGACCGGCAGGAACCAGCGCGCTATGCGCTCGGGCCTGGTGACGACCTCCCACAGGTCGTCGATGTCGGTGTCGTAGACCTGGCTGATCGTCGAGACGCGGGCCTCGCCCGCCTCCAGGGTGCGGCGGCCGAGCGTGCGGCGCACCGAGCTGATCTGCTGTTTGACGTCGATCATCGGGTTGTCCCCTCGTCGTTCAGACGGCGTTGTCTTTTGCCACGGGCGACCTCGGTGGCCATGGCGGCCAGCCGCGGCGCCCAGAATCGCCGGAACCGGCCCAGCCACTCGTCCGCCTCGCGCAGCGCGGTGTCGTCGACCGCGTAGAGGCGGCGGGCGCCGTCGGGGCGCACGGTGGCGAAGCCGTTGTCGCGCAACACCTTCAGGTGCTGCGAGACGGCCGGCTGGGAGATGCCGAACTCGGCCCGGATGACCTCGGTGACCTCACCCGAGGAGCGCTCGCCGTCGGCGAGCAGCTCGAGGATGCGGCGGCGCACGGGGTCGCCGAGCACGTCGAACGCATGCATGACGCGTACGGTATCAGATTGGGCTTATATAAGTCACACGTGAGATACGGCGTTCCGGATCGCCGCCGCCATGGTGCCGGTGGCGGTGGCCCGCAGCAGGTCGAGGTCGGCCTCGACGGCGCCCGTGGCCAGGGCGACCACCGCGTCGCCGTCATAGCGCGAATGCGCCGGGTGAATGGCGCGGGCATATCCGGTGTGGCCGCTCTGCGCGAGCAGGAAGCAGTCGGACTTGTCCAGCCGGGCGTCGGTGAGCAGCACGCCCACCGTCGTGTTCGCGAACGGCGACCGGACGGACGGGCCGGGCACAACCTCACTCGTCGAGCCGCCGCCGAAATCCGCCGGACCCCCGCCGAAGGCCGCCGGATCGCGACCGGAGACCGCCGGATCGCCGCCGAAGACCGGTGATCCGGCCGGCGAGAGCACATCGCCCCAGGCGTTCACCACCACCACGGCGGCCAGCGAGGCGGATCCCACCGACCCGTACGCCACCCCGAGCCCGCCGGGGTCGAGCCGCGACCGCCACTTCCCGGTGGTCGCCCCCGCGCCCGCTCCCACCGCCCCGGTCTCGAACGGCTCCCCGGCGAGCGCGGCCGACAGCGCCTTCGCCCCGTCCGCGGCGGACGGCGGAACCGCCCCCACCGACCCGTCGAAGATGGACATCCCCACCACGATGGGCACCGGCCCGAGCGGGGTCTCGAACCCCACCCCGCGATCGCGCAGCCCGCGCATCACCCCGTCCCCGGCGGCCAGCCCGAACGCCGACCCGCCCGAGAGCACGACCGCGTTGACGGCCGGGACCAGCCGCGTGGGCGCGAGCAGCTCGAACTCCCGGGTCGCCGGCGCGCCCCCGCGCACCTCCCCCGACCCGACCGTCCCGGGCGGCGGCACGATCACGGTCACCCCGGTTCCGTCTCCGGTCCAGTGCCCGGCGTACGTGGAAAGCAGCTGCGGCGTTGTCACCCTGCCATCTAATCTCAGCCGCGCAGCGGCTTGAGCGCCTCGGCCACCTTGACCAGCTCGTCCAGCATCGCGGTCGCGGCCGCCTCGGTGGTCTCCGACGGGTCGAAGCGGCCGTCGACGAGGTGGCTGTGCACGAACGGGATGTTCACCTGCTGCCCGATCGTGAAGAGGTTCAGCGCGTACGCGGCCGCGTGCAGCGCCATCGCCGACCGGGTGCCCGCCGACACGCCGCCATAGCTGACCACGCTGGCCGGCTTGTAGCGCCACTCGTGGTGCAGATAGTCGAGCGCGTTCTTGACCGCGGCGCCCAGCGAGAAGTTGTACTCCGGGATCACGAACACGATCGCGTCGGCCGCGGCGACCTTCTCGCTCCACCGCTTGGTGTGGTCGTGCTCGTACCGACTCAGCCGCGGGTGATGCGGCTCGTCGAGCAGCGGCAGGTTCTCCTCGGCCAGGTCGGCGACCGTCACCTGGAAGCCGCCGTGCGCCTTGGCGGCGTCGACGAACCACTGCGACACCGGCAGTCCGGCCCGGCCCGGGCGGGTGCTCGCGACTACTACCAGCAGATTGAGGTCACTCACGGTGGATCCGATCTCACGCGGGATATTTGCTTCATCAAACAATAGCCCTACGTCCGATGTTCCCCACGGTCGCGTCGCCCAGTCGCGGCCGCAGCGCCGCCGGCGGGTCGTGCCCCATCCCCGGACGACCTCCTGCGACGCACGCGGCACGGCCGACGGCGGCTCGCCGGCGCTCACCGTGCTCAGCGGATCGTCGGCGCCGCGGATCACGGGCCGAAGGTCAGCCGACCGACGGTTCTAGACGATGCCGTCCTGCACCGGATAGTGGATGACGACCGCACCACCGGTGGCGTAGTTGACGACGTCGGCGGCCACCTGCCGGCCTTGCGGAGACGCCCTCGACGCGCTCATTGCCGCGGCGTCGGCGAACTCGGCTTCGAAGACCGCGAAGTACGGCGCCTCCCCCTCCGTCGCTGCCACGTCGAAGCTGTAGCGCCAGGCGAGCAGGCCGGGCATCTGCCGGACCAGCGGGAGATGGTTGGTCACGTAGTAGTCGCGGAAGTGGTCGGGATCGGCGGGCTCGGGATACAGGACCAGCAGCTTGTGCATCAGAATCTCCGTTCGGCGAGGAGCGGCATGACCCCCGGAGATCTTGCCACGGAGGGGCGGGCCGGAGGTCGAACCAGGTCCTCGCGGCCATCGATGCGTGACTAGACTCCGCTGGTGCCGACTTCGTACCGGATGCTCGTGCTCCTGGAGTTCGCGCTCGCGGCGGTCACCTTTGTCGCGCTGCGTTTCATCACCGCGCCGTACGGTCGCCACCTGCGCGCGGGATGGGGCGCCACCGTGCCGGCGCGGGCCGGCTGGCTGGTGATGGAGAGCGTCTCGCCGCTGGTGTTCGCGGTCGTCTTCCGGTCCGGGCCGAGGCGGGCCGATCTGGTGGCGCTGGTGCTGTTCGCCATGTGGCAGAGCCACTATGTGTACCGCGCCTTCGTCTACCCGTTCCTGCTGCGCGGTGGCGGACGCATGCCGGTCGTGGTGATGCTGCTCGCCGTCGGGTTCAACGTCCTCAACGCCTCGATCAACGCCTATTGGATCGGCACGCTCGGGCAGTACCCGGTGGGCTGGCTGGCCGATCCGCGGTTTCTGATCGGCGTGACGCTCTTCGCGGGCGGCCTCGCGTTGCACGTGTGGGCCGACCGCAAACTCCGCCGGCTGCGGGCGTCCGGCGGCGGTTATCGAATTCCGTACGGCGGCGCGTACCGCTGGGTGTCCTGCCCGAACTATCTCGGCGAGATGGTGGAATGGACCGGCTGGGCGCTCGCCACCTGGTCGCCCGCCGGGCTCGCGTTCGCGGCCTACACGGTGGCGAATCTCGCGCCCCGGGCCGTCGACCACCACGCCTGGTACCACCGGCAGTTCCCCGAGTACCCGGCGGAGCGGCGCGCGCTGATCCCCTACGTCATATGACCGGGGACCGGGCGATCAGCGGATGGCGCGCAGCGTCCGGCGCCCGGCCAGGACCGCCACGCCGGACAGCACCGCGAACGCCAGCGCGGCCGTGGCGATCAGCCCGAGCGGGCGCGGCATGCCCGGGAACGGCAGCGCGGGCGGGTCGAGCCCGGCCAGCGGCAGCGCCCATCCGGTCAGCCACCACCCGAGCAGCGCGATCGCCATGCCGGCCAGGACGGCGCCACCG
This sequence comes from Paractinoplanes rhizophilus, assembly GCF_042664765.1. Classification (NCBI taxonomy): domain Bacteria; kingdom Bacillati; phylum Actinomycetota; class Actinomycetes; order Micromonosporales; family Micromonosporaceae; genus Paractinoplanes; species Paractinoplanes rhizophilus. The sequence continues at coordinate 94,968 of NZ_JBHTBJ010000007.1, read as the reverse complement.
ACCAGCACCGGGTACGTCCACAGCGTCGCCCGGCGCACCGCGGTCCGGGGCAGGCCCTGGGCGCGCAGCGCGGACAGGTCCTCGATGCGCCGCACCCGGTCGACCGCCGCCGCCAGCACCAGCGCGCCGGCCGCCAGGGCCAGCGCCAGGGCGCCCACCAGGACGTAGAACCACAGCGCCAGGGCCGGTCCCTGCTCGTCGAGCCGGGCGCGGACCTGGGTGGCCCGGGTGTCGCCGGTGACCACCAGGCCGGCCGAGCGCAGGCGATCGAGGACGTCGGCCGGCGCGCGGGGCGAGAGCCACACCTGCGCGGCGGTGCTGGGCGTCGCGTCGGTGGAGAGGCGGTCGACGTAGTCGAGGTCGGCCAGCACCGCCGGCGTGCCGACGCCGGGCACCGCCGGCAGCCGCAGCGCCGCGGCGATCGGCAGCGCCCGGCCGTCGAGACCCGGCACCGACGCGCTGGCCACATCGCCGGCGGTGGCCACCGGCAGCGGGCTCGGCACCCCGGACGGCTGGACGAAGACCCCGTGCGGCAGGCCGTTGAGCGACGTTATCTCGATGCCGAGCCCGGCCGGCCCGGCCGCCAGCCGCCCGCCGTCGGTGATCCGCCACCGGCCGGCCGCCCCGAGCACGCCGGGCCCGATGCCGACCGGCTCGCCACTCGCACCGGGATCGCCCCCGGCACCAGGGTCAGGGTCGCCACCGGCACCGGGATCCGCACCGGAGGCCGTCACCGCGTGGAAGGTCACCGTGCCGGTGACGTCCAGCGACCCCTCGCGCCCGTTGAGCTGCACCGCCTTGACCAGGCAGCCGGACGCGCAGGCCGGGACCTCCGCCGCGTACCCGTGCCGGCCCGCCCGCAACTCGCCCAGCTCGGCCTGCTCGTCGGCCGGCCCGGCCACCGGCGCGAGCACCACGGTGGCCAGCAGGGACTTGCCGATCGTCAGCTTCGCCGCGGTCACGTCGACGGTCAGCCGCGACCCGCGCACCGCCAGCGGCTCCCCGGCCGCCGGGTGCAGCGTCGCCGCGACCCGGGCCGGGTCGAAACCACCCCACTCGGCGATCGCCGCCGCCCGGGTGGTGTCCACCGCGATCCCGGCCGGCCGGCCGCGCTCGGCCGGAAGCGGGACGGCGGCCATCGCGTACGCGCCGGTCGGGTCGGCGGCGCGCACGGCGGCCAGCAGGCCCTGGCGACTGACCGGGCCCACCGCCACCACGCGGGCGGCGCCGATGCCGATGCCCGCCTCCAGCGAACGGCCCCGGGCGCCCACGTCGACGGCGCAGGCGGCGTACCCGATCACGGCGACCGCGGCCGTGAGCAAGGCGAACAAGCGCGCCCCACCCGGGCGCCGCGAGACCTGGAACGCGGCGAGCGCGGCGGCCAGGCGGCCGTCGCGCAGCCGGCGGCGGGCGAAGACCGTCGCCCACGGCAGCACCAGGCGGGCGGCGACCAGCGCGGCCGCGACCAGCACCAGACCGGTGGCGAAGGTGCCCACCCCGGTGAGCCCGCCGCCGGTGACGGCGAGCTGAGCGACCGCGACCGCCGCCAGCAGCACCACGACGGCCTCGGCGGCCACGGCGGTGCCCACCCGGGGCGCGGGCGGCACCCGGCGCAGCAGCTCGGTGACCGGACGACCCAGCTGGTGGCGCTCGGCCAGCAGCGCGGTGACGAGGGCGGCGGCCGCGGCGGCGGGCGCCCAGCGCAGCGCCTCGAGCCCGGGGTCGGCGCCCACGCCGGGGAAGCGCCCGGCGGCGAAGACGTCCACCAGCAGCTGGCCGGCGACGCAGCCGAGGATCGCGCCGGCCAGGATGGACACCAGGTTCTCGCCGGTGGCGAGCCACCAGCGCTGGCCCCGCCGGGCGCCACGCAGCGCCACCACCGCCAGCTCCGGGCGACGGCCCTCGGTGCCGTAACCGACGGCCAGATAGATCGTCAGGCAGGCGAGCAGCACCAGGCAGACGGCGAGGACCGGCACGATCCGGTGGGCGGCGTCGCGGCCGGCGTCGATCCGGCCGAGCAGGGTGGGGATGCCGCTGCGCAGCTCCAGGCCGGCACCGAGGCCGGCGACGCGCTGCCGCAGGGTGGCGAGGCCGTCCCGTACGGCGGGGAGGCGGTCGACCGCGAGCGCGCCGGGCGGGGCGGAGCCGTCGACGCTGAGCTCGATCGCGCCGTGGTCCATGGCAGCGATCGAGGCGTTGGTGACGAACGCCGGCTCGCCGCGCCGGCCGCCGGTGTCGGCGCCGAAGTAGCCGTGGGTGCCCCAGTACGGGTCGCCGGCGTCGGTGGGGCGGTAGACCCCGGCGATCAGGAACCGCTTCGGCCGGCCGTCCTCCGCGAAGATCCCCGCTTTGGGGAGCCAGACGGCGAAGACCGGGTGCACCTCGTCGCCGGGGGCGAGCTCGAGCCGGGCGGCGGTCTCGGCGCCGATGATCATGTCGGACTCGCCGATGAGGCAGCGGCCGGCCGTCATCGTGAGGTGGGCGCACACGTCCTGGCGGTGGACGACGCGGGTGCGGATGTGGTCGTCCGGCTCCATCCGGATCGCCGGGAATTCCGACGCGTACGTGTAATCGAAGCCGGGCAGGGTGAGCAGCGACGCGCCGGTCTTGCCCAGGTCGACGTCGGCGGCGACGACCTCGGGCCGGGAGCGGCCGGGACGGTGGTCGTGCTGGCGGGCGATCAGCGTGAGGCTGCGCGAGGCGGCGTCGGCGGTGCGCACCTCGCCGGCCGCGACGGCCCGGTCGGCGGCGCGCAGGTAGGCGGGCGCGGCCACGGCGGCGGCGACGCCGAACAGGGTGAGCAGGGCGAGCGTGACGGCCTGGCCGCGGCGGGTCCAGACCATCGCCAGGACGAGCGCGATCATCGGCTCCTCCGGCCGCGATCGCCGCCCGCCCCGGACGGCCCGCCGGCACGGCCGGAGCCGTCGCCCCGCCCGGACGACCCGCCGGCGCGGCGGGTCGCGAGGAGTCCGGCGGCGCCGAGGACGACGAGGCCGATGGCGGCGGCCGGCGCCAGCACGGCGGCAGTGAGCACGCCGGGCGGCTCGATCACCCGCCAGTTGTCGGGGAACGGCGTGGCGGTGACCGCGGCGACCGGGCGAGCGATCAGCGCGGCGAGCACGCCGCCGGCCACCCCGGTGAGCACGAGCGCGACGGTGCCGGCCCGGCCGGTGAAGGCGGCGGTGGCGCGGGACAGGCCCTGGGCGCGCAGGGCGGCGAGCATGGCCTGCCGGGGCTCCCTCTCGGCCTCGGCCGCGACGTCGATCATCGCGGCCGCGACGAGCAGCGCGATCGCGGTGGTGAGGATGGCGAACGGCGCGGTGACGAACCGGCCCTCGGCGCCGAGCGCGGCGGCGCGGGCGGCCGCGGTGCGATCGTCCACGATGGTCAGTCCGGCGGCGGTGAGCCGGTCGGCGACCGACCCGGGGGCGCCGGCGGCGAGCCAGACCTGGAAGGTGCCGCCGAGGTCCGCGTCGCCGGCCAGCCGGCGCGCGGCGTCCAGGTCGGTGAGCAGGCCGTGCCGGCCCAGCACGGGGAGCACTTGCGCTTGCGCGACGACGCGTACGGGGGTGGCGGTGGCCCCGAAGCGGCCGGACATGGCGTCGTCGAAGCGCCACTGCCCGGGCTTCTCCCCCGCCACCACGACGGGCAGCGGGACCGGCGCGTCCACCAGGCGCACCTCGGTGCCGGACCGGGAGTCGGCGGCCATGGTGAGCCCCCGGCTCGACGTGGCGACCCGCGGCGCCGGCCCGGTGTAGTCGGCGTGCCAGCGGCTCACGTCGGCGAGCCCGGCCGTGTCGAGCACGGTGGCGGCGGAGGCGCCGGCCACGGCGGAGGCGGCCGAGGCGACCGAGCGGACGGTGAGCCCGCCCGCGGCCGGGAACAGCTGCCAGCCGACGAACCGGCACCCGGGCGCGACCGCGCAGGCCGGCACGTCGGCGGTGGCCCGCTGGTCGCCGGCGCGCAGCCCGCGGAACTCCACGCGCAGGCCGGCGCCGGTGCCCTCGTGCTGCAGGATCGCGCCGAGCAGGGCCGGACCGCGGGCGTCGCGGGTGATCCGGACGGCGAGGGTACGGCCGGTGATCAGCGGCGGGCCGGCGGGCAGGCGGGCGCCGGCCACCGCGGCGGCGAGCGCGCCGGCCGGGCCCGACTCGGGCCAGCTCGTCACGGCCGCGAGCCGGGCCGAGTCGACGGCGAGCACCGGCGGGTCGGCGGCGGTGTCGACCACGACGGCCATCGCCTGGCGTCCGCCGGGGTCGGCCCGGCGGACCGCGTTCTGCAGCTGGGTGCGTGACTCGGCCCGGACCGTCAGCACCCGGGCCGCGCCCAGCTCGGCGTCGGCGCGGGCGATCCGCTCGGCCCGGTCGGCGATCAGGCCCCCGGCGGTGAGCGCGACCAGCGCGACCGCCACCACCAGCAGGGCCAGGACGCGGTCGGTGCCGGGCCGGCGGGACACCTGCACGGCGGCGAGGCCGGCCCGCACCCGCCCGGCCCGGATCGCGGCGCCGCCGGCCCGGTCGGTGACCCAGCGCAGCAGGCGGGCCAGCAGCAGGCCGACGGCGAGCGCGACCAGGGCCGGCGCGGCCACGCCGAGGCCGCTGGCGGGCCCGCCGGTGCGGGCCTGATAGACGGCGCCCGCGGCCAGCGCGAGCAGGGCGATGTCGACGAAGCGGGACCGCCAGTCGCGGCGCACGCCGGGGATCCGGCGCAGCAGGGCGGCCACGGGCGCGCGCTGGGCGATCGCGTCGATGCCGGCCAGCACGAGCAGCCCGCCCGCCGCCACCGCGAGAACCGCGCCGACGGCCATCAGCAGCGCGATCCACCACTCGGAGCGGACCGGCAGCGCGCCGGCGACCAGCCGGGCGGCGGCGATGCCGGCCGGGAGCCCGATCGCGGCGCCGATCAGCAGCGGCGGCACGTGCTGGCCGGCGGTCAGGCGCAGCAGGTTGCCGCGGGTGGCGCCGCGCAGCTTGAGCAGCCCGGCGTCGGCCCGGCGGTCGCCGCCGGTGAGCCGCCCGGCCAGGCCCAGCGCGAACCAGGCCAGCACCAGCAGCTGGACCAGGGCGACGAGGACCCCGGTGAGGACGGTGCGGCGGTCGGCGATGACCGCGTCGAACAGCTCGCCGGTCGGGTTGTCCAGGTCGAGCTGGGCGGCGGCGAAGCGCGGGCCGGCCGCGTTGAGCACGCCGTTGAGGTCGTAGAGGTGGTCGCCGCGCAGCAGCGGCAACGGCACCGGCAGCGACAGGGCCAGGGTGGGCCGGCGCAGCTGCGGCTGCCGGAACGTGGCGAGCGTGGTGAAGACCGGGTCGAGGTCGCCCTGGGACTTGAACAGCGGGTCGGTCCAGTAGTCGCCGACCAGCTCGTAGACGCCGACGACGCGGAGGTCGAGCCCGGTGACGGCGCCCTCCGGCCGTACCGGAATGGTGTCTCCGGGTTTGACGGCAAGACGGCGCGCGACGTCCGCGCTCACCGCGACGGACGACGGCTCCCGCGGGCAGTCGCCGGTGAGCCGGACGTGGGCGCAGAAGCCGTCGCGGTAGGCGATCGGCAGGCCCGAGGGGGCGTTGCCGTGACGGACGTCGATGTAGGTGGTGCCCTGGGCGAGACCCAGGACTGGCGTCGCGCCGGGAAGATCGAGCAAACCGTTGACGCGTACGACGAGAGCGTCGAGCGCCTTGCGGGGATCGCCCCCGGTCTCGGCCCCCGGCTGGTGGACCGTGACCACCCGCTCGGCGGCCGGCCGGGCCTGCACCTCGGCGCCGGCGGCCCGGGACGCGACGGTGAGGCCGTACCAGGGCGCGGAAGCGCCCGCGGCCGCCGCCAGCGCGGCCAGGAGGGTGAGCAGCGCGGTCTGCGCGGTACGACGTCGTACCGCGCCCCAGCTCACGAAGTACATCCGCACCGCTCCCCCGGGTCACCGCAGCCGCGCGGCCCGGGTGGTCAGGTAGCGCCGCCCGGGCAGGCTGGTCGTGCGGCCCGCCGCGGCAGCGTACAACTGCGCGGCCCGCCGCGTCGCCCGCCTGCTTGAACAGGTGCCGACACGAGGGCGGCGATCTCGACGCCCGCTGCCCGGTCTCCGCGGGTAGGACGAGGCCGATCTTCCGTCGCTCGACATCATCGCTTGGATTAAGTTCGTCGACATGAGTGTGCGCTTCGGAGTGTTCGTGCCGCAGGGCTGGAAGATGGACCTGAACGAGATCGACGACCCGGTCGAGCAGTATGAGGCGATGACCGCGGTCGCCAAGGCCGCCGACGCCGGCCCGTGGGACTCGATCTGGCTGTACGACCATTTCCACACCGTCCCCCAGCCGACCCTCAACACCACCTTCGAGTGCTGGACCGCCTCGGCGACGCTGGCCCGCGACACCACCCGCGTCAACATCGGCCAGATGGTCGGCTGCAACGGCTACCGGCAGCCGTCGCTCTACGCGAAGATCGCCTCCACGGTCGACGTGGCGAGTCACGGCCGGCTCTACGCCGGGCTCGGCGCCGGCTGGTACGAGCACGAGTGGCGGGCGTACGGCTACGAGTGGCCCGAGGTGCCGCAGCGGATGGGCGCCTTCCGCGAGGCGGTGGAGATCGTGCACAAGATGTGGACCGAGGACCGCCCGGTCTTCAAGGGCAAGCACTACCAGATCGACGGCCCGATCAACCAGCCGCGCCGCAAGCCGCAGTTCTGGCTCGGCGGCGGCGGCGGCGAGAAAGTGACGCTGAAGCTGGTCGCCAAGTACGCCGACGGCAGCAACGTCGGGAACGGGGACGCCGCCCTGATCCGGCAGAAGCTGGCCGTCCTGCGCGAGCACTGCGACACCGTGGGCCGCGATTACGCCACGATCGCGAAGTCCACCACGATCGAGGTCGACCCGTCGTGGCCCACCGCCCAGATCACGGACCGCGTCGAGCAGGTGGTCGAGGCCGGCTGCGACTACGTCATCTTCTACATCCGGCGGCTGGCCTACGACCACGAGCCGCTGCACCGCCTCGCCGCCGACCTCATCCCGCGGTTCGCTTGACGGGATCCGGCGCCCTCCGTCGACCTGTCGCTTGACTAGTAGTCGCTTGTAGGGAGGCTGTCCCCCGTGCCCGGAGGTGGGCGCGGGGGAGGACTCATGACCGGGAGTGTGCCGTCCGAGGTCGTGTCGCCGGGGCCGGCGCGTGATTTCGACGGTTTGTACAAGGCGTTGCTGGAGGCCCATCCGCGGGACGCGTTGCGGTTGTTGTGCGGTGCCCAGCTCGACGGCCAGGCCGTGGTTCTCGACGGGCCGACCGAGCAGCAGCGGCAGCGCAGCCGTCAGCGGGACAAGGTGTTCGTGGTCCGGCATGACGACGGGTTGCCGGCGGACGTTTATCACGTGGAGGTTCAGGTCCAGCGGACCGAGGACTTCCAGGAGCGGATGGTGGCGTACTGGGCGTCGCTGGCGTTGAAGTATCGCCGGGCGCAGCATCGTATCCATCAGGTGGTGGTGTGGCCGCTGGGCGGCGGGTTTCCGGGCCGCTTCCGCCGGGATCAGGCGCGGCTGGACTACCGGTCGGTGAACGTGCCGGATGATTTGGATCCCGGGGTGTTGCTGGCGGGCCCGTTGGCGCCGCTGGCGTTGTGGTCGCAGAAGCCGCCGCACGATCTGGTGGAACGGGTCGCCGATCGGATCGCCGCGACGGGCGCGGTGGAGGAACAGCTGGTTCAGATCGAGCTGGGTATGCTCGTGGGAGGTTCGCTGGCGGCCCAGGTTCTCGATGCTTTGCGAAGGAGAGGCATGAACGACGTTCTCGAGCAGACGGAGTCGGGCCGCGAGATCGCCCGCCGAAACCGCGAGCAGGGCCGGGAGCAGGGCCTGGAACAAGGCCTGGAACAAGGCCTGGAACAAGGCCGCGTCGATGGGATGCGGGCGCTTCTCCGGGCGAAATTCGGTGAGTTCGCCGATCTCGACGACCTTGCCCGCCGCCTGGCCGAACGCGACCACGACGGCAACATCGCCCGCATCGTCGCCGGCGCCACCTTGGCGGAGTTGCGTTCCTGACCTGTCCCTTCGGGCTTTCGGACCACATCATTCGCCGCCGCGCGCCGTTCAAGCACCTCGACAGCGACACGCCAGGAAGACGAATTCGGCACGTTGCCTGAGCCCGCGCGGGAATCGAAGGGCTTTCCCAACTGGCGAGCGAATGTCCATCTGGCTCACAGCGTCTCCGTCGCCATGCACCCCTTAAACCGCCAGCTTTTCGCGAAACCAGTTGCGGCAATTCCTCGTCCGGGGCACGCCGGATCGATGCTACGACAACCGCCTCTTCGAGGGCCGGCTCGGATTCGGTGAGCTGGCCACCGGCCTCGATTCCGTGCCCGGATCGGTCTCGTGCAGCGCCCACCGCCGCGGTCTCTTCCAAGAGGGCGGTCTCCGACACACCCTTCTCCTGCCGCGGCGAGGCCTGCTCCGGCAGGCTGGGCGTCGGCTCCGGCGCGATTGCCGGCCGGCTGTGTGCCTGCTCGGACGTTGCGGGCGCGGACGCCGCCGTGCCGCGGTCGTGCCACGCGGCGATCAATTCCTCGTCGCTCGGGATGTGGCCGTAAATGGAGCGCAGTTTCCGCGCGTGGCGTTGCGTCATGCCCCAAACGCGATGCCTCTGATGCTCCCGGCGGAAATTCTCGGCCTCGGCGGAATAGTTGCGGCGCTTCGTCGTGTCGCGCATCGTCGCCAATTGCGCCGTGGTGAACAACTGCAGTTGCCGCATGAACTATTTTCCCGCAGAGCGATCCGGCCCTGCCACTGTTCGATCATCCCGGCGGGAAAGGAATTTCACGGGATCCGAAGACGCCGGGGCATCCAATAATTGGTGAACAAACGGGCAGAAGCACGCCCTGTCATGCCGCCGACAGGGTGCGGCGTTGGTCGTGCGGGCCGCGAGCTGCCGCTCTGGCGTGGCGGACAGACGGTGGACAGCGCGGCCGGGCTCGTTGGCCAAGCTGAAAGGGACGACGGGCGACATGCGCGAGGCATCCATTTGGCCGAATCCGTAGCCGGTCGGTGCGGGTCCTCCAGCGATCATGCGCGCCGCCCAACGGCGTGTTCGGTGAACCCGGCCACGCCCGCGCCGGCGCCGCGACGCGCCGTCCCTTGTGGACTGCGCTGACTCTTTTCGCGCTTCCTGCGGCGGGGCAACCCCAGCCGCCCCGTCCCGCTACGCTGCATCCTCGAGCGATACGCATGTCTACCGACGGGGGGAAACCATGCGCATCCGGAGCCTCTGCGCGGCCTGACGGTCAGCGGCGAACTGCCCGGCCGGCGTACTTCACCGCGTACATCGCCATGTCGGCCTCGTGCAGCAGCATGTCCGGGCCGTGCCGGCCGGGCCGGCCCGTGGCCATGCCTACGCTTGCCCGCAGCGGCACGCGCACGCCGTCGATCTCCACCGTGCCGGACAACGCGGCGCGCAACTCCGCCGCCATGGTCTCCCGGCGCTCGGGGTCGAGGTCGTCGACCAGGACGGCGAACTCGTCGCCGCCGAGCCGGGCCACCGTGTCGCCGGGGCGTACGCAGCGGTGCAGCCGGCGGCCGACCTCGATCAGCAACCGGTCGCCGGTGGCGTGCCCGAAGCGGTCGTTGACCGGCTTGAACTCGTCGAGGTCGATGAGGAACACGGTCGCCTCCGACCGCGTCAGGGCGGCGCCGAGGTCGCGCAGGAACAGCGCGCGGTTCGCCAGGCCGGTCAGCGCGTCGTGAAACGCCTGCTCGGTCAGGCGCGCGGCGAGTTGGTCGCGCTCGCGGAGCAGCTCACCGATCCGCCGGAACGCGGCCGCCTGCCGGGCCGCGACCAGGGCGGTGGTGACGATGATGCCGGCGATGACCAGCCAGGAGCGCCAGGTGAGCCCGGAGACGGCCAGCACGACCACGCCGGTCGCCCAGCTCACGGCGAGGGACGCGTACGGCAGATAGCTGTACGGCCGCGTCCCACCCGCGGCCGTACGGGCCGGCCCGCCGCGCGCCTGCAGGCGGGTGGCGATCACCATGAGGGCGCTGCTGAGCACGTTGCCGCAGTTCAGCCACGCACCGAGACGGGACGCGCCGTACGACTCCGTCGGCACCGCCTGCAGCACCGCCTGCAGGATCGCCGCGGCGCCGTAGACCACCGCCGCCGACGGACGGAACGGCGAGCGCCCGCCGAGGACGAGCTTGGCCACCGCGAGGATGGCGACCAGGAACACCCCGGGCTGGCTCAGCACCGCCACGGCCAGCAGCGCCGCCCACGCCGGACCGGGCGGGCCGGTCGGCGGCTCGATCAGCAGCACACCCGCGGTGATCGCGCCGGCCATCACGGTGGCCACGTCCATGCGCAGGCCGGCGCGGTTGCCACCCGGATAGAGCAGCAGCCCGGCGACCACCAGGACCATGCCGGCCAGCGGCGCACACAGGGCGAGACCGGAGCGGACGTAGATGGGGTGGACGGACGGCCCGGCGATCATCTGCACGACCTGCCAGGCGTCGCCCAGCGCGTAGAGCACCCCGGCCGCGGCGGTGAGCCACCAGATCCGGCGCGCGCCCCGGGCGAACGGATCGTCCCCGGCCGTCCGGCGGGCCAGCCGCCGGGCGAGCACCGCCCAGCCGACGCTGCATGCGGTCAGCGCGACCCAGTAGGCCGTCTGCGCGACCAGCGGACCGGTCGTCACCCCGAAAATCCCGAACAACGGCGGCACGAGTACGGCGAACAGGCACAGCCCGACGAGGAGCGGATCGGTGCGCATCCCGGCCGCCCGAGGCAACGTCATGCCCCACCCCGCATCCTCGTTCGCCGGCGCGGTCGGCCGGTGCCAGGAAACATCGGCGCCGGCGCCCGCCGCTTGAGGCACTGTGACCGCCGGAACGGGTGCTGTACGCCGGTTGTGCCGCGCGTGTATCCAGGTGGCATGGATATCGACGTTGCTCAGACGGCGAACGCGGTGCTCCCGTACGTCACCGGGGCGATCACCGCCTACGGCGCGGCCACCCTCGACAAGGTGCGCCAGGCGGTCGTGGACGAGGCCGCCGACGGGACGGTGAGCCTCGGGCACCGGATCCTCAACCGGATCCTGCGCCGCGACGCGTCCCGGCCGGCGATCGAGGGCGCGATCGGGGACGTCGCGGCCGGCGAGGACGGTAGCGACGTGGCGCTGAAGCTGCAGATCCGCAAGGCGCTGGCGGCCGATCCCGAGCTGGCGCGGGAGGTCGCGGCCATGCTGACGGCGGGCGGCGTCACCATCACGGCGTCCGGCGAGCGGTCGGTCGCCACGCAGACCAACTACGGCATCATCAGCACCGGCGACAACTCCACGTTCCGCCGGTGAGCCGAACCGGCCGGTCCGGCGGCACCGGGCGTGACCGGGCGGCCGGATCGCCGTGCGCCCGGAAACCTTTCCTGGCCCGTACGGAAAATTGTCTTTGCAGGAGAAAGCCCGGACCCCCTCGGCCCGGGCTTTCCCTGTGACCCCCGATCTCAGCCCAGCGCATGCATGACGTGCTTGATGCGGGTGTAGTCCTCGAGGCCGTAAACGGACAGGTCCTTGCCGTGCCCGGAGTGCTTGAACCCGCCGTGCGGCATCTCGGCGACCAGCGGGATGTGGCAATTGACCCAGACGCAGCCGAAGTCCAGGCGCTGGGTCATCCGCATCGCGCGGGCGTGATCCTTGGTCCAGACGCTGGAGGCGAGGCCGTATTCGACGCCGTTCGCCCAGGCGACGGCCTCGTCCTCGTCGGTGAACTGCTGGACGGTGATGACCGGGCCGAAAATTTCGTCCTGGATGGCCTCGTCGGTCTGCTTGAGGCCGGAAACGACCGTCGGCGCGTAGAAATAGCCGCGGTCGCCGACCCGTGCGCCGCCGGCGTTCAGCACGGCGTGGTCGGGCAGGCGGTCGACGAAACCGGCGACGCGGTCGATCTGGCGGGCATTGTTGAGCGGGCCGTAGAGCACGTCCTCGTCGTCGGCCGCGCCGGTTTTCGTCGACGAGGCCTGCTCCGAGAGCGCCGCGACGAAATCGCGGTAGACGCGGGGCGAGGCCAGCACCCGGGTGGCGGCGGTGCAGTCCTGGCCGGCGTTGAAATAGCCGCCGACTGCGATCGCCTCGGCCGCGGCCGCGATGTCGGCGTCGTCGAAGACCACGACCGGCGCCTTCCCGCCCAGCTCGAGGTGGGTGCGCTTGAGGTCGGCGGAGGCGGCCGAGGCGACCTCCATGCCGGCCCGCACCGAGCCGGTGATCGAGACCATCTGCGGGGTGCGGTGGCTGACCAGCTCGCGGCCGGTGTCGCGATCGCCGACCACGACGTTGAGCACGCCGGGCGGGAAAATTTCCGCAGCGATCTCCGCGAGCATGACGGTGGTGACCGGCGTGGTGTCGCTCGGCTTGAGCACGACCGTGTTGCCGGCGGCGATCGCGGGCGCAAGTTTCCAGACCGCCATCATCAGCGGGTAGTTCCACGGCGTGACCTGCGCGCACACGCCGACCGGCTCGCGCCGGACGTAGCTTTCGAAACCGTTCAGGTACTGACCCGCGGACCGGCCCTCGAGCAGTCGCGCCGCGCCCGCGAAGAAGCGGATCTGGTCGATCGCCGGCGGCAGCTCCTCGGACCGGGTCAGGCCGAGCGGCTTGCCGGTGTTCTGCGACTCGGCCGCGACCAGCTCGTCCGTGCGGGCCTCGATCGCGTCGGCGAACTTGAGCAGCGCCTGCTGCCGCTCGCTCGGCGTCGTGTCGCGCCATTTCGCGAAAGCTTCCGACGCCGCCTCCATGGCCCGGTCGACGTCCGGCTTGCCGGAGACCGGCGCGGAGGCGAAGACCTCGCCGGTCGCCGGGTCGATGAGGTCCTCGTAACGGCCCTCGGCGGGCGCGGACGGGGCGCCGCCGATGAAGTTGTGCAGCACAGTCTTGGCGGTCACTCGATCTCCAGACGCAGGATCGGAAACTTTCCCGGCCATCTTTCCACCGATTCCGTTGCAGACAAGACCCCCGAGCGACGTCTTCCGTCAACCGGATCAGCATTTCCGGCGTCGGCCGATCAGAGCGGGTTCCCGGCGGCGGCCGCTCGGGACGGGCGCGGAGCCGCGCCGAGCGGATCGGTCGCGGCCGCGGCCGTGGACCTGGCGCGGGCGCCTCAGGCGGCGCCCTCCCTGATCTGCCACGGGGCGCCGTATTCGACGAGCTTGTCCAGGAACGGCACCGGGTCGAGCGCCTCCGGCCCCAGCACCCCGGCGCCCTGCCAGACGCCCGTGGCGAGCAACTCCAGCGCCACGATCGGATTGACCGCGGTCTGCCAGACCACCGCCTGCGCCCCGTACTCCCGCATCGACCACTCGTTGTCGACCAGGTGATAGAGGTAGACCTCGCGCGGCGACCCGTCCACGCCCAGGCCGCGCACCAGCGTCCCGGCGCACGTCGTCCCGGTCATCTTGTCGCCCAGCGTCGCCGGGTCGGGCAGCACGGCCGCCACCACGTCGCGCGGCGAGACCGAGACGCCGCCCACCCGCACCGGCGCCGTGCTGTCCAGGCCGAGCTTGTGCAGCGTCCGCAGCACCTCGATGAACTCCGAGCCCAGCCCGTACTTGAAGGTGACCTTGCCGGCGTCCACCCAGCGCGGGATCAGCAGCACCTCCTCGTGCTCGACGTGGACGCACTCGACCGGGCCGATGCCGCCGGGGAAGTCGAAGATCTCCGGCTCGCTCAGCGGCACCGTGCTGCGCCACTCGCCGTTCTCCCAGATCACCGGCGGGTTGAGGCACTCCTCGATGGTGGTCCACACCGAGAACGAGGGCGCGAAGTCGTAGCCCTCGACGACCAGGTTGCCGCCGTCGCGGATGCCGACCTCGTCGATGCGGGAGAACAGGTGGTCGGCGGCATACCGGGCGAAGATGTCCGACAGGCCGGGCTCGACCCCGATCCCGACCAGGGCGAGCAGCCCGGCCTCCGCCCACGACGACGCCAGGGCGAACTGCGCGTCACCCAGCTTCTCCCCGGTCAGCCGGTACGGCTCGGTGGGGTGCGGGTGGGACAGCGACATCGCCATGTCGAGATAGGAGGCGCCCGCAGCCAGGGCGCCCTCGAAGACCGGCATGACGAACCGGGGATCGACCGCGTTCAGAACGTGCGTGATCGCGTGCTTGCGGCACAACTCGGAAATGTTGCCGGCGGACGAGGCGTCGACCCGCTCGGCGACGAAGCGGGGGTCGGCCGATGCCGCGCGGGCCGCGCGGTCGAGCGAGTAGTCGGCGATGACGAAGGCGGAGAAGAACGAGCGGCGTGCGGCAATGCCGGCCGCGGCGGACCCGACGCCGCCCGCGCCGACGACCAGGACGCGCATGAGAGACACACCTTTCACCCGAAACGGGCGACAGAGAACCGAAACCGCGTCCCAAGAGCGTCCACACCACCGAAACCCTTGTCAAGAGCGATCAACTCTGCGATAAACGCAGTTGCCACCGCCGGTCGGAGAGGGACTCGGATGCCCGACGTGATTGCCGTCCACCCCGGCCCGGGGAAGAATCGCGGCGTGACGGCGGACCTGGCTCTGGATCAGATCAACAAGCAGATCATCGAGCACCTTCAGCGCGACGGGCGGATGTCGTACGCGACGCTCGCCAAGGAGATCGGCCTGTCGGAGGCGGCCGTGCGCCAGCGCGTGCAGCGCCTGCTCGACGGCGGGCTCATGCAGATCGTGGCGGTGACCGACCCGCTCACGCTCGGCTTCGCCCGGCAGGCGATGGTCGGCCTGAAGGTGAACGGCGACCTGCGCGCGATCGCCGACGAGATCGCCACCATCCCCGAGGTCGACTACGTGGTGATCTGCGCGGGTGGCTACGACCTGCTGGTCGAGCTGGTCTGCACCGACGACGAGCACCTTCTCGACCTGCTCAACGAGAAGGTCCGCACGGTCAAGGGCGTCACCTCCTGCGAGACGTTCATGTATTTGAAGCTGGCGAAACAGACGTACGCGTGGGGAACCAGGTGACCGCACCGTCCTACTGGCTGCACACGCTCGGCCCGATCACGCCGCGCCCGCCGCTCGACGGAGACCGGAACGCCGACGTGGCCATCGCCGGGGGCGGCTATACCGGCCTGTGGACGGCGTACTACCTCTCCCAGGTCGCGCCGGACCTGAAGATCGTCGTCCTCGAGGCCGAGTTCTGCGGCTTCGGGGCGTCCGGCCGTAACGGCGGCTGGGCCAGCGGACTCTTCCCGGTCTCCGAGGAGAAACTGACCAAGAGGTACGGCGCCGCGCGGGCCACCGCGATGCATCATGCCTTGGCGGGCGCCGTGGACGAGGTCGGGCGGGCCGCCGCGGCGGAGGGCATCGACTGCGACTATGCGAAGGGCGGCACGATCACGCTCGCCCGTACCCCCGCTCAGTTGCGCCGGGCGCGGCGCGCCGAGGGATTCATCGGGGCCGCCGCAGCCGGCGCGATCTGCGGCGCGACCGGCGTTCTCGGCGGCGTCTTCAGCCCCGATTGCGCCGCGCTGCATCCGGCCAAACTGGTGCGCGGCCTCGCCGGGGCCGTGGAAAATCGCAAGATCAAAATCTACGAGCGGACACGCGTACGGCGGATCGCACGCGGCCTCGCCGAGACCGACCGCGGCACCGTCCGCGCCGGCACGGTCGTGCGCGCCCTGGAGGGCTACACCGCCCGGCTGGCCGGGCACCGCCGCAGCCTCGCGCCGGTCTACTCGCTGATGATCGCCACCGAGCCGCTCCCGGAGTCCGACTGGGAGCGGATCGGCCTGCGCCGCCGCGAGACGTTCAGCGACGAGCGCCACATGATCATTTACGGCCAGCGCACCGCCGACGACCGTCTCGCCTTCGGCGGCCGCGGCGCGCCCTACCATTTCGGCTCGCGCATCGAGCCCGGCTACGACCGAGTCCCCACCGTCTTCGACAACCTGCGGGCCACCCTCACCGAGATGTTCGGCATCCGGCCCGCGATCGCCTACCGCTGGGGCGGCCCGCTCGGCGTCCCCCGCGACTGGATGCCCAGCGTGGGCCTCGCCGACGGCCTGGCCTGGGCCGGCGGCTACGTGGGCGACGGCGTCGCAGCCGCCAACCTGGCCGGCCGTACCCTGGCCGACCTGATCATCGGCACCCCGAGCGACCTGACCACCCTGCCCTGGGTCGGCCACCGCTCCCGCCGCTGGGAGCCCGAGCCGATCCGCTGGCTCGGCATCAACGCCGCCCGGCACGCGACCACCCTGCGGGACGCCCTGGAGCGCCCGCGAGCGTCCTGACCTGTCTCAGCGTGGGGACGGCGCCCGGTCGCCCATCAACCCCGTCCACAGCCGGTCCCGTAACGCGTTGGCCCGTTCCTTGGGCAGCGCCGCCGTCAGGTCACGCAGCACCACCCGCAGGAGCACGTTGGCCTCCCCCTCGGCGAGGCCCAACCGCGCGCGCGACGACGGCGGCAGGGACCCGGCCGGCGTGACCGATCGGATGGTCACCTCCTCGACCAGGCCGGCGTCCTCGCCCAGCAGGCTTCGCACCCGGTCACCCAGGTCCTCGGTGGTCACGCCGGCCGGCAGGGCCACCGAGAGGTCGCGGCAGGCCGGCGGCTGCGGCGAGACGGGCCGGTAGGGCGCCAGGCCGGTCATCTGCCGGGCCACCCGCGGGTCCGGCGAGCGCAGCAGGCGGATGTCGTCGATGCCCTTCCGCAGCATCAGCAGCCGGTCCAGGCCGAGCCCGAGCGCCAGACCGGTCACGCCGGGCCGGCGCAGCACGTGGGCGGCCGCGACGCCGCACTCCCCCACCTCGACCCAGTCGCCGCCGAGACGGCTGGGCGGACCGACGGCCGGGGCCGGCGCCTCGATCTCCAGGCCGCCGGTCGTGTAGGGGTGGGTGGCCGGCCGGGTGCGCCAGGCCACCCCCGGCAGGGCGGCATCCAGCGCCACCCCGGCCAGGTCGAGCAGGCCGGCGCCGGTGTCCAGCGCCCAGAGGTCGAGCTGGTGCGGGGTGCCGGTGTGCAGCCGGTCGATGGCGTCCCGGCGATAGACCACGCCGGGGCAGGCGATCAGGACCGGCGCCGAGCGGACCTCCCGCAGCGCGCCGGGGATCAACGCCGACGTCTGCGACCGCAGCATCCGATCCGGCGCGACATATCGGGTGTAGCGCGCGTCGCGGGCCGCAGCCGTCGGGGCGTAGCCGAGGCGATCGTAGTTGTCGGCCACGTCGACGATCCGCTCGCCACGATGGACGATCAGCGGCGCCGCCGGCCACCGCGCGGCGACGGCGGAAAGGATCGACGAGACCAGCAGCTGGATCGCGTGCGGCCCCTGCGCGGGATCGGTCAGATCGCGGACGGCCAGGTCGGCGGCGAGCTCGCCGGGGGTGAGGTGGGGCATCGGTCTTCTCCTTCGGGACGGGCGCCACCCACGGAGAAGGCCGGAAAAAGGCCGCCCCAGGGGCGGCCGGAAGAAACGCGCGGAGCTAGGCGGCCACCAGAGGGGGCCGGCCGAACAGCGCGCCACGTGTCATGACCCCAGCGTGCCACGCGACCCGGCCGCGCGGCATCCGGATTAACTGTCAGGTTGAGAGTGAGAGTCCACACCCAACCCTCAACTAGAGGTTGAGGTTTGGGTGCTCATGCGGCCCGAGGGGCCGCCGCGGTGTGGCGGTCACCGCGACGGCCCGGCTCTCAGCCGGCGGTCACCGCACCGACCGCCACCGGGCGGCGGGGGCGGTCACCGCACCGACCGCCACAGGGCGGCGGCTCGCGCGTCGTCGCCGGCCACGTGGGCCCGCTCGGCCTCGGCCAGCTTCGACGCCCAGCCGGGGCCGCCGTGCCCGGCCGCGACGCGGGCCTGGGCCGTGTCGCGGAGGGCGTCGAGCTTGGCGTGGCCGCCACCGGTGCGCAGGCCCCACCCGTACGGATAAAGCGGGTGATAATCGCGGTCACCGACGTTGATCGGCACCTGGTCGACGGTGGCCGGCCACGTCACCGGGAGGCGCCCGGTGAACGGCCGCCGGCCGAACAGCACGTCCGCCACGCCCGCGCCCTCGCTGCCCGGCAGCCAGGAAGCCACCAGCGCGTCCATGACGGGCAGCTGGTCGGTGATCACCTGCGGCCGGCCGGAGACGAGCAGCACCACACAGGTCGCCACCGCCGCGCACACCCGGTCGACCACGGCCTTGTCGCCGGGCTGCAGGGTCATCGACTTGGGCTCG
This sequence comes from Paractinoplanes rhizophilus, assembly GCF_042664765.1. Taxonomy (NCBI): domain Bacteria; kingdom Bacillati; phylum Actinomycetota; class Actinomycetes; order Micromonosporales; family Micromonosporaceae; genus Paractinoplanes; species Paractinoplanes rhizophilus. The sequence goes on along the minus strand of NZ_JBHTBJ010000007.1, from coordinate 76,810 downwards.
GTCTGCGCCGGCGTGCCCCACGGCCAGGACGGTCCGCCGACATCGCCGAAGCCCTCCGCGTACGGGGTCTCGCCCACCACCACGACGCCGACCCGCGCGTCGCCGACCGGGGCGGTGCCGTCCTCGCTGAAGGTGACGTTCGGCGCCACCTGCCGGATGCCCTCGAGGATGGTCGTGCCGGGGATCGCGTCGCCGGAGCGGCCCTGCCAGTCGATGGTCCAGCCGCCGGCCTGGTTGCCGATGTTGTCGGCGTTGCGGCCGGCCACGTAGATCGGCGTGTTCTTGTTCAGCGGCAGCGCGTGGTGCGAGTTCTTCAGCAGCACCTGCGACTCGGCCACCGCCTCGCGGGCGAGGGCCCGATGGGCGGCGCTGCCCACGTCGCCGATGTGCGCGGCGGACGCGTACGGGTGCTCGAACAGCCCGAGCTCGAACTTCGCCCGCAGGATCCGCCGCACCGCGTCGTCGATCCGCGCCATGCGCACCCGCCCGGCCTGCACCTCGGCCTTGAGCACGGTCTCGAACTGCGCCGCCGTGTTCGGCTCCATGAACATGTCGATGCCCGCGTTCACGCCGGTGCGCACCTGCAGCGCCGTCGGGGCCGGGTCGCCGGACGGGTCGGGGATCTGGTGGATGCCCTCCCAGTCGCTGATCACGAAGCCGTCGAAGTCCATCCGGCCCTTCAGCTCGCCGGTGATGAGCTCCCGGCTGGCGTGCATCTTGGTGGGGTTGCCGACCCCGTCCTCGGTCCAGTCGACGCTGGAGAACGACGGCATCACGCTGCCGACGTCGTGCCGGTGGATCGCCGCCACGTACGGCGCGAGGTCGATCCGGGCGAAGTCGCGGCGGTTGGTGACGGTGATGCCCTGGTCGATGGCGAAGTCGCCGGAGCCGGTGCCGTACCTGGTGTCGCCGTCGCCGGCGTAGTGCTTGGCGGTCGCGAGCACCCCGCCGCGCTGGAGGCCGTCGATCGCGGTCTCCATCTTGACGACCAGCCCCGGGTCCTCCGCGAAGCTCTCGTACGCCCGGCCCCAGCGCTCGTCGCGGGACACGCAGACGCACGGCGCGAAGTCCCACGGGATGCCGGTCGCCCGCACCTCGGACGCGGTCGCCCGGTACGCCCGGTAGACCAGGCCCGGGTCGCGGGTGGCGCCCAGCCCGACGTTGTGCGGGAAGACCGTGGCGCCGTACACGTTGCCGTGCCCGTGCACCGCGTCGATCCCGTAGATCATCGGGATCTTCAGCGGCGTGTTCAGCGCGGCCGCCTGGAAGGTGTTGACCATGTCGACCCACGCCGCCGGGGTGTTCGGGGTCGGCACCGACCCGCCCCCGGAGAGCACGGAGCCGAGGCGCAGGGCGGTGATCTGGCTGGGGTCGCCGGTGACCGCGCCCCGCTCCGCCTGCGTCATCTGGCCGATCTTGTCGTCGAGCGTCATCCGCCGCATCAGGTCGGCCACGCGGCGGTCGGTGGGCAGCCGCGGGTCGAGGTACGGCAGGTGGTGAGCGGTGGACACCGCGGTGAGCGGCACCAGGGCGAGGGCCAGTGCCCCCGCCACGAAAGACCTGATTGGTCGCACGCCATTTCTCCTCGGACTAGGAGGGCCTGACCTCACTCGCCCGATAATCACCCCGATCAATGCCGCCAAGTAACCGTCCGGTTTCGCGGCGTAGGCACCAAGCAACAAAACGGCCCCGGCGAAACGCCGGGGCCGTCGGTAAATAGGCGCTTTACAACCGGTTCGAAGCCTCGGTCAAAACCGCCCGCAGGATCTGCTCGATCTCGGCGAACTGCTCCTCGCCGGCGATCAGCGGCGGCGCCAGCTGGATCACCGGGTCGCCGCGGTCGTCGGCCCGGCAGTAGAGGCCGGCGTCGAAGAGCGCGTGCGAGAGGAAGCCGCGCAGCAGCCGCTCCGACTCCTCCTCGTCGAAGGTCTCCTTGGTGGCCTTGTCCTTGACCAGCTCGATGCCGAAGAAGTACCCGTCGCCGCGGACGTCGCCGACGATCGGCAGGTCGTAGAGGCGCTCCAGGTACGACCGGAACAGGTCGCTGTTCTGCCGGACGTGCCCGTTGAGGTCCTCCCGCTCCATGATGTCCATGTTCGCCAGGGCCACCGCCGCGCCGACCGGGTGGCCGCCGTACGTGATGCCGTGCGCGAACCAGTTGGTGCCGTGCAGGAACGGCTCGGCCAGCCGGTCCGCCGCGATCATCGCGCCGAGCGGGACGTAACCGGAGGTCAGGCCCTTGGCGACGGTGATGATGTCGGGCGTGTAGTCGTACTTGTGGCCGCCGAACCACTCGCCGAGCCGGCCGAAGCCGCTGATCACGTCGTCGGAGACCATCAGCACGTCGTAGCGGTCGCAGATCTCGCGGACGCGCTGGAAGTACCCGGGCGGCGGCGGGAAGCAGCCGCCGGCGTTCTGCACCGGCTCGAGGAAGACCGCGGCGACCGTGTCGGGGCCCTCGAACTCGATCGCCTCGGCGATGCGGTCGGCGGCCCAGACGCCGAACTCCTCCAGGCTCATCGACTCGTCGGGGCGGCGGTAGTAGTTCGTGTTCGGCACCCGGAAGGTGGACGGCACCAGCGGCTCGAAGTCCTGCTTCAGCGCCGGGATGCCGGTGATCGACAGGGCGCCCATCGAGGTGCCGTGGTAGGCGATCTGCCGGGACAGCACCTTGGTCTTGAGCGGCTTGCCGACCCGCTTGAAGTAGGAGCGGGCCAGCTTCCACGCCGACTCGACGGCCTCGGAGCCGCCGGTGGTGAAGAAGACCCGGTTCAGGTCGCCCGGGGTGAGGCCGGCCAGCCGGTCGGCGAGCTCGACCGCCTTGGGGTGCGCGTACGACCAGATCGGGAAGTACGCCAGCTCGCCGGCCTGCTTGGCGGCGGCCTCGGCGAGCTCCTGGCGCCCGTGCCCGGTCTGCACCACGAACAGCGCGGACAGGCCGTCGAGGTAGCGGCGGCCGGCGCTGTCCCAGACGTAGCAGCCGTCGCCGCGCACGATCAGCGGCACCTCGGCGTGCTGGTACGACGACAGGCGCGTGAAGTGCAGCCAGAGATGGTCCCGGGCGGCGCCGGAGAGCTTCTCGAAGTCGGGTGACTGAAGGTCGGACAAGGCGGGGCTCCGTCTCTCAGAGGGTGGTCGAGAAGGCCTGCTCGAGCAGGCTCAGCCCGCGATCGAGCTCGTCGTCGGTGATCACCAGCGGCGGCAGGATCCGGATCACGTTGCCGTACGTGCCGCAGGTGAGCAGCAGCAGGCCGGAGTCGTGCGCGGCGCTGGCGACCGCGGCGGTGGCGGCCGCGGCGGGCTCGTTCTTCGCGCCCGGCACCACGAGCTCCAGGGCCAGCATCGCGCCGCGGCCACGGACCTCGCCGACCTGCGGGTGCTTGGCGGCCAGGGCGTCGAGCCGGGGGCGGGCCACCGCCTCGATGTGCCGGGCCGCGGCGGCCAGGTCGAGCTGGCGCATGGTCTCGATGCTGGCGAGCGCGGCGGCGCAGGCGATCGGGTTGCCGCCGTAGGTGCCGCCGAGACCGCCCGGGTGCACCGCGTCCATGATCTCGGCGCGGCCGGTGACCGCGGCCAGCGGCAGGCCGCCGGCGATGCCCTTGGCCGTGGTGATCAGGTCGGGCTCGACGCCCTCGTGCTCGCTGGCGAACCACGACCCGGTGCGGCAGAAGCCGGTCTGGATCTCGTCGGCGACGAACACCGCACCGGCCTGCCTGCTCCACTCGGCCAGCGCCGGCAGGAACCCCGGGGCGGGCACCACGAAGCCGCCCTCGCCCTGGATCGGCTCGATCAGGACCGCGGCGACATTGGTCGCGCCGACGTGCTTCTCGATCTGGCCGATCGCGTACGCCGCCGCGTCCGCCCCGCCGCGGCCGTCCCGGAACGGATACGACATGGCGACCCGGTAGATCTCGCCGGCGAACGGCCCGAAGCCCTGCTTGTACGGCATCACCTTGGCGGTGAGCGCCATGGTGAGGTTGGTCCGGCCGTGGTAGGCGTGTTCGAACACGACGATGGCCGGCCGGCCGGTCGCGTGCCGGGCGATCTTGACGGCGTTCTCCACCGCCTCGGCGCCGGAGTTGAACAGCGCCGAGCGCTTCTCGAAGGCGCCCGGGGTGAGCGCGGCCAGCTCCTCGCAGACCGCCACGTACTGCTCGTACGGCGCGATCATGAAGCACGTGTGGGTGAACCGCTCGACCTGCTCGCGGACGGCGGCCACCACCCTGGGCGCGGCGTTGCCGACGTTGGTCACCGCGATGCCGGCCGCGAAGTCGATCCACTCGCGCCCGTCCACATCGGTCATCGTGCCGCCGGCGGCGCTGCTGACATACGACGGGATCATGCTGGAGACCCCGCGCGCCACGGCCGAGCTCCGGCGCCGGTGCAGGTCGTCGGAGGTGGGCATATCTCTACTCCTTCGGGCCTTGAACCCCGATCATTCCACTGATTCCGTCGTTCGCAAGAGGCCCAACAACTATTTCCGCGCCGCGCCCTGGCGGCTGCAGCCCGTTCGCCACGCTTTGCTCTGCTCACTCGGAGGAAGCATCGACGTGCCCGCTTACCCCGAGGAAGCAGAGCCCTGCTCTGCTTCCTCAGCGGAAGCATCGACGTGCTGCGCTTACTCGGAGGAAGCAGAGCCCTGCTCTGCTCACTCGGAGGAAGCATCGACGTGGCCGCTTACTCGGAGGAAGCAGAGCAAAGTGCGCAGCAACCCAGTCGGCGACGGCGCGTCAGGGCGGGCGACGGGCGACGGGCGGCGAGCGACGAGCGACGGGCGACGGGCGGCGAGCGACGAGCGACGGGCGGCGAGCGACCGGGCGACGGGCGGCGGGCGAGGGAGAAGCGCCGGCTCACGAGTCGAAGCCGAGGCCCATGGCGTCGAGGGTGCGCAGCCACAGGTTGCGGCGGCCCTGGTGGCGGTCGGCGCGGGCGATCGACCAGCGGGTCAGCTGGATGACGCCGCTGCGCGCCGGCTCGGGCGGGAACGGCACCGGCCTGGTGCGCACCATCTTGAGCGCGGTCAACTCGGTCGGCGTGCCGCCGAGCAGGTCGAGCATGACCTTGGCGCCGAAGCGGGTGGCGCCCACGCCGAGGCCGGTGTAGCCGGCCGCGTAGGCCAGGCGCCCGCCGTGCGCGGTGCCGAAGAACGCGCTGAACCGGCTGCAGCAGTCGATCACCCCGCCCCACTTGTGGGTGAAGCGCAGGCCGTCGAGCTGCGGGAAGGTGGCCGCGAAGTGATCGGCCAGCACCGCGAAGGTGGCCTCGCGCTGATCCTGCGCGGGGGTGATCCGGCCGCCGTTGAAGTAGACCGCGTCGTAGCCGCCCCAGAGGATCCGGTTGTCGGCGGTGAGCCGGTAGTAGTGGAACTGGTTGCCGGCGTCGCCGATGCCCTGCCGGTTGCGCCAGCCGATCGCGTCGAGCTGCGCCGCCGAGAGCGGCTCGGTCATCAGCGCATAGTCGTAGACCGGGACCACGAACTGCTGCAGCCGCTTGAGCAGCCGGCCGTGCGCCCCGGTGGCCAGCGCGACGCGACGGGCGTCGACGCCGCCGCGCCAGGTCTGCAGGAAGAGCCCGCCGCGGGTGGCGGAGATGCGCTCGACCTTGGTGTTCTCGTAGATGCGCACGCCGAGCGAGAGGCAGGCGTCACGCAGGCCCCAGGCGAGCCGGGCCGGGTCGACCATGGCGCAGCCGGTGCGGTCCCAGACGCCGCCGAGGTACGTGGGCGAGTCGACTTCCGCCCGTACGGAATCACGGTCCAGCAGCTCCACGTCGAGACCGTGGGCCGCCTCGGCGGCGCAACCGGCGACCAGCTCGCGCCATTGCCACTCCTCGGTGGCCACCTGCAGCTCGCCGGTGTGCCGGAAGTCGCAGTCGATCCCGTAGCGGGCGACGGCCGCCGAGATCTCGTCGAGGTTCTCCCGGCCGAGCCGCAGCAGCTCGGGCAGCTCGTCCGGGAAGCGGGCGAGGCCGTTGTCGAAGCCGTGGGTGAGGCTGGCCGCGCAGAACCCGCCGTTGCGGCCGGAAGCGGCCCAGCCCGCGGTGCCGGCCTCGACGATCACCACGTCGAGCGAGGGATCCCGCTCCTTGGCGATCAGGGCGGTCCACAAGCCGCTGTACCCGGCGCCCACCACCGCGAGGTCCGCGGTGGTGAGGCCGGCGAGCGGGTCGGCCGGGGCCGGCGCCCCGGGCTGGGTGAGCCAGTAGGGCTCAGCAAGCGCATCGTTGAGGGACGAGCCCACGAGTTATCAAGCCCGCTTTGCTTTCCGGGAGCGGATGTTGGTGACCACCGCGATCAGCACCCCGAACGCGAAGATCAGCGTGCCCATCACGTTGACCTGCGGGGGCAGGCCGACGCGGGTGGAGCCCCAGATCCACAGCGGGAACGTGACCGTGCTGCCGGCGGTGAAGTTGGTGACGACGAAGTCGTCGATGGACAGCGCGAACGCCAGCAGCAGGCCGGAGAAGACGGCCGGCAGGATGATCGGGAAGGTGACCTTCCAGAACGTCGTCCAGGCGGTGGCGCCCAGGTCGGCCGCCGCCTCCTCGATCGAGCGGTCGAGCGTGACCACCCGGGCCCGCACGATCGCCGCGACGAACGAGATCGAGAACATGATGTGCGCGATCGTGATCGTCACGAACCCCGGGCCGACGGCGAGCGAAACGAAGAGCGAGAGCAGCGACGCGCCCATGATCAGCTCGGGCGACGAGATGGTGCTGAACATGATCACGTTGAGCGTGCCGGAACCGCGGAACCGGTAGCGCCCGAGCGCGTACCCGATGCCGGTGCCCAGCGCCGCCGACACGACGCTGGAGATCACCGCGATCGCCAGGGACGTCCACAGCGCCTTGGTGAGGTCCTCGATCTCGAACAGCTTGGCCGGGTGCCACCACTTGAGCGTGAAGCCGTCCCAGTGCTGGTTGTAGCGGCCCGGGGTGTTGTTGAAGCTGAACGCGACCATCACGGCGATCGGGATGATCAGCCAGATGATGACCAGCCAGGTGTAGAGGAACAGCAGCGTGCCGCCTTTGAGGCGGCGGCGCGGCCGGGCCGCCGGCGCCGGCTCGGTGGCGGGCCGGTGCAGGGTGCTCAGGCTCATCGGGCCGCCACCTTCATCACGTCCTCGGTGCCCAGCGCCCGGGCGTAGGCGAAGATGCCGACCAGCAGCACCGCCATGAGGATGAACGAGAGCGCCGCGGCCGTCGGATAGTCGGAGGTCTGCAGGTACTTGTGCTGGATGACCTGGCCGATCATGGTGGTCGACTGGCTGCCGAGCACCTCGGAGTTGACGTAGTCCGAGGCCATCGGCACGAACGACATCAGCACGCCGGCGAAGACGCCGGGCAGCGCCAGCGGCAGGATCACCTTGCGGAAGGTGCTGGGCGGGCTCGCGTACAGGTCGCGGGCCGCCTCGACGACCCGCGGGTCGATCCGCTCGAGGGCCACGTAGATCGGCAGCACCATGAACGGCAGGAAGTTGTAGACCAGCCCGCCGATCACCGCCACCGGGGTGCCGAGCAGATGGTACGAGTCGGGCAGCAGCCCGATCTGCTTCAGCGGGTGCAGCACCGGCCCGTTGTCGGTGAGGATCTGCCGCCACGAGATGGTGCGCAGCACGAACGACACGAAGAACGGCAGGAGCAGCAGGAACAGGTACGTCGCCTTGCGCCGGCCGCCGTAGAAGGCGATCCAGTACGCCACCGGGAAGGCCAGCGCGATCAGCAGCACCGTCCCGATCGCCGCGTAGATCAGCGAGCGGATCAGCTGATCGTGGTAGCCGGAGATCGCGTCGCGGTAGTTCTGCCAGTGGAACGTCTGCTGGTACCCGTACACGACGTCGCCCTGCTGCAGCGACAGCGACAGCATGGCGATCATCGGGATCGCGAAGAACAGCAGCAGCCACAGACCGCCCGGCAGGACCAGGAAATAGGGCGCCAGCTGCCGTTTGACCCGGTTCATCCTCAGCCCAGCGTGATCGGTTCGAAGGTCTTCTGGAACGTCTGCTGGTCGGTGACCGAGTCGAAGGAGACGTAGTAGTGCAGCTTCGAATACTCCGCCTCGGACGGGAAGACCAGCTCGGAGTCGGCGATGTCGAGCAGGTCCTGCTTGTCGTCGCCGCTCTTCTTGGCGGCGTCCGCCTTGATCTGGTCCTGGGCGGCGGGCACCGGGCAGACGTAGTTGATGTACTCGGCCAGCGAGGCCGCCATGTCGGTGCGGTAGAAGAAGTCGATCAGCATGATCGCGTCGACCGGCGCCTTCGCGGTGATCGGGATCGTGAAGTTGTCGGTCCAGATCGTGCCGCCCTCCTCGGGAATGACGAACTTGAAATCCGTCCCGTCGGAGACGTTCTTCTGGAAGACATCGCCGGACCAGGCCTGGGTGATCCAGACCTCGCCGTTGCCGAGCGCGTCGATGTAGCTCTGGTCGTAGTACTTGCGGACGATGCCCGCGTCCTTCTGCTTCTTCAGCTCGGCGGCCGCGGTCTGCCAGTCGGCCTCCTTCGACCCGTCCGGGTTGATGCCGGCCTTGAGCAGGCCGAAGTTGGCCAGCTCCTGGGTGTCGGAGAACATGCCGACCTTGCCCTTGAAGGCCGGGTCCCACAGGTCGGCGAGCTTGGTGATCGGCCGCTTGGTCTTCGCCTCGTCGTACGCGATGCCGGTCATCCCGGACGCCCACGGCACGCTGTACACGTTGCCCGGGTCGAAGGCCTCCTTGGTGTACGAGGCGGCCGCGTTCTTCTTGAAGTTCGGCAGCTTGGCGTGGTCGAGCGGGGCCAGGAAGCCGGAGTCGCGGAACTGCGCGAACTGCACGCTGTTGGTGATCACCATGAGGTCGAAGCCGATCGACTGGCCGGCCGACAGCTGCGGCTGCACCTTGGCGAACCAGGGGCCCATCTCCTGGATGACCTCCTGGTAGTTCACCGTGATGCCGGTTTCCTTGGTGAACGCCTTGAGCTCGGGCTTCTTGGGGTCCATGTACAGCGGCCAGTTGGCGAAGTCGATGTGGCCGGTCTTGGCCTTGCCGGTCCAGTACTTCGCGACCGCGTCCGGGGCGGCGCTGGCGCCGGGCTTCGCCTTGCCCTGCACGCCGCAGGCGGCGAGGGCGGCGCCGAGGGCGCCGAGACCGGAGATGCGCAGAGCGTCGCGCCGGCCGAGCCGGCGCTGGGTCATGCCACGAAGAAAGGCGGGGTCGGGGGTGCTCGAGGCAGACATCAGACTCCGATCATGTACGAATGCTGGGGGGCCCAGGTGAGGTAGACGCGATCGCCGCGATCGGCGAGGTCTTCGGCGTTCGAGGCGTTCTGATCGAAGACAGTGAAGTCGGCGCCGGCCGCGGTCGCCACCGTGTAGTTCGTCGAGGTTCCGTGGTAGACGACCTCGTTGACGACGCCGGAGAGCACGCTCCCGCCGGTCGAGGTCGCCGGCGGCAGCGCCCGGTGCAGGTCGATCTTCTCGGGCCGCACCGACACCTCGATCTTGTCGCCGGCCCGCACCGCGCTGCCGCACGGGACCACCACCCGGTCCTGCTCGGTGTAGCTGAGCAGCGCCAGGCCGTTCTCGGCCCGCTCGACGTGGCCGTCGACGATGTTCGAGGTGCCGATGAAGCCGGCCACGAACCGGCTCGCCGGCCGCTCGTAGATCTCCCGCGGCGTGCCGAGCTGCTCGATCGCGCCGGCGTTCATCACCGCGATCCGGTCCGACATGGTCAGCGCCTCGCCCTGGTCGTGGGTGACGTAGATGAAGGTGATGCCGACCTCGCGCTGGATGCGCTTGAGCTCGACCTGCATCTGCTGGCGCAGCTTGAGGTCGAGGGCGCCGAGCGGCTCGTCGAGCAGCAACGCCCGCGGCCGGTTGACCAGGGCGCGGGCCAGCGCGACCCGCTGCTGCTGGCCGCCGGACATCTCCCGGGGGGCGCGTCTCTCCATGCCGGTCAGCGAGACGATCTCGAGGATCTCGGCGACCCGGCGCCTGATCTCGTCCTTGCCGACCTTCTTGCGCTCGAGGCCGAACGCCACGTTCTGGAACGTGTTGAGGTGCGGGAACAACGCGTACGACTGGAAGACCATGTTCACGTCGCGCTTGTTGGGCGCCACGCCGGTGACGTCCTCCCCGTCGAGGAACACCTTGCCGGCGGTCGGCTCCTCGAAGCCCGCGATCATCCGCATCGTGGTGGTCTTGCCGCAGCCCGACGGGCCGAGCAGCGAGAAGAACTCCCCCTGGGCGATCGCCAGGTCGAGCCGCTTGACGGCCGGGACCTCGTCGCCGTGCGCGAGGTAGGTCTTGTGGACGCCGGCGAAGCGGATCGCCGGCTGCCCGCCGGCGGCCGCGCCGGATGGCGGGGCGGCGACGGCGCTGTGCTGGGGGCTGGTCATGGTGCTTCCTCTTCGCGCGGGGGACGGGCGGGTCAGCCCAGGTGGCTCATCACGTGTTTGATCCGGGTGTACTCCTCGAACCCGTACATCGAAAGGTCCTTGCCGTAACCCGAGTGCCCATAGCCGCCGTGCGGCATCTCCGAGACGAACGGCAGGTGCGTGTTGATCCAGACGGCGCCGAAGTCGAGCCGGCGGGAGACCCGCATCGCGCGGCCGTGGTTCTGCGTCCAGACGCTGGCGCTCAGGCCGTAGCGGACGTCGTTGGCCCAGCGGACCGCGGTGTCCTCGTCGTCGAACGCCTGCACGGTGATGACCGGCCCGAACACCTCGTCCTGGATCATCTCGTCGCGCTGGGTGAGGCCGGCCACCACGGTCGGCTCGAGGAAGTACCCGCGGTCGCCGATCCGGTGGCCGCCGGTGACGATCTCGGCGTGCTCCGGGGCCCGGTCGAGGAAGCCCCGCACCCGCGAGAGCTGGCCGGCGTTGTTGACCGGGCCGAAGTACGCCTGCGGATCGGACGGCGGGCCGACCCGGGTGCTCTTGGCCGCCGCGGCCAGCGCGGCCGTGAAGTCGGCCGCGATCCGGCCGTGCGCCAGCACCCGGGTGGCGGCGGTGCAGTCCTGCCCGGCGTTGAAGTAGCCCGCGCCGGCGATCGCCTCGGCGGCCGACTCGAGGTCGACATCGTCGAAGACGATCACCGGCGCCTTGCCACCGAGCTCCAGATGAGCCCGCTTCAGGTCGGCCGCCGCCGCCACGGCGACCTCCATGCCGGCCCGGGTGGAGCCGGTGATCGAGACGAGCTGCGGCGCCGGATGGGCGACAACGGCGCGGCCGGTGTCCCGGTCGCCGCAGACCACGTTGAGCACGCCGGGCGGGAGGAACTCGGCGGCGATCTCGGCGAGCAGCAGCGTGCTCACCGGTGTCGTGTCGGAGGGCTTGAGCACCACACTGTTGCCGGCCGCGACGGCGGGCGCGAACTTCCAGACGGCCATGACCATCGGGTAGTTCCAGGGCGTCACCTGCGCGCACACCCCGATCGGCTCGCGCCGGACGTAGGAGGTGTGGTCGCGCAGGTATTCCCCGGCCGACTTGCCCTCCAGGACGCGCGCCGCGCCCGCGAAGAAACGCAGCTCGTCGACCATCGGGCCGATCTCCTCGCGGCGGGTGGCCTCGACCGGCTTGCCGGTGTTGCGGCACTCGGCGGCGATCAGCTCGTCGGCCCAGGACTCGACCGCGTCGGCGATGCGCAGCAGGGCGCGCTGCCGCTCGGCCGGGGTGGCGTCGCGCCAGGTCTCGAACGCGGAGGTGGCGGCGGACATGGCGCGGTCGACGTCGGCTGCGGCGGAGACCGGGGCCGACGCGTACGCCTCGCCGGTGCTCGGATCCACGACCTCGGAGGTGACGCCGTCCACGGTGCCGGTCCAGGCGCCACCCACGAAGTTCCGCAGCTCGTCCACTGAATAGACCCTCCCGCTGAGGCCTGTGACAGGTCCCACACGACGACGCCACGGACCTTGTCACACGCACGTGCGCGAGACAAGGGAATCCGAGGAATTTTCCAAAGTTGAAACGGAATCAGGCGTCGATGGGCCCTCGGAGCTACGCAATCCGGCGTTACCGGGTCTGCGGGAAGCCGAGATCCACACTCGACGTGCCCGGGTCCGGCCATCGCGAGGTGACGACCTTGGTGCGGGTGAAGAAGTGGACGCCGTCCGGCCCGTACATGTGGGTGTCGCCGAACAGCGACGCCTTCCAGCCGCCGAACGAGTAGTAGGCGACCGGCACCGGGATCGGCACGTTCACCCCGACCATGCCCGCGTTCACATCGAACTGGAACCGCCTCGCCGCGCCACCGTCGCGGGTGAAGATCGCGGTACCGTTCCCGTATTCGTTGTCATTGACCAGGGCAACGGCTTGCGCGTACGAGTTCGCGCGCACCACGCAGAGCACCGGGCCGAAGATCTCGTCGGTGTAGACCGTCATCTCCGGCGTCACGTTGTCGAGCAGCGTCACCCCGAGGAAGTAGCCGTCGCCCGGCACCTCCGCCTCGCGGCCGTCCGCCACCACCGTCGCGCCACTCGCCGCGCCGGCCTCGATGTAGCCGGTCACCCGATCCCGGTGCGCCGCGCTGATCAGCGGCCCCATCTGGGACTCCGTGTCGGTGCCGGGGCCGATCCGCAGTTTGGGCAGCCGCGCCGCGATCGCCTCGACGAGCGGGCCGGCCACGTCGCCCACGGCCACCACCACCGACACCGCCATGCACCGCTCGCCGGCGCTGCCGTACGCCGCGCTGACCGCCGCGTCCGCCGCCGCCTCGAGCTCCGCGTCCGGCAGCACCACCATGTGGTTCTTGGCCCCGCCGAGCGCCTGCACCCGCTTGCCGTTGGCCGTGCCGGTCTCGTAGATGTGCTTGGCCACCGGCGTGGAGCCGACGAAGCTGATCGCCGCGATGTCCGGGTGGGTCAGCAGCGCGCCGACCGCCTCGGCGTCGCCGTTGAGCACGGTGAACACGCCGTCCGGCAACCCCGCCTCCTGCCACAGCCGGGCCAGGAACAGCGCCGCCGACGGGTCCTTCTCGCTGGGCTTGAGCACGAACGCGTTGCCCGCCGCGATCGCCGTCGTGCACATCCACAGCGGCACCATCGCCGGGAAGTTGAACGGCGTGATGCCGGCGACCACCCCGAGCGGCTGGCGGATCGAGTACACATCCACGCCGGTCGACGCCTGCTCGCTGTAGGAGCCCTTCATCAGGTGCGGGATGCCCGTCGCGAACTCCGCGTTCTCCAGCCCCCGCGCCACCTCGCCGGTCGCGTCGGAGAGCACCTTGCCGTGCTCGCTGGTGATCACCGCGGCGAGATCGCCGGCCCGCTCGGCGAGCAGCTCGCGGAACTTGAACAGCACCGCGGACCGGCGCGACAGCGACGCCTCGCGCCACGCCTGCGCCGCTTCCTTCGCGACCGCGACCGCGGCCGCCACCTCCTCGGCGGAGGCGAGATCGACCTCACCGGTCTGCTCCCCGGTGGCCGGGTTGTAGACGGGCCCGCTGCGGCCCGAGGTGCCGGCGCGCTCGGCGCCCGCGATCCAGTGCGCGATACGTGTCATGGCCCGACATTACGTAACACCCCTGGACGGAACAATGCTCGGATCGTACTGTCACAAAGTGCCTCCGGACTCGCGGCTCGACGCGGTGCGCGACCTGCTCACCCAGCCCACCGCCCGCGGTCTGGCCGAGGCCGTGGGCCGCGCCGTGGGCGACGGTTCGCTCCCGCCCGGCGCCAAGCTCCCGCCCGTCCGCTCCGTCGCCCGCGACCTGCGGATGTCGCCCACCACGGTCAGCGCGGCCTGGCAGCTCCTGCGCCGCGCCGGCACCATCCGGACCGACGGCCGCCGCGGGACGGTCGTCGCCGCGTCCCGGACCACCGGCCCCGGCCGCTACCGGGCCGCCCTGGGCGGCCGGTCCGGTTTCGCGCTCGACCTCTCCACCGGCGTCCCCGACCCGGCGCTGCTGCCCGCGCTGCCGTCGCCGGCCGGCCTCTCCCCCGCCCCGGGCAGCTACCTCGACGAGCCGGTCCTCCCCGGCCTCGCCGCCTACCTGCGCGCCGCCTGGCCGTTCCGGCCCGGCCGCGTGGCCGTCTTCGACGGCGCCATGGACGCGATCGATCAGGTCGCCACGGCCCTGCTGCGCCTGGGCGACCGCGCGATCGTGGAGAACCCCTGCTTCCCGCCGCTGCTCGACCTCCTGGAGGCGCTCGGCGTGCAGGTCGTCGGCGTCGGCACCGACCCGGCGGGCATGCTCCCCGGCGCGCTCGAGGCCGCGATGGCGTGCCGGCCCGCCGTGGTCTTCCTCCAGCCCCGCGCGCTGAACCCCACGGGCGCGTCGTGGTCGCCCGACCGGTCCGCCGCCCTCGCCGCGGTGCTCGCGCGGCACCCCCACGTGTACGCCGTGGAGGACGACTCCGCCGGGGACGTCGCCTCCGGTCCCCCGCTCTCGCTCGGCGCCCACCTGCCGCGGCAGACCGTGCACGTCCGCAGCTTCTCCAAGTCGCACGGCCCCGACCTGCGCCTGGCCGCCGTCGGCGGGCCCGCCACGGTCCTCGACCCCATCCTGGAACGCCGGCTGCTCGGGCAGGGCTGGACCAGCCGCCTCCTGCAACAGCTCCTGCTGACCCTGCTCACCTCGGCCGAGTCGGTCGCCGCCGTCCGGCACGCCCGCGCCGAGTACGCCCGCCGCCGCCACCTGGTCATCTCCGCGCTGGCGGCGTGCGGCATCCCGCTGCCGCCCGGCGACGGCCTGAACGTCTGGCTCCCGGTGGCCGACGAACAGGCCGCCCTGATCTCGCTGGCCAGCAACGGCATCACCGCCGCCGCCGGCCGGGCCTTCACCACCTCACCGGCCGCCCCGCACCTGCGCGTCACGGTCGGCCTGATCGCCACCGACCACGCCGCCGTCGCCGCCCAGCTCGCCGACGCGGCGCGCGCGCCCGCCCCCGCCGTCCCCCGTTGACAGGAAGCAACTAGGCGGGCGACAATCACCGTCGCCCGATGGTGACATACGACTACTAGTCAAGGGCGGCATGGATGACCGTGTGGGAAACTCTGCCCATGAGGGAGCAGCCGCTCGACCTGTCCAGGACCTGGACCGAGGCCGAGTACCTGGCTCTGGGCGCGCTCAATATCCGGACCGAGCTCGTGGACTGGAAGATTCAGGTGAGCCCCTCCCCCAGCAACGCCCACCAGGGCATCTCCCGCTATCTCGCCAACTTCCTCGAGCCCGCCGCCCGCGCGGCCGGCCTCACCATTTTCGAAGCCGTGGACACCCGGATCGGGCCCGGCACCATCGTGTGCCCGGATGTCGTGGCCGGGAAGCTCCGGTGGGGCAAGGGCGTCAACGACGCGGCCGACGTCATCCTCGTCGCCGAGGTCACCTCGCCGAGCAACGCGGCGTGGGATCGGCGCGGGAAGATGCGGCGATACGCGGCGGCGCGGATCCCCTGGTACCTCCTGGCCGAGCCGGAGCTGCCGGAGCTGCTGTCGGTGACCCTGCGCCTGCATCGCCTCGAGGGCGCGCGCTACGTCGAGCACGCCGTCGCCCGGCCCGGCGCGGTCCTCAGGTCGGACGAACCGTTCCCGATCGCCATCGACACCGGCCAGTTGATCGGGCCGCTGGGGTAAGCCGCGGATCGGCGGTCCATTTGTCCCCCGCGCGCGCGACAAGGGGCGTACCGTGCCCGTGTGCCGCTTCCCGGGCTCAATGGCCGCGACCGTCCAACGTGGCGGTTGTTCCTCGCCTACGCCGCCGCCAGCCTGCTTCCGGTGCTGCTCCTCGGGCTGGTGCTCTCCTACGCGCTGGCGGCCGAGGCGCACAGCCGCGGGCTCGCCGAGGGGCGCGCCCAGGCGTCGCTGATCGCCCGCACCGCGGTCGAGCCGCAACTCGACGGGCGGCCGCTCGACCAGGGGCTGTCCGCCGGCGAGCTGGCCGCGCTGGGCCGCCTCGCCGACCGGACGATCGGGTCTGGCGACGTGGTCCGGCTGCGCCTGCGTGACCTGTCGGGGCGGGTCGTGTTCTCCGACGACGGCTCAGGCTTCGGCGCCTCGGCGGGCGCGGTCGACGACCCGGTGCTCGACGCCGCCCGGGGCGCGACGACCGCCCATCTGACCCGGCTCAACACCGACCCCAACGACGACGGGCCGGCCGGTGAGAAAGCGGTGGAGATCTACCTCCCGCTGAGCACCGGGGGCCCGGCGGTGGGCGTACTCGAGATCTATCTGCCCTATGCGCCGATCGCCCGGGAGGTCAGCTCGGGGCTGAGCACGCTCTACACGCTCCTCGGGGTCGGCCTGGCCACGCTCTGGGCGATCCTGGTGCTGGTCTCCGCCTCGACCATGCGGCGGATGGCCTGGCTGGCCGAGCGCGACCCGCTGACCGGCCTGCCCAACCGCACGCTCTTCCAGCGCCGCGTCGCCGCCGCCATCGAGCACGGCCGTCCCGCCACGGTGGTGGTGGCCGATGTGGACCGCTTCAAGGAGGTCAACGACACGCTCGGCCACCACGTCGGCGACGCGCTGCTGCGCGAGCTGGGCACCCGGCTGGCCGGCGCGGCCCGCAACGGCGACACGGTGGCCCGCCTGGGCGGCGACGAGTTCGGCCTGATCCTCACCGGCGCCGCCGACGCCGAGGTGCCCGCGCTGCTCGGCCGGCTGCGCGACGCGCTGGAGGCCGAGGTCACGGTGGGCGCGCTGCCGATCTCGGCCGAGACAAGCTTCGGGTACGCGGTCGCCCCGGCCGACGGGCGTGACGTCGACACCCTGCTGCGCCGCGCCGATGTCGCCATGTACCAGGCCAAGGGCAGCCGGTCCGGGATCGCCCGGTACGACGCGTGCCGCGACACCTTCGACGTCGGCAAGCTCGCGCTGGTCGGCGAGCTCCGCCGGGCCATCGAGTCGGGCGAGCTGGAGCTGCACTACCAGCCCAAGGCCGAGCTGCGCACCGGCCGCCTCTGCGCCGTGGAGGCCCTGGTCCGCTGGCGCCACCCACGCCGCGGCGTGCTACCGCCCGACGCGTTCCTGCCCGCCGCCGAGCAGACCGGCCTGATCGATCCGCTGACCCGGTGGGTGCTCGCCGCCGCGCTCGCCCAGATCACCGTCTGGGCCGGCGCCTTCGACGACCTGACCATGGCGGTCAACGTCTCGGCCCGCAACCTGGCCCGCCCCGACTTCGCCGACGCCGTGCTGGCCGCCCTCTCCGACGCGGGCATCGCCCCCGGCCGGCTCACCCTCGAGATCACCGAGACCGCGCTGCTGGCCGACCCCGAGGTGGCGGCGGACGTCCTGGCCCGGCTGTCGGCCACCGGCGTACGCGTGAGCATCGACGACTTCGGGCAGGGCCAGACGTCGCTGGGCTACCTCTCCCGGCTCCCCCTGCACGAGCTGAAGATCGACCGGTCGTTCGTGACCGACCTGGCCGACAACCCGGCCCACGCGGCGATCGTCCGGTCGGTGGTCGATCTGGGGCACAACCTGGGCCTGCAGGTGGTGGCCGAGGGTGTGGAGAGCCGCGAGACGGTCGAGCTGCTGACGGCGACGGGCTGCGACATCGCGCAGGGCTTCCTGCTGGCCCGCCCGATGCCGCCCGGCGACCTGGCCGACTGGGTGGCGGCCCACCGCACCGACGTGCTCACCGCCGACCGCTAGGCCTGCCCGGACGGTTCAGGCCCGGATCGTCATGCGGGTGACCTGGCCGCCCTCGACCCGGAACGTGAAATGCGAGGGGCCGTTGAAGCCGTCGCCGCCCACCTGGGCGGTCACGACGACGTTCAGATCCTCGATCGCGACCTGCACGACCGTCAGATTGACCTTGACACCGATGAACTCGCGGTCGGACCATCCTCTGATCTCGTCACGGCCGGCGAACTCGCGACCCCAGTCGTCGACGACGCCGTCCGGCGGGAAACAGTCCAGGAAAGCGTCGGTGTCGTTCGCGTTGGCGGCGTCGATCGCGGTGCGGACCGGGGCCGGCAGGTCGATCGTCATCGCAGAGTCCTCCTGGATGTGGGGTGGCGTCCGGATCGGAGACCATCATTCTCGTGATGCTCAGGACTGTCGAAGCCCGGGTGCGTCGCGGATGTGCAATACTTCCGGCACCGCGGTCGAAAGTTTCAGTCAGCACCCGCGGGAGGCGAGGAGATCACCATGGCCGCGGCCGGACGACGAGTGACGATCGCGACCATCGCGGAAGCGGCGGGAGTGTCCGTTCCCACGGTGTCACGAGTGCTCAACGGACGTACCGACGTGTCGCCGGAGACCCGTGACCGCATCGAGCATCTTTTGCGGGAACACGACTACCGCCCCCGTAACTCTCGGCAGCCGCTGCGGGCGGGATTGATAGACCTCGTTTTCCAGGATCTCGACAGCCCGTGGGCGGTCGAGCTGATCCGTGGCGTCGAGGAGGTCACCCACGCGGCCGGCGTCGGCACCGTGGTGTCGGCCATCCACCGGCGCACCACCTCGACCCGCCAGTGGCT
This sequence comes from Paractinoplanes rhizophilus, assembly GCF_042664765.1. Taxonomy (NCBI): domain Bacteria; kingdom Bacillati; phylum Actinomycetota; class Actinomycetes; order Micromonosporales; family Micromonosporaceae; genus Paractinoplanes; species Paractinoplanes rhizophilus. The sequence continues at coordinate 58,419 of NZ_JBHTBJ010000007.1, read as the reverse complement.
GCAGAACCTTCGCGCCCGCCAGTCCGACGGCGTGATCCTGGTGATCTCCGACGGCGCCGGCCCGATCAGTACCGAGCTGCACCGGCTGAACGTGCCGATGGTGATCATCGACCCGGCCGGCGGCGTGGCCGCGGACGTGCCGACGATCGGCGCGACCAACTGGTCGGGCGGCCGCAGTGCCACCGAGCACCTGATCTCGCTGGGCCACACCCGCATCGGCCTGGTCGAGGGCCCGAAGAACCTGCTCTGCTCCCGCGCCCGCCTGGACGGGTACCGCGCGGCCCTCGAGGAGGCCGGCCTGCGGGTCGACCGCCAGCTGATCGAGCCGGGCGCGTTCAACCACGAGTCCGGCTTCCAGGCCGGGCTGCGGCTGCTCGACCGCGACCAGCCGCCCACCGCGATCTTCGCCTCCAGCGACCAGATGGCGCTGGGCCTGTACGAGGCGGCCCGCCTGCGCGGCATCCGGATCCCGGACGACCTGAGCGTGGTGGGCTTCGACGACCTGCCCGAGGCCCGCTGGTCGTCGCCGCCGCTGACCACCGTGCGTCAGCCGCTGGCCGACATGGGCGGGCTCGCCGCACGGACAGTCTTGCGACTGTCGCGCGGCGAGCCCATTGAGACCCCCCGGGTGGAGCTGGCGACAGAGCTCGTGATCCGGGAGAGCACGGCCCTACTTGCCGAAGCCGGCGGTAAGGCCGCTCAGTAGCTGGCGCCGCCCGATCGCGTAGAGCAGAACGATCGGGATGGTGGTGAGCGTGACCGACGCGGCGATGGCCGGCGTGTTCACCCCGAACTGGCCCTGGAAGCTGACCAGCGCGTACGGAATGGTGCGCTGGTCGGGGCTCTGGGTCAGCACCAGCGGCAGCAGGAACCCGTTCCAGATGCCCAGCGCGTTGTAGATGGTCACGGTGACCAGCGCCGGGCGGGTGAGCGGGAACGCCAGCCGCCACAGGGTGCCCCACTCGCTGGCGCCGTCCATGCGCATCGACTCGAACAGCTCCTTCGGCACGTCCCGGATGAAGTTGCTCAGCACCAGGACGGACAGCGGGATGGCGAACGCGATCGAGGGCAGGACGATGGCGATCAGGGTGTCGTACAGCTGGAGCCGGATGATGATCAGGTAGACCGGGATGATCACCGCTTGCAGCGGGATCGCCAGGCCGGCCAGGAACATCGTGTTGGTCCAGCGCAGCCAGCGCTTGTGGACTCCGCGGATTACCGCGTACGCCGCCATGAACGAGATCAGCACGGCGGGGACCACCGCGCCGACCGTGACGATGACGCTGTTCGTGAAGTACCGGACGATGTCGTTCTCGAACACCGTCTTGTAGTTCTCGAGCGTCGGGTCCTTCGGCGGGGCGAACGTGTTGGTGATGAAGTAGTTCGCCTGGGTCTTGAAGCTGGTGATGACGATCCAGTAGATCGGCACCATCACGATGAACAACCAGACCCAGCCGAGGCCGCCGCCGAGCCAGTTGTACCGGAACAGCTTGTTCGCCCGCCGCTTGGGGCGCTGCTGCTGATGATGCGCCGGCGTGGTGCCGGTGACATTGACAGTGGTCGTCATGTCAGACCCCTTCCATCATGCTCTCGTCGCCGCGGCCACCGAGGCGGCGCAGCAACTGAGCAAGCAACAGACCGACCAGGACCAGGATCACGGCGATGGCGCTGGCGGGGCCCATGAGGTTGGCCATGAAGCCCTTCTGGTACATCTCCAGCGCCAGGGCCCGGGTGGAGTCGCCGGGACCACCACCGGTGAGCACGTAGATCAGGTCGAAGAAGGTCAGCGAGCCCACGACCATCAGCGTCGACGACGTGATGATCGTGAACTTGATCTGCGGGAGCGTGATCGAGAAGAACTGCCGCACCTTGCCCGCGCCGTCGATCTGCGACGCCTCGTACAGCGAGGTGGGGATCTGCCGGACCGCGCCCTGGTAGATCAGGGAGTGGAAGGGGATGTACTGCCAGGACACGACGAAGATCAGCACGCCCATGGCGAGTGTCGGGTCGCCGAGCCAGTCCTGCTTGAGCCAGTCGACCCCGAAGCCGGCGCCGAGCCCGAAGTTCGGGTCGAGCAGCGACTTGAAGGTGATCGAGATGGCCGCCGAGGACAGCAGCAGCGGAATGAAGTAGAGCACCGCCAGGAACCCGCGGTACTTCTTGGTGGACGCCGCCAGGAACACGCCAAGCAAGATCGACAGCGGCGTCTGCACCAGCCACGAGATGATCATGATCTCGAACGTGACCCACAGCGAGTGGGTCAGCCCGGGATCGCTCAGCTCGGCCTTCCAGCTGTCCAACCCGGTGAAATGGATGTCACCGATGCCGTCCCAGGTGGTGAAGCTCAGGAACAGCACCCCGAGCAACGGGATGATCCCGAACGCCGTGAACATCAGCAGCGCGGGCAGTGCCATCCATCCGACGGAGCCGCCCCGCCCGCCCTTCGCGGTTGTTGGCTCCTGCGCGCGAACGGCGGGCGGAGCGAGCGTCGTCATTTGCCGATGACCCCGTTCATGGCGTCGACCCACTGCTGCGGGGTGACCTGCAGCTGGAACAGCTTGGCGATGTTGTCCAGCAGGGTCTCGGCCGCGGTCGGGCTCAGCGCCTGGTCCCACGACTGCGCGAAGGTCTTGGCGTTGGAGGCGATCGTCGACATGTCCTTGAGGAACTGCGCGTCGTCGCCGGTGAACAGGCTGTCCGCGCCCTTGAGGACCGGGACGCCGCCCGACTTGACCCAGCCGGCCTTCTCGTCGTCGTCGACCAGGGTGGTGGAGAAGAACTTCTTCGCCACGTCCTGCTCGGCGGCCGAGGCCTTGGACGAGATCGAGAGGTACTGGCCGGGGTTGCCGACGGTGTTGCTCGGGTCGCCCTTGCCGCCCTCGATCGGCGGGAAGTTCATCCAGCCGAGGCCGCCGGACTTGACGAAGTCGCCGCCGTTGGCCTTCTGGATGCCGTACGACCAGGAGCCGTGCACCATCATCGCGGCCTTGCCGGTGTAGAGCAGAGCCTGGTCGGCGTTCGAGTCGGCGGTGACCGACGAGAAGCCCTTGACGAAGGCGTTGTTCTTCACCAGATCCTGGATCTTGGTCAGCATGTCCAGGACGGCCGGGTCGGACCAGGAGCCCGGCTTGCCGGCGAAGACGTTGTCGAACACCTCGGAGCCCGCGTTGCGGTCGAGCATGAACTCGAGCCACATCATGTTGGTCCAGCGGGACTGGCCGGCCAGCGAGAACGGCGCGATGCCCTTGCTGTTGAACTTCGGGATCAGGTTGAGGATGTCGCCGTACGTCTTCGGCGGCTCGACGCCGACCTTGTCGAAGACCTTCTTGTTGTAGAACAGCACGATCGGCTGCACGGTCTCGACCGGCATCGCGTAGATCTTGCCGCCGACCGTGGCGGCGCCGAACGACGACGGCAGGATCTTGTCCTTGACCGCGGCGTTCTGGCCGAACCAGTCGGTCAGGTCGACGACCTGGCCGGCGTCGACGTACGACTTGAGGCCGCCGCCGCCCCAGCCCCAGATCATCGTCGGGGCCTGGCCGGCGCCGATCGCCGTCTTGATCTTCTGCTTGTAGGCGTCGTTCTGGAAGAACGTCGGAGTGATCTTGGTGTCGGCGTTCGCCTTGTTGAAGCGGTCGACCGCCGCCTGGCGGATCGGCTCGCCGGGCTCACCGGACAGCGACCAATAGCTGGCCCCGCCCTTCGCACCGCCGCCGCTGCTGCCGCCCTTGTCGGACGGGCCCGAGCTGCCACATGCCGCGAGGGCCGCAGCACCGGCGGCCCCCGCGGCTAGTCCCAGAAAGTTCCGCCGGGAGAAGTTGCTATTGGTCACGCTGATCTCCGTACTCGAGTGCCGCGTCCTGCCGCGGCGAGTGGATCGTCGTGGGGATGGGTGGTAGCCGCTGTCACAAAGTCTGCAACTTTCGTGAAGCGACCGGTAGTTGACGCAAGGTTTCGTTAACGTAGGGTTTCGGCTTGATCATGTCAAGGGTCTTGCTCTGGTCGCGCTCCCACCGCAAGAGTGGACCCGAGCGTGACACCCTCGGTCAACCCGAGTCCGACCGATAATTCATGCTGTGAAGGTACTGAAAGTTTCGGAACTTTGTTGAGGAGTTACGCCGTGACCGCAGAACAGCCCGCCCAGCCATGGCATGACCTGTCGCTACCCGTGGCGGAGCGCGTCGAGCTTCTGCTGGCCACAATGACCATCGAGGAGAAAGTAGCCCAACTGGGCAGCCGATGGGTGGGCAACGATGTGCAGGATTCGGGCACAATTGAGTCAAGCTCCGGCCACGATGAGTCAAGCTCCGAACCTGAGGAGCCCCTCAACGTCGCGCCGATGCAGGACGCCTTCGCCGCGTCGGGCTCGATTCCCCTCGCCGAGGCGAGCCGGCACGGGCTGGGGCAGCTGACCCGGGTGTACGGCAGCGCGCCCCGCACGGCCGCCGAGGGCGCGGCCGAGGTGATCCGCCAGCAGCGCGTCGTCCTCGCCGAATCGCGCCTGGGCGTGCCGGCGATCGTGCACGAGGAGTGCCTGACCGGGTTCACCTCGTTCGGCGCCACCGTCTACCCGGCCGCGATCGCCTGGGGCGCCACCTTCGACCCCGAGCTGGTCGAGCGGATGGCCGCCGCGATCGGCCGCGACATGGCGGCGCTCGGCATTCACCAGGGCCTGTCCCCCGTGCTCGACGTGGTCCGCGACTACCGCTGGGGCCGGGTCGAGGAGACCATCGGCGAGGACCCGTACCTGGTGGCCCTGCTCGGCGCCGGGTACGTGCGCGGCCTGCAGAGCGCCGGGGTGATCGCCACCCTCAAGCACTTCGCCGGCTACTCGGCGTCCCGGGGCGCCCGCAACCACGGCCCGGTGCCGATGGGCCGGCGCGAGCTGATGGACGTCATCCTGCCGACGTTCGAGACCGCCGTGCGCGAGGCCGGCGCCCGCTCGGTGATGAACTCGTACGCCGACGTCGACGGCGTGCCGGCCGGCGCCGACCCGTGGCTGCTCACCGAGGTGCTGCGCGAGCAGTGGGGCTTCGCCGGCACCGTGGTCAGCGACTACTGGGCGGTGCCGTTCCTGGCCACCAAGCACCGGATCGCCGCCGACATGGACGACGCGGGCCTGCAGGCGCTGGCCGCCGGCATCGACGTCGAGCTGCCCGACACGCTGGGCTTCGGCGACGGGCTGATCGGCAAGGCGCCGGAGGAGCTGATCGACCGGGCCGTCCGCCGCCACCTGACCCACAAGGCCGAGCTGGGCCTGCTCGACCCGGGCTGGACGCCCGAAGGCTCGGTGGCCGGCGCGGACGAGGTCGACCTGGACTCCCCCGCCAACCGGGCCCTGGCCCGCGAGATGGCCGAGAAGTCGGTGATCCTGCTGGACGCCGGGTCCACGCTGCCGCTCGACCCGGCCCCGCGCCGCATCGCGGTGGTCGGTCCGTGCGCCGCCGATCCGCGTACGTTCATGGGCTGTTACGCCTTCCCCAACCACGTGCTGCCCCGCTACCCCGAGCGCGGGCTGGGCGTCGAGGTGCCGACGGCCGTCGAAGCGCTTCGAGCCGAGTTCGGCGCTACCGAAGTCGTACACCAAAAGGGTTGTGCTGTCATCGGGGGCGACCGGTCGGGCTTCGCCGCGGCGGTGGCGGCGGCGCGGGCGGCCGACGTCTGCGTGGCGATGGTGGGCGACCTTGCCGGCCTGTTCGGGCACGGCACCTCGGGCGAGGGTTGCGACGCCGACGAGCTGCGCCTGCCCGGCCTGCAGGGCGAGCTGATCGAGGAGCTGCTGGCCACCGGCACCCCGGTCGTGGTCGTGGTGGTCTCCGGCCGGCCGTACGCGCTGGGCGAGATCGCCGGGCGGGCCGCCGCGCTGGTCCAGGCGTTCATGCCCGGCGAGGAGGGCGGCGCCGCCATCGCCGGCGTGCTCAGCGGCCGGGTCCAGCCGGGCGCGAAGCTGCCGGTGCAGATCCCGCGCACCCCGGGCGGCCAGCCCGGCACGTACCTGCAGCCGGAGCTCGGCGCCGAGAAGAACGGCATCAGCAACCTCGACCCCACCCCGCTGTTCCCGTTCGGCCACGGCCGGTCCTACACCACGTTCGAGATCGACGACCTGCGGATCAGCGACGCCGCCGTGCCGACCGACGGCGAGTTCACGGTGACCGTGCGGGTGCGCAACACCGGCGAGCGGGCCGGCGACGAGGTGGTCCAGCTCTACCTGCGCGACCTGGTCGCCCAGGTGACCCGCCCGGTCAAGCAGCTGACCGGCTTCGCCCGGGTGCCGCTCGCGCCCGGCGAGGCCAAGGACGTCCGGTTCCGGGTGCACACCGACCGCACCGCGTTCACCGGCCGCGACCTGCGCCGGATCGTCGAGCCCGGCGAGCTCGAGGTGATGGTCGGCTCGTCGGCCGGGGAGCTGCCGTGCCGCGGCGCGGTGACGCTCACCGGCGCGATCCGCGAGGCCGGCCGGGACCGGGTGCTGATCACCCCGGTCGAGGTGGAGAAGATCTGAGACCCGGGCTTCCCGGCGCCGTCCGCCGGGAAGCCCGAACCCTGCCCGGCCCGAACTCCGGCCGCGGCGTCGGGCCCCATGGCGAACGCGCGCCGCGATAGACTGCGCCGGTGATCGGGACCTTGCGCACGGTGGCGATCGACGGGCCGGACGCTCGGCGGCTCGCGGCGTTCTACAGCGCCCTCGGCGGGTGGAGCTCGCCGTATGCCGAGGACGACTGGGTCCAGCTCGAGACCGGCGACGGGTGGCGGCTGGCGATCCAGCAGAGCCCCGACCACGTGCCGCCACGCTGGCCCGATCCCGCGCACCCACAGCAGGCCCACCTCGACCTGCGCGTGCCCGACCTGGCCGCCGGCACCGCGCGGGCGGTCGAGCTGGGCGCCACGCTGCTGCGCGAGACCGAGCACTGGCACACCCTCGCCGACCCGGCCGGGCATCCGTTCGACCTGTGCCGGTATCCGGAGCGGCCGGACACCACGCTCATGGCCGTGATGCTCGACTGCCCGGACGCCAGGGAGCTGAGCGCCTTCTACGCGGAGCTGCTCGGCAAGCCGGTCACCTACCAGGGCGACGAGGAGGGCGTCGCGATGATCGGCGCGGAGGGCGCCCAGCCGGTGATGTTCCAGCAGATCGCCGACTACCGCGCGCCGCGGTGGCCCGACCCCGCGTATCCGCAGCAGTTCCACCTCGACGTCACGGTCGACGACGTCGAGGTGGCTGAGGCCGCCGCGCTGAAGCTGGGCGCCACGTCGCTGTCCGCGGGCGGGGAGAACTGGCGCGTCTACGCCGACCCGGCCGGCAAGCCGTTCTGCCTCTGCTGGGACTGAGCCTCCGCTGCACACTCCCGCTCTCTGCCGCGCTCAGGCGGGCGGGGCGAGGGGCTTGGTGCACAGCACGTCGGGCATCGGCAGATAACCGAGCGCCTGCCAGAAGCGCAAGCCGTCGAGGTTGTCGGGCAGCACCAGGAGGTTGATCCGCGGGCAGCCGAGCGCGGCGAGCCGGGACTCCAGCTCGGACACCAGGCGGGAGGCCATCCCGGCGCGGCGGTGCGCGGGATGCACGGCCAGGCGGAGGATCCACCCGCGGCGGCCGTCGTAGGTGCCCATCACCACGCCGGCGAGAGTGGCACCGACCTCGGCGATCAGGAACAGCTCGGGGTCGCGGGTCAGCTTGGCGGCGAGCTCGGCGCGCGGGACGACCTCGCGGCCGGACGCCTGCCAGACCGCGGTCACGGCGGCGTAGTCGGCCCACTCGAAGGAACGAATGTGCACGGCCCGAATGTAGCAACGACATTACCGGCCCCGGCGTCCCGCCACCATCGGGCAGGCGGCCGACTGCGCGCGGCGTGCGGCAATGACTACATTGGCGCCGGCCGCCGGGCGGACATCGCGCCTCCGGCAGATGAGCCGGCGTTGCGTGCCGAGATGCGGGCGAGCGGGAACGGGGAGCGAAGACGTGGTGCGTGTCGCGATTCAGCTGGCGCCGGAACGGGCCGACTACGACGCCATCCGGCGGGCGGCGAGCGAGGCCGAGGCGCTCGGGGTGGACGCCATTTTCAACTGGGACCATTTCTATCCGCTGGGCAGGGATCGGACGGGAAAGCATTTCGAGTGCTGGACGATGCTCGGCGCGTGGGCCGAGTCGACCCGGCGGGCCGAGATCGGGGCGATGGTCAGCTGCGTGTCGTATCGCAATCCCGATCTGCTGGCCGACATGGCCCGCACGGTCGACCACATCAGCGGCGGCCGGCTGATTCTCGGGATCGGGGCGGGGTTCCGGGAGTGGGAGGCGACGGAGTACGGCTACGAGTTCGGGTCGCCGGCCGCGCGCGTACGGGAAATGGGCGAAGCCCTCGGCCGGATCGAAAGCCGCCTCGCCGTGCTGAACCCACCGCCCACCCGGCGGATCCCGATCCTGGTGGCGGCGGACGGGCCGCGGGCGCTGCGGCTGGCGGCGCGGCACGCGGACATCTGGCACACCTTCGCCGACGGCGAGGCGTTCAGCCGCAAGTCGGAGCAGCTCGACGAGCACTGCCGCGAGATCGGGCGCGACCCGGCCGGGATCGAGCGGTCGTCCTTCGTGGCGGGTGATCCCTGGGTGGTCGGCGCGGAGCTGCGGCGGCGCGGGATCGGCATGGTCACGGTGATCGCCGGCGGGCCCCGGTACGACCTCGGCGAGTTGCGGCGCTGGCTGGCCTGGCGGGACGAGACGACCTGAGCCGATTCCGGGGCTATTCGTGCAGGACCCGGGCCAGCTCGGTGCGTGACCGCACCCCGAGGCGGGCGAAGACGTTGCGCAGGTGGTGGTCGACCGTGCGGGTGCTCAGGTGCAGCTGCTGGGCCACCTCGCGGTTGGTCGCGCCGGCCGCGACCAGTCCGGCGATCCGTTCCTGCTGAGCGGTCAGCGGCGGCCCGGGGGCGACCGGCACCGAGGCGGAGGCCCGCTCGCCGGCCGCCCGCAGCTCCCGGGCGGCCAGGGCGGCCCACGGGTCGGCGTCGAGCCGGTGGAACGTCTCGGCGGCCTGCCGCAGGTGCGTGCGCGCCTCCAGGTGGCGGCGGCGCCGGCGCAGGTGCCGGCCGTAGAGCAGCTCGGTGTGCGCGCGGGCGAACCCGGCGTCGTGGCGGCGCAACGCCTCCCGGAAGTAGTCGTCGGCGGCCGGCTCGTCGGCGCGCAGGGCGCGGCACCGGGCGCGGATCGCCAGCCACGGCGCCTCGCCGGTGCGGCCGGCCCAGCGGTCGAACATCGCCATCGCCGGGTCGAGCACGGCCGGCTCGAGCGGCGCCGCGGCCCGGGCCGCCTCGACCAGATGCGGGATCACCGCGACCCGCAGGACGGCCGAGCCGCGCCCGGGCGGCGCGGCCACGATCGCGGCCAGGCGCTCGGCGGCCGGGGCCGGGCGCCCCTCGACCAGGTCGAGCAGGGCGTGGGCCCACTCGGTGAGGTCGCGGGCCTCCGGATGACGGGCGGTGGCCTCGCGGCAGCGGCGTTCGCCGGTGGGCCGGTCGCCGACCAGGCCGGCCAGGACGGCCAGCAGGGCGAGCAGGGAGTCGGCCAGGTCGAGGCGGCCGTACCGCCGGGCCGCGGCCGCGCCGTCCAGGGCCGCGGTGGTGGCCGCGTCGTAGCGGCCGGCTGCCAGCTCGGCGTAGGCGACCGCCTCCAGGGCCGCGGGCACCAGGGCGTGGGCGCCGGCGGCGAAGGCCAGCGCGGCGGCGCGAGCCGCGAGGGACGCGCCGTGGCGGTCCTGGCCGACCATGATGCCGGCCATCGCGGCGGCCACCAGCAGGGCGGGGTCGTCGACGCGCGGCGCCACTGACAGCACCGACCGGAAGTGCGCGAAGGACTCGTCGTGCTGCCCTCTCAGCAGCGCGGCGACTCCGAGCACCTGGCGATGGGCCAGCGCCAGGGCCGGGGACGGGTCGGTGACCTCCAGCCGGGACACCAGCGCGGGAAAGCGGCCGGGGTCGCCGGCCCGGCAGCAGGCCTCGCCCGCCAGCAGCAGCGCCGACAGGGCGCCGGGGGTGTCGGCCGGGATCAGCTCGGCGGCCACGTCGAGCAGGACGTCGCGGGCCGGCAGCGGATCGCCGCGCAGGCCGATCTCGGCGATGAGGCTGCGGGCCCGGTGGTGCGCCGACAGCCGCCGCGCCAGGGGCACGGCCTCGTCGGGGCGTCCGGCCAGCCAGAACGACCTCGCCGCCGAGAGCAGCGGCGCCGGATCGTCGGACAGCGCGGCCGCGTACCGGAAAGCGATCGCCGCCTGCGCGGGCGCCGCACTGGCCGCCGCCGCACCCAGATCGCGGGACAGCGCCGGGTCCGGTCCCGGTGTCGCGGCCGCGCGGTGCAGCAAGGCGGGCAGGCCCCGGAGGGTCCGCGCGAGGGTCAGGTGGGCCCGGCGGCGGGCGATCGACGGGGCGTCCTGGCGGATCACGTCGCGCAGGATCGCCGGGACGAAACGAACCTCGCCGGTGGGCGCGACCGAGATCAGGCCGGCGGCCTCGGCGGGTTCGAGCGCGTCCGGGGCCGGCCGCGCCCGGTCGTCGAGCGCCGGCAGGAGCAGGGCGTCCCGGGTGGCCGGCGGCAGGGCGCGCAGCGACGCGCGCAGGTGCTGGCCGAGCACGCTGCCGGGCGGTAGCCCCTCGGGGAGCGGGGCGAACCCGCGCCGCTGCGCGAGATCGAGGGCGGTGGCCAGGGCGGTCAGCGCCGCGGGGTTCCCGCCGGCCTGCCGGATCAGACCGGCCGCGACCGGGTCCGCGAGATCCGGCGCCAGCCGCAGCAACAGCTCGTGGGCCGCGTGCTCGTCGAGCGGGGACAGCGGCAGGATCGGCAGCCCGGCGTCGAACCCCACCGGCGCGGCGGCCAGGACGGCGGCCGGCGCATCGGCGAACCGCCGCGCGAACCGCTTGATCAGCCGCCACGACCCCGGATCGAGCAGATGGGCGTCGTCCACGAGGCAGAGCGCGGCCCGGCGCGCCAGCAGCCGCTGGACACAGATCTCGTCCGCGTGGCCCGGCACCCACACCGCCGGCGCCGCCCACGCCGCCGCCCAGCGCAGCAGGCTCGTCCGGCCGGATCCCGGCTCGCCCGTCACCACCAGGGCCCCGCCGTCGCGCAGCAGCCGCTCGATCGCCGCCGTGGCCGCGCCGAGCCCGGCCGGCCCGGGCTGGGGCGACCCGGGCTGGGGCGACCCGGGCTGGGGCGACCCAGGTTCTTGCACTGCCGGTGCATCAACCATGCGCCGATCTTCGCGGCCCGCACCGACCGGACGGAAGGGACTTTTCAGGACCTGAAATTTCCGCCGTGTCAACGGCCCGCGAACGAAGGCCGGTGATTTCGCCGATGCGTACGCGCCGTGCCCGCGCAAACACTGACCGCCATCCATCCCCCGACCCCGGGAGCATCCAGGTGACAACCAGAACCCGAAGGTTCCTCGCCGCGGTCGCCGCGGCCGTGGTCCTGACCGCCGCGCCGGCCACCGCGGCACACGCCGCCGACAACCCCTACCAGCGTGGGCCCAGCCCGACGCTCGCCGCCCTCGACGCGCTCCGCGGCCCGTACGCCGTCTCCACCACCTCGGTCTCGCCGCTGGTCCTCGGCTTCGGCGGCGGCACCATCTACTACCCGACCACGAGCAGCGACGGCACGTTCGGCGCGGTCGCCATCTCGCCCGGCTTCACCGCCACCTGGTCGAGCATCTCCTGGCTCGGCCCGCGGATCGCCTCGCACGGCTTCGTGGTCATCGGCATCGAGACCAACACCCTGCTCGACCAGCCCGGCCAGCGCGGCGACCAGCTGCTGGCGGCGCTGAACTACCTGACCACGCAGAGCTCCGTCCGCGGCCGGGTCGACGCGTCCCGCCTCGCGGTGGCCGGGCACTCGATGGGCGGCGGCGGCTCGCTCGAAGCCGCCAGCGATCGCCCGTCGCTGCAGGCGGCCGTGCCCCTCGCCCCGTGGAACACCGACAAGACCTGGTCGGAGCTGCGGGTACCCACGCTGATCGTGGGCGGCGAGGCCGACACCATCGCGCCCGTCGCCACGCACTCGATCCCGTTCTACTCGTCGATCCCGTCGGCGGCCGAGAAGGCGTACGTGGAGCTGAACAACGCGAGCCACTTCTTCCCGCAGACGGTCAACACCATCACCGGCCGGATGGCGGTGGCCTGGCTCAAGCGCTTCGTCGACAACGACACCCGCTACGACCAGTTCATCTGCCCGGGCCCGTCCGGCTCCGACGTCTCGGACTACCGCAACACCTGCCCGCTCTCCTGACCCCCGGAGGACCGCGCCCGGCGTGTTCGTCACGCCGGGCGCGGCCACGGCCACGCGCCCGGATCGCCCAGGCCGCCGGCCGCGCCGAAAGCGCCGGCGATCGGTGCCCGCGTCGCTCCGTGGGCCAAGGCCAACTGCAACAACAACCGGGACTTGTACGGGTCGAGCGCCCCCGCCGGAATCGCCCCGCGCCGGATCTGGTCGCTCTCCGACCCGGCGAACCCGTACGTCGAGGTGGCCACGTAGCCCGCTCCGACGCGCGAGGCCAGCACCACCGGAATCCGCGCCGCGATCCGCTCGAGCACCGCCGGCCACGACTGCGGCACGTGCCCCACCCCGAACCCGGCCACCACCAGCCCGCCGGCCCGGCCCGCCACCGCCTCCAGCAGCGCCCGTCGTCGCCCAGCGTCGCCGTGCAGACCACCACCCGCGGGATCGGCGCACCCTCCGGCAGCGGCGGCATCGCGAACCGCGCCACCGGCCGCTGCACGATGTGGACCCGGCCCTCCGCGACGTACCCCAGCGGCCCGCCGCCGGGCGAGGCGAAGGCCGCGACGCCGCTGGTGTGCGTCTTGCGCACCCGGGCCGCGGCGTGGATCTCGTCGGCCATCACCACGACGCACCCCAGCCCGCGCGCCGCCGGGTCGCCCGCGACCCGGACCGCCGCGAGAAGGTTCGCCGGCCCGTCCGCCCCGGCGAGCGTCGGGTTGCGCATGGCGCCGAGCTGCGGCACCGCCTCGACCAGCTGCTCGGCGGAGAGGCTGGGCCGCACCCCGTCCCCGCCGGCCATAGCGATCGTCCCGCCCAGCCCGACCACGAGCGTCACCGCTGGCCTCCCCACCTGAGACCGTTAACAACGCCGCGCCAACGACGATCAACAAGATCAGTTGATCGGAAACCTGATGGATACACCGTGGACACCATCCACCACCTCCGGAAACCCTGTCAAGAGACGGTTTTTCCACGTCACGGGCGCGGCGGCCCAATGTCACGAACGAGTAACGTCGCCGTAGCTGGACCTTGACAGCGCGTATCGACGGCGTGGATGTTTGCGTTCACAATTTCGCCCGCCACAGCGCACCAGGCGGCGGTCCCGCCCGCTCCCCCGGGTTCTTCTCTCACCCAGCGCAAAGGACGATTTCGCATGAAGGCACGTCGCAGGATCGTCGTCGCGACCTCCGTGGTCGCGACGGCCGCACTTCTCACCGCCTGCAGCACCGGCAGCAACAGCGGCTCGACCACGGACGACAGCTCGGCGGCGCCGGTCGCCACCGCGCTGGGCTCGGCCAACGCCGGGGGCGTCCCGGCGGCGATCACCGCGGCCGGCGGCACGGAGCTGCTCACCCGGCCCAAGGGCGAGGGCGTCTCGGCCGAGTACGGCCCGATGTGCAAGGGCTCCGACCTGGGCATCGGCAAGATCGACTTCAAGAAGGACACGATCGGCTGGGCCCAGTCCGAGAAGGAGGCCAACCCGTTCCGGATCGCCTCGACCAAGTCGCAGATCGAGGCGGCCAAGGCCAAGGGCTGGAAGCTGCTCACCACCAACGCGCAGTCCAACGTGCAGCAGGAGAACAGCGACATCAAGGGCATGATCGACAAGGGCGCGAAGGCGATCATCTTCTCGCCGATCAACTCGACCGGCCTGGGTGACGCGATCGCGTACGCCAAGAGCAAGAAGGTCGCGATGATCCCGGTCGACCGCAACATCACCGGGGTGCAGGGCTGCAAGGACGTCGGGCCGCAGCTCGGCTCGGACTTCGTCGAGCAGGGCCGGCGGGCGGCCGACGCGATGATCAAGGCGACCGGCGGCAAGGCGAAGCTGGCCATCCTGCTCGGCGCGTCCGGCGTGAACGTCACCGACGACCGCACGGCGGGCTTCCTCGACCAGCTCAAGGCGAAGAACGCCAGCGGCATCGAGGTGGTCTTCCAGCAGACCGGCGACTTCACCCGGGAGAAGGGCAAGAGCGTCACCGAGACGATGCTGCGCGCCCACCCGGACGTCACCGCGATCTACGCCGAGAACGACGAGATGGGCCTGGGCGCCCTCGCGGCGCTCGACGACGCCGGCAAGTCCGGCACCGACAAGGTGCACATCGTCTCGATCGACGGCACCAAGGGCGCCGTGCAGGCCATCGTCGACGGCAACTTCGACGCCGTGATCGAGTCGAACCCGGCGTTCGGCCCGGCCTCGCAGGCCGCGCTCGAGGCGTACGTGAACGGCGACGGCGCCCCGGCGGTGACCATCACGACCGACAACCAGTACGACAGCTCCAACGCCGCCGAGGCCCTGAGCTCGGGCAAGGCCTACTGATGACCACGCCGGTGACCAGCCCGATCCTCAAAGTCACGTCGGCCAGCAAACGGTTCGCGGGAGTGCGCGCTCTGGAGGACGTCTCAATCGAGTTGTTTCCCGGTGAAGTGCACGCGCTCGTCGGCGAGAACGGAGCTGGCAAGTCGACGCTGATCAAGCTGATCACCGGCGTGTATCAGCTGGACAGCGGATCCGTGCAGCTGCGGGGCGAGGACGTGGCCTTCGCCTCGCCCCGCAGCGCCCAGCACGCCGGGATCGCCACCATCTACCAGGAGGTGCATCTCGCGCCGCAGCTGAGCGTCGCCCGCAACTTCTTCCTGGGCCGCGAGCCGACCCGCTTCGGCTCGCTCGACCTCAAGAAGATGAACCGCGACTCCGCCGAGGCGCTCAAGCGCTACGGCATCGTCGCGGACGTCAAGCGCCCGCTCGGCGAGCTGGGGCTGGGCATCCAGCAGATGGTCGCGATCGCCCGCGCGATCGAGTCCGACGCCAAAGTCGTGATCATGGACGAGCCGACCTCCTCGCTCGAGCCCCGCGAGGTCGACCTGCTCCTCGATCTGGTGGGCCAGCTGAAGGCCAAGGACGTGGCCATCGTGTACGTCAGTCACAAGCTGGACGAGGTCTTCCGGGCCTGCGACACCGTCACCGTGCTGCGCGACGGCAAGCTGGTGTCGACCGGCCCGACCAAGGACCTCACCCGCCGGCAGCTGATCGCCCGGATGCTCGGCCGGGACGCGGCCGAGCTCGACGAGGGCGCCCGCACCCAGCTGCAGCGGCGCGAGATCGCCGACGCCGAGCCGGTGCTGAAGGCCGAGCACCTCAACCGCCGGCTGATCCTCGAGGACGTCTCGGTCGTGGTGCGGCCGGGCGAGGTGGTCGGCCTGGCCGGCCTGCTCGGCTCGGGCCGCAGCGAGACCGCCAAGGCGATCTTCGGCGCGCTGCCGCTCGACTCGGGCGACATCGCGGTGGACGGCCGGGCGCTGACCCATCAGACCCCCGCCTCGCGGATCCGGGAGCGGGTGGCGATGCTGCCCGAGGACCGCAAGGCCGAGGGGATCATCCCCGACATGTCGATCCGGGACAACATCGGGCTGGCCGCGCTCCCCCAGCTCACCAAGGCCGGCCTGGTCTCGCGCAAGCGGGTCGACGACATCGTCAAGACGTTCATGACCCGCCTGCGGATCAAGGCGGCCGGCCCGCAACAGAAGGTGTCCGAGCTGTCCGGCGGCAACCAGCAGAAGGTGCTGCTGGCCCGGCTGCTCTGCCTCAACCCCCGGGTGCTGCTGCTGGACGAGCCGACCCGGGGCATCGACGTCGGCGCGAAGGCCGAGGTGCAGGCCCTGATCGCCGAGCTGGCCGAGAAGGGGATGGCCGTGGTGCTCATCTCCAGCGAGCTCGAGGAGGTGGTGGAGGGCTCGGACTCGGTCGTGGTGCTGCGCGACGGCGCCCAGCTCGGCCGCCTCGTGGGCGACGACATCACCGAGGACAAGATCATGGACCTGATCGCCGACGCCGCTTCGGAGCAGCTGGAGGAGGCGGCGAAATGACCACCCTGACCGCCAGCCTCAAGGACCGCACGGTCGTCTCGACCTGGGCCCGCGAGCACGGCGTCTACATCGCCCTGGTGCTGCTGATCGCGTTCAACGCGGTCGCCACCACCAACTTCCTCACCGTGGACACCCTGCAGCTGCTGTTCTCGCAGGTGCCGCCGGTGATCATCGTGTCGCTCGGGATGGCCCTGGTGATCGGCACCGGCGGCGTGGACCTGTCGGTCGGCGCCACCATGGCGATCGCCAGCGCGGTGCTGGCCAAGTTCGTCGTCGGCGGCTCGCCGATCGGCGTCGCGATGGCCGCCGCGGTCGTGGCCGGCCTGCTGGTCGGCGTCTTCAACGGCCTGGTCGTCGCGTTCGCCCGGGTGCAGCCGATCGTCGCCACGCTCGGCGTGCTGGTGGCCGGCCGGGGCATCGCCCTGGTGATCACCGGCGGCGCGCTGGTCGAGCTGTTCGTGCCGTTCTTCAAGGACGTGCGGCTCGGCAAGTTCCTGGGCGTGCCGTACGTGATGATCGTGGCCGCCCTGCTCGCGGTCGGCGTGTCGTTCCTGGTGCGCCGCACCGCCTTCGGCTATCGCCTGCTCGCCATCGGCGGCAACCGGCGGGCCAGCGTCCTGGCCGGTCTGCCGGTGCGCCGCACGCTGATCGTGGTGTACGCGATCTCGGGCACGCTCGCCGCGGTGGCCGGCGTGATCGCGACCGCCCGGCTGCGGGCCAGCGACCCGTCCTACATCGGCCTGCTCATGGAGCTCTCGGCGATCACCGCGGTGGTCGTCGGCGGCACCTCGCTCAACGGCGGCCGGGTGCGGATCCTCGGCACGGTCACCGGCGCGATCCTCATCCAGCTCCTGGAGACCACGCTGGTCTCGCACAACGCGCCCGACTCGGTGGCCCGCATGGTCGAGGCCGTGATCATCATCGCCGCCGTCTACATCCAGCGCCCGGCAAGGAGTTCAAGGTGACCACCACCAAACAAGCACCGGTGGCGGTCGCCGCCGACCACGGTGGCCGGGAGGCCGCCCGGGCCCGGGCGCGGGCCTTGACGAGCCTGATCTCGCGCAACGGCGCGGTGGCCGTACTCGTGATCGTGGTCCTGGCCGGAACGCTGCTGGTGTCCAGCTTCGGCAAGCCCGACAACCTGCGCAATGTGGCCCTCGCCGCGAGCTTCATCGGCATCATCGCGGCCGGCATGACCTTCGTGATCATCAGTGGCGGCATCGACCTCTCGGTCGGCTCCACCTACGCGCTCGCAACGATCATCAGCGCCATGTACGCGCCGCGCGGCTCGTTCATCGCGGTGCTCTACGCGCTGCTGGCGGCCGGCCTGGTCGGCCTGATCCAGGGGCTGATCATCGCGCGGTGGCGGCTGCCCGCCTTCATCGTCACGCTGGCCGGCCTCACCGGCGTACGCGGCCTGGTCTTCTACATCACCCACGAGGGCAACGACCACCCGCGGATCGAGGGCCGCCTGGCCTTCGAGGCGCTCGGCACCGGCTCGCTCGCGACCATCGGCACCCCGGTCTGGATCATGCTGGCGGTCTTCGGGATCGGCTGGTGGGCGCTCAATAGGACCCCATTTGGACAGTCCGTTCAGGCAGTGGGTGGCAATCAGAGCGCGGCCGAGCTGATGGGCTTGCCCGTGAAGCGGACGCAGACCATCGTCTACGTGGTGAGTGGCCTGTGTGCCGGCCTCTCCGGCGTCCTCACGACTGCGCTCTCCGGCGGTGGCCAGGAGGCGCGGATCGGTGACGCGTACGAGCTCTCCGCGATCGCGGCCGTGGTGATCGGCGGGACGCTGCTCTCCGGCGGCGTCGGCTCGATGGTCGGCACCCTGGCCGGCGTGCTGCTGCTGTTCGTGATCCAGAATCTGATCGTCCAGGGCGCCAATCTCAACTCGTACGTGCAACAGGTGGTCTCCGGATCGTTCCTGCTGGTGGTGGTCATCCTCCAGGCGGCGCTGAGCCGCCGGGCCGGCACGAGTGAGACATGACCGCTCTTCCCCCGCCGCAGCGCGGGCCCGTGATGTCCGATGTCGCGGCCCGCGCCGGCGTCTCGCACCAGACGGTCTCGAGGGTGCTCAACGGGCACCCGCACGTGTCGGCCACCACCCGCACCCGGGTGCTGGCCGCGATCGCCGAGCTCGGCTACCGGCGCAACCTGTCGGCCCGGGTGCTGGCGACCGGCCGGTCCAACGTGATCGGCGTGGTGGCCCAGAACACCGCGCTGTACGGACCGTCGAGCATGGTGCAGGCCATCGGCGAGGCGGCGCTCGGCGCCGATCTGTCCCTCACCGTCGGGCACGTGGCGGGGTACGACGCCACCGCCGCGTCCCGCCGGATCGTGGAGCGGCTGGTCCAGCAGGGCGCGGCCGGCCTGGTGTTCATCGCCCCGGTCGACGCGGCCGAGGAGGCGATGCGGCTGGTGCCCGGCGGGGTGCCGATCGTGACCGTGGACGGGCTGCCCGAGTGGCAGTGCGCGAACGTCTCGGTCGACCAGTACACCGGCGGCCTGCTCGCCACCCGCCATCTGCTCGAGGCGGGGCACCGGACGGTGTGGCACGTGGCCGGGCCCGAGCCGTGGCACGGCAGCCGCGCCCGCGAGGAGGGCTGGCGGGCCGCGCTGGCCGAGGCGGGGGCGGTCGCGCCGCCGATGGCCCGGGCCGGCTGGTCGGCGGCGTCCGGCTACCAGTGCGGGCGGATGCTGGCCCGGATCCCGGACTGCACGGCGATCTTCGCGGCCAACGACCACGTGGCGCTCGGGATCATGCGGGCCATGGCCGAACAGGGCCGGCGCATCCCCGAGGACGTGAGCCTGGTCGGCTTCGACGACGTGCCCGAGGCCGGCTACTTCCACCCCGGCCTGACCACCGTGCGGCAGGAGTTCGCCGAGGTCGGCCGGCAGGCGCTGCGGCTGCTGCTCGACCAGCTCGCGACCGGCGTCAACGCGGCCGAGTCGGCGCTGGTCGAGCCGGTTCTCATTCCCCGGGCGACGGTCGCGCCGCCGGCGCGGCCGGTCGCGGACAAGGAGAAGCACGAATGACGTACGTGGTGGGTGTCGACTTCGGGACGCTGTCCGGCCGGGCGGTGGTCGTGCGGGTCGGTGACGGCGCCGAACTGGGTTCCGCGGTGCACACGTACGCGAACGGCGTCGTCGATCGGGATCTGCGCGGGCGGCCGTTGCCGCCGGACTGGGCGCTGCAAGTGCCCTCCGACTACCTGGACGTGCTGACGAACGCGGTGCCGGCCGCGCTCGCGGACGCGGGCGTGGATCCGCGCGACGTGATCGGGCTGGCCACCGACTTCACCGCGTGCACCGTCCTGCCGACGCTCGAGGACGGCACCCCGCTCTGCGACCTCGATCGATTCTCGGACAACCCGCACGCGTACGTGAAGCTGTGGAAGCACCACGCGGCGCAGCCCCAGGCCGACCGCATCACCGAGCTCGCGGCGAAGCGGGGCGAGCCGTGGCTGCGCCGGTTCGGCGGCATGATCAGCTCGGAGTGGGAGCTGGCGAAGGCCCTGCAGGTGCTGGAGGAGGCGCCGGAGGTGTGGGCGGCCACTCGCTATTGGGTGGAGGCCGCCGACTGGATCGTGTGGCGACTGTGCGGGTCTTATGTCCGCAATGCCTGCACGGCCGGCTACAAGGGGCAATTTGTCGACGGGGCTTATCCCTCGAAGGAATACCTGGGCGCTCTGAATCCCGATTTCTCGGACTTTCCGGAGCGGATGCTGGATGCGCCCATCGGACAACTCGGCCAAGCAGCGGGCACCCTCACCGCGGAGGCGGCGGCGTGGACCGGCCTGCACACCGGGGTCGTGGTGGCGGTGGGCAACGTGGACGCGCACGTCTCGGCGCCGGCCGCGCGGGCGGTCGAGCCCGGCCAGCTCGTGATGATCATGGGCACGTCGACCTGCCACGTGATGAGCGGCGACGTGCTCCGCGAGGTGCCCGGCATGTGCGGGGTGGTCGAGGGCGGGATCGTTCCCGGCCTGTGGGGTTACGAGGCCGGGCAGTCCGGCGTCGGGGACATCTTCGGCTGGTTCGTCGAGAACGGCGTGCCCGCCGGCTACGGCGCGGACGCCGGCGCGAAGCACGAGCGGCTCAGCGAGCTCGCCGCCCGGCAGCCGGTCGGCGGGCACGGCCTGATCGCCCTGGACTGGCACTCGGGCAACCGCTCGCCGCTGGTCGACCACGAGCTCTCCGGGGTGATCCTGGGCCAGACCCTGGCGACGCGCCCCGAGGACATCTACCGCGCGCTGGTCGAGGCGACGGCGTACGGCACCCGGCTGATCATCGAGACGTTCCGCGAGTCGGGCGTCGCGGTCACCGAGCTGATCGTCACGGGCGGCCTGCAGAAGAACCCGCTGATCATGCAGATCTACGCGGACGTCACCCGGATGCCGATCCACCTGCTCGACTCCGACCAGGGACCGGCGCTCGGCTCGGCCCTGCACGCGGCCGTCGCCGCCGGCGCCTACCCCGACATCCGGGCGGCCGCCGCCGCGATGGGCCGGGTAACCCGCGACGCCTGGCGCCCCGACCCGGCGAACGCGGACCGCTACGACGCGCTCTATGCCGAGTACCGCGCGCTGGTCGACCACTTCGGGCGGCACGGCAACGACGTCATGCGCCGGCTCCGGAAGATCCGCCGGGCGGCCCTGGCATGAGGGATCTGCTGCGCGAGGTCCTCGAGGCCAACCGGCGCATCCCGGTCGCCGGGCTGGCCACGCTGACCTGGGGGAACGTCTCCGGGGTCGACCGCGGCGCGGGCGTCTACGTGATCAAGCCGTCCGGGGTGCCGTACCACCGCCTCGACGAGGAGAGCCTGGTCACCGTCGAGATCGAGACCGGCCGGGTGGTCGGCGGGACGCTCCGGCCGTCCGTCGACAGCGAGACCCACCGCCTGCTCTACCAGGCGTTCCCGGCGATCGGCGGGATCACCCACACGCACTCCACGCACGCGGTCGCGTTCGCCCAGGCCGGCCGGGACATCCCGGTCCTCGGCACCACCCACGCCGACAACTTCGACGGGCCGATCCCCTGCACCCGCGACCTCACCCCGGCCGAGTGCGAGACCGACTACGAGCGCAACACCGGGCTGGCCATCCTGGACGCGCTCGACGGCGACTGCGCGTCGGTGCCCGCCGTGCTCGCCGCCGGGCACGGGCCGTTCACCTGGGGCGCGACCGCCACCGCGTCGCTGGAGACGGCGATCGTCTGCGAGGCGGTCGCCGAGATCGCGATCCACACGCTGGCGCTCAACCCGGCCGCGACGCCGCCCGAGCACCTGATCCGCCGGCACTACCGCCGCAAGCACGGCCCCGGCGCCTACTACGGCAATGCCGGCCCGCGGCGGACCTCCGAAGAAGACCCCGAATGAACGAGGCAGGTTGAGCATGAACCCGTTCGAAGGCCGCGAGATCTGGTTCCTGACCGGAAGCCAGGGCCTCTACGGCGAGGACACGCTCGCCCAGGTCGCGGCGCAGTCGCAGCAGGTGGCCGCGATGCTGGACGCGTCGGCGGACATCCCGGCGCCGATCGTGTGGCGCCCGGTGCTCACCGACGCGGCCGGCATCCGCGCCGTCATGACGGCCGCCAACGCCGACGACCGCTGCGCCGGGGTGATCGCCTGGATGCACACGTTCTCGCCCGCCAAGATGTGGATCAGCGGGCTGGAGGCGCTGCGCAAGCCGCTGCTGCACCTGCACACGCAGGCGCACCGGGAACTGCCGTGGGCGACCATCGACATGGACTTCATGAACCTCAACCAGGCCGCGCACGGCGACCGGGAGTTCGGCTACGTCCAGACCCGGCTCGGGGTGGCCCGCACGACCGTGGCGGGGCACGCGTCCGAGCCGCGGACGGCCGCGCGGATCGGCGAGTGGGTGCGGGCCGCGGCCGCCGTCGCGACCATGCGGTCGCTGCGACTGGCCCGCTTCGGCGACAACATGCGGGACGTCGCGGTCACCGAGGGCGACAAGGTGGAGGCCGAGCGGCATTTCGGCGTCTCGGTCAACACGTACGGGGTGAACGACCTCGTCGACGTGGTTTCCGGGGTCTCGCCGGCCGAGATCGACGCCCTGGTGGCCGAGTATTCCGACATTTACGATTTGTCGCCATCTTTGCGAAAAGATGGCGATCGGCATGACTCGCTGCGGTACGGCGCGCAGATCGAGGCCGGGCTGCGGCGGTTCCTCGGTGACGGCGGATTCGGGGCGTTCACCACCAATTTCGAGGACCTCGGCGGGCTGCGGCAGCTGCCGGGGCTCGCCGTCCAGCGGTTGATGGCCGACGGGTACGGGTTCGGCGGCGAGGGCGACTGGAAGACGTCGATGCTGCTGGCCACCTTCAAGGCCGCCGCGTACGGCCTGCCCGGCGGCACCTCGTTCATGGAGGACTACACGTACCACCTCGGGCCCGGGCCGCAACGCATCCTGGGCGCGCACATGCTCGAGGTCTGCCCGTCGATCGCCGCCGGCCGGCCGTCGCTGGAGATCCACCCGCTGTCGATCGGCGGCCGCGAGGATCCCGTACGCCTGAAGTTCTCGGCCGCGCCCGGCCCGGGCGTCGTGGTCGGCATGTGTGACATGGGCGACCGTTTCCGGCTGGTCGGCAACGTGGTGAACGTGGTGCCGCCGGACGCCGAGCTGACCGCCCTGCCGGTCGCCTCGGCGGTCTGGGAACCGGCCCCCGACCTGCCCACCTCGGCCGAGTGCTGGCTGATGGCGGGCGGTCCGCACCACACCGTGCTGAGCACCGCGCTGGGCGTCGCGGTCGTCGAGCAGTTCGCCGAGCTGACCCGCACGGAATTGGTGATGATCGATGCGTCCAGCTCGCCGTCGTCGATCCGCCGCGAGCTGAAGTGGAACGCCGCGTATCAACTGCTGGCGGGCGGACTGCGGTGAGGTTATATCCTGCCCGCAACAGGCGGATGCGGGGTGTCGGTGAGCGTGAAGCGCGGACGACCGCCGGGCATGATGGACGTCGCCCGGCTGGCGGGGGTGTCGCATCAAACCGTTTCACGTGTGCTCAACGAGCACAAGAACGTGAGCGAACAGACCCGGCTCAAGGTACGAGCGGCCATAGCCGAGCTGGGCTACCGGCCCGACCGGGCGGCGCGCGCCCTGGTCACAGGCACGTCGCGGGTCATCGGGGTGGTGGCGCAGAACTCGTCGCTGTTCGGCCCCGCGTCGATGCTGACGGCGTTCGAGGAGGCCGCCCAGGCCAAGGGCTTCGCGGTCAACGTGGGCAGCGTGCGCAGCCTCGACGAGCGCTCGATCAGCGAGGCGGTCGAGCGCCACCTCGACCAGCGGGTCGCCGGCCTCGTCGTGATCGCGCCGGTGGCCAGCGCCGGCCCCGCCCTCGAGCACCTGCCGGCCGACGTCCCGATCGTCACCATCGACGGCGACCCCGAGCGGTCCAGCACCCTGGTGACCGTCGACCAGGTGGCGGGCGCCCGCGCGGCGACCAAGCGGCTGCTCGACGCCGGGCACCGCACGGTGTGGCACATCTCCGGGCCGTCCGACTGGTTCGACGCGGCCGGCCGCGTACGCGGCTGGGAGGAGACGCTCACCGAGGCCGGGATAGAGATCCCGCCGCTGCTGACCGGCGACTGGAGTGCCGCTTCCGGCTACCGCAACGGCCAGCTGCTGGCTCGCCTGCCCGATGTCACCGCGGTCTTCACGGCCAACGACCACATCGCGCTGGGTCTGCTGCGGGCGCTCAACGAGCACGGCCGCCGGGTGCCCGGCGACGTGAGCATCGTCGGCTTCGACGACGTGCCCGAGGCGGCGTACTTCACGCCCCCGCTGACCACCGTGCGGCCCGACTTCGCGGCGGTGGCCACGGCCACGCTGGAGCTGCTGATGGCGCAGGTCGAGCAGGGTCCGGCCGGCGTGGAGGCGGGCGCGCGGCGCACCATCGCGCCCGAGCTGATCGAGCGCGACAGCGTCGCCCGGGCCGGGTCGTAGGATATCGATACATATCTATTACGTACCGTCCGATTTGTCCGTTCAGACGCGCTCCTGCGGACCGTCTTGACACTCACGCTGTGATCGTTAACATTCGTGGAAACGCCGATGTAACCGACTGGCAAGGTTCTTGCTTGTGAACGTGAACATCGATTGCCGGTCGACATCGCGCGCGCAGACGCCCGCCGGGGCCATCAGGGGAGTGATGGTCCCGGCGGGTCACGCGTAGGGTGTTGCGCGTGCCGCTGCTTTTGGTCCTCGACGGAAACAGCCTCCTGCATCGCGCCTACCACGCGGCGGCCTTCGGCGAGCTCCGGGCGCCGGACGGCACCCCGGTGTGGGCCCTGCAGGGCCTGGTTGGGTACCTGGCGCGCGCCGCGGCCCACCTCAACCCCGACGCGGTGATCATCGGGTTCGACTGCCCGGTCTCCTCGGCGCGCCGCGGCGACTATCCGCTCTACAAGGCCCAGCGCCCGGACAAGGCCGGCTCGCTGGTGGCGCAACTGCTCGCCGCTCCCGAGCTGCTGACCGATTGCGGGATCTGCACCGTCGTCCCGCCCGCCTACGAGGCCGACGACGTGCTGGCCAGCGGCGCCGCGGCGGCCCGCGCGGCCGGGTGGCGGTCGGTGCTGATGACCAGCGACCGCGACGCGTTCTCGCTGATCGACGAGACCACCTCGGTGCTGCGGGTGCGCAACGGCGGGTACGACGAGGCCGTCCTGATCGGCGCCGACGACCTGCCGGCCCTCTACGGCGTCACCCCGGGGCAGTACCGCGACTTCGCCGCGCTGCGCGGGGACCCGTCCGACAACCTGCCCGGCGTGCGCAGGTTCGGCGCGCAGACCGCACGCCGGCTGCTGGCGGCGTTCGGCAGCGTCGAGGCCGCCTGGGCCGCCGATCCGGCCCTGGTCACGGCGGCGGTGGGGGCGCAGGCGGCCACCTTCTTCACCGACCCGTCGGCGCGCGAGGTCGTGGCGCGCAACCGGCGGCTGATGAGCCAGCGCAGCGATCTGCCGGTGCCGGCCCTGGCCTCGGCCCGGCTGCCGCTGGCCTACCCGGTGATGCGCCAGGCGCTACGGGCGCGCGGCATCAACCTCGGCCCGTCGCTATGGGCGCTGGTCGGCGGGGCGGCCCCGTCGCCGGCCCAGATCGCCGAGACGCCGGAGCTGCGGCCCTGGGTCTTCCGGGGCGGGCTCACGGCCCGGCGCGACCCGACCCCGGGTCAGCTCTCCCTCTTCTAACATGCGTCCATGGATCTCTCGTACTGGACGTTCGCGGTAGCCAGGGACGACCTCGCCCGGACGACGCTCGTCTCCGGGGATCTGCCGGCGCCGGCCGAGGGCGAGGCGGTGCTGCGGGTCGACCGGGTCGGCCTGACCGCCAACAACATCACGTACGCGGTGCTGGGCGACGCGATGCGGTACTGGGAGTTCTTCCCGCCCGCGCCGCGCGGCCTGGATCCGTCGTGGGGACTGCCGCCGGTGTGGGGCTTCGCCGACGTGGTGGCGTCCTCGGTGCCCGGTGTGATCGAGGGCCGGCGGTTCTACGGCTACCTCCCGCCCGCGGCCTTCCTCGTGGTCCGCCCCGCCCGCGTCGACCAGGCCGGCTTCCACGACGCCGCCGCGCACCGGGCCGCCCTGCCGTCGCCGTACAACTCCTACCGCTCGACCGCCGGCGACCCCGCCTACCGGCACGACCAGGAAGACCTGGCGATCCTGCTGCGGCCGCTGTTCTTCACGTCATTCATGCTGGCCGACTATCTGGCCGACAACGCGTACTTCGGCGCGTCGGTCCTGGCCTTCTCGTCGGCGTCGGCCAAGACGGCCTTCGCCGCCGCCATGGAGCTGCACGGCCGCGGCCCGCGCCTGGTCGGCCTCACCTCCCCGGCCAACGTCGCGTTCACCCGCTCGCTGGGCTGCTACGACGCGGTCCTGCCCTACGCCGAGGTCGCCTCGCTGGGCGCCGATCCCACGCTCTATCTCGATTTCTCGGGCACGCCGGGCCTGCGGGCGAGCGTGCGCGACCACCTCGGCGCCGGCCTGGTCCGCGACATCGCCGTGGGCCTGACCAACCAGGTGCCCAACGTCGACGCCGCCGACGAGCTGTTCTTCGCGCCCACCCAGATGCGCAAGCGCCGGCACGACTGGGGCCGCGCGGAACTGGACCGCCGATTCGCCGAGGCGTGGCACCGCTTCGCGCCGGAGGCCGCGGCCCGGCTCGAGATCCAGGTCGGCGCCGGCCCGAAGGCGCTGCGCGACGCCTGGCTGGATGTCCTGGCCGGTCGCGTCCCGCCGGCCACCGGCCGGATAATCCAGCTCTGACAAGAGTCTTCACAGATCGATGCTGCTTTATGTAGCGTCGGGTGATGCGCCTCCCCCTCGCCGCATTGCTCGCCTGTGCGCTGCCGCTGACCGCCGCCCCGGCGCCGGCGTCGGCCGCGCCGCCCGCGGTCTCGCTCGGCAGCGTCCTGCCCGCGCCGGTCTCGGTACGGCCGTCCGGATCGGCCTTCCGGCTCACCGCCGGGACGGTCATCGCCGCGCCGCCGGCCGCCCGCCCGGTCGCCGACCGGCTCGCCGCGGCGCTGCGCCCGGCCACCGGCTACCGGCTGCCGATCCGCGCCCACGCCCCGGCCGGCGCGCCGGTGATCGAGCTGTCCCCCGGTCACGCGGGCGCCGGGCTCGGCGCGGAGGGCTACCGGCTCAGCGTGCGGCGATCCGGCGTCACCGTGCGCGCCAACGGCAACGCCGGCCTCTACGCCGGCGTGCAGACCCTGCGGCAGCTGCTGCCCGCGGCGATCGACGCGAGCACGCCGCGGCACGTGCGGTGGACCGTGCCCGGCGGCGACATCGTCGATCACCCGCGGTTCGCCTACCGCGGGGCCATGCTCGACGAGGCCCGGCACTTCCACACGCCCGCCGAGATCAAGCGCTACATCGACGAGATCAGCCGCTTCAAAATCAACTACCTGCACCTGCACCTCGCCGACGACCAGGGCTGGCGCATCCAGATCGACTCGTGGCCGCGGCTGGCCACGGTCGGCGGCGCGCCCGGCACCGGGGTGGACGGCGTGGGCGGCGGCTACCTCACCAAGGCCGACTACCGCGACCTCGTCCGCTACGCCGCCGAGCGGTTCGTGACGATCGTGCCCGAGATCGACATGCCCGGGCACGTCAACGCCGCGCAGGTCGCCTACCCCGAGCTCACCTGCGACGGGGTCGCTCCCCCGCCGCGCACCGACACCGAGGTCGGGTACAGCTCGCTGTGCATCGGCAAGGAGATCACGTACCGGTTCGTCGAGGACGTGATCCGCGAGCTGGCCGCCCTGACCCCCGGCCCCTACCTGCACATCGGCGGCGACGAGGCGCACGCCACCACCGCCGCGGACTACCTGACGTTCGAACGGCGGGTGCTGCCGCTCGTGCGGAAGTACGGCAAGACCGCGTACGGATGGAACGAGATCAGCCGATCGCCCAGCGCGAGCGACGCGGTGGCCCAGTTCTGGGGTCTGGACACGTCGGACCCGGCGCTGGCGGCGGCCGTGGCCGGCGGCACCAAGGTGGTCATGTCCCCCGCGAACCGCGCCTACCTGGACATGAAATACGACCCGTCGACCCCGTTGGGCTTGAGCTGGGCGGCCTACATCGAGGTCCAGGACGCGTACGGGTGGGATCCGGGCACCCGGCTCACCGACGTCCCGGAGTCGGCCGTGCTCGGCGTCGAGGCCCCGCTGTGGTCCGAGACGCTGCGCTCGATCGACGACATCGAGTTCATGGCCTTCCCCCGCCTGGCCGCGATCGCCGAGCTCGGCTGGTCGCCCACCCGCTCGCTGCCGGGCGACTGGGAGTCCTTCCGCGCCCGGCTCGGCGCGTACGGGCCACGCTGGGCCCACCAGGGAGTCGACTTCTACCGATCGCCACAGATCCCGTGGGCCGATTGACGCTCGTGCCAGACTCGGCGGGGAGACCGCGTCCCTGCACCACATCGTGATCGCACGGAGTCGTGGACCGTGCTCGCCGACCCGGAGGGCTACGAGTTCTGCGTCCTGCGACCCAAGCAGACGCTCATCGGCTGACCGCTCGGCGGGCGGTGTCGGATCGGGGGCGGGCCGTTCGTGGTGATGGTGCGGGGCCACCGGGCGCCCGCAGCCGTTGCGACAGGAGATGATCCCGAGATGCAGTACTTCGTTTCCGTGCTCTACGACCGGGGCGACCTGGCCACGCCGGCGGAGATGGCCGAGATCGACGTGTTCAACGAGCGGCTCCAGGCCGACGGTCACTGGGTCTTCGCCGCCGGGCTGGCCGCCCCCGACACCGCCACCGTCATCGACAACCGGGGCGACCGGGAGCCGATCTTCACGGACGGGCCGTTCGTGGAGACGAAGGAGTTCGTCGCCGGCTTCTGGATCATCGAGGCGCCCGACCTCGACGTGGCCTTGAAGCTCGCCGCGGCCGGGTCGAAGGCGTGCAACCGACGGGTCGAGGTGCGACCGGTCCGGTGAGCGAGGACGTCGCGCGGCCGGCGGCCGTTCCGGCCCGTCATGCGGAAGCGGCGCGGCTCGCGGCCGCCCGGGCCCACCACCAGGAGTGGGCGCGGGTGGTCGCCGCCCTGACGCGGCGCTTCGGCGACCTCGACGTCGCCGAGGAGGCCGCGGCCGACGCGTTCGCGGCCGCCGTCGAGCGCTGGCCGGCCGACGGCGTGCCGCCCAACCCGGGTGGCTGGTTCACCACCACCGCCACCCGCAAGGCGATCGACCGCATCCGGCGCGAGAGCCGGCGCGAGGACAAGCAGAAGGAGGCTCACCTGGTGTCGTACGACGACCCGCCCGAGCCGGCCGGCCCGATCGACGACGACCGGCTCCGGCTGATCTTCACCTGCTGTCACCCGGCGCTCGCCATGGAGACGCGCGTCGCGCTGACCCTGCGCATGGTCGGCGGCCTGACGGTGCCGGAGATCGCCCGCGCGTTCCTGGTGCGGCCGGCCGCCATGGAACAGCGGATCACCCGGGCCAAGGCCAAGATCAAGGCGGCCCGGATCCCCTACCGGGTGCCGTCCGCGGAGGATCTCCCGCTCCGGCTCTCCGGCGTGCTCGCCGTCCTCTTCCTGGTCTTCAACGAGGGCTACCTGGCCACCGGCCCCGGCACCGACCCGGTGCGGCACGACCTGACCGACGAGGCGATCCGGCTCACCCGGCTGATCCGCGCGCTGCTGCCCGGCGACGGCGAGGTCGCCGGCCTGCTGGCGCTGATGCTGCTGACCGAGGCCCGCCGCACCGCCCGGGTCTCGGCCGACGGCGAGCTGGTCGCCCTCGCCGAGCAGGACCGGGGCAGCTGGGACGCGGCGCTGATCGCGGAGGGCCACCGGCTGGTGCGTGCGCGCATCGCCACCGGGATGCCGCCGGGCCGTTACCAGCTCCTCGCGGCGATCAACGCGGTGCACACCTCCGCCCGCGACGTCCGCGACACCGACTGGTCGCAGATCGCCGCCCTCTACGACCAGCTGACCCGCCTCGACCCCTCGCCGATCGTCGCCCTCAACCGGGCCATCGCGGTCGCCGAGCTCGACGGGCCCGAGGTGGCCCTGGCCACGGTCGACCACCTCGGATCCGTCCTGGACGGCTACCACGCCTACCACGCGACCCGGGCCGACCTGCTGCGCCGGCTGGGGCGCAGCCGGGACGCGCGGGCGGCCTACGACCGGGCCATCGAGCTGGCCGGCAACACCGCCGAGACGGCCTACCTGAAACGCCGCCGCGACCAGCTGGGGTGAGGCGCTGCCCGGCTCACCGGCCCCGCGGCGTCGCCGGCTCGCGGTTACTGCAGCGTCGCGGCGAGATCCTTCAAGGCCGTGCCGGCGCCGGCCACCAGCGGCGTGCCGTGCCCGCAGAGGATCGCCTTCACGTCGAGCGCCGCCAGTTTCCGCACCGAAGCGTTGGCCTTCTCCTCGTCGGCGGTGTACTGCGGATCGGACCCGGCCAGCTCGCCGCTCGTGCGCAGGGCGTCGCCGGCGACCAGGATGCCGGTGGCCGGCTCGAAGACCGAGATGTGCCCGAGCGTGTGGCCGGGCGTATCGATGATCCGCATCCCGAAGATCTCGTCGCCCTCCTTCACCGGCTTCAGCGGCTTGGGCGAGATGATCGACGCCAGGTCGCCCTCGCCGGCATAGATGGTCGCGCCGACGTGCGGCGCGACGCTGTCCAGGCCGCCCACGTGGTCCTGGTGCTGGTGGGTGAGGATGATGTGCTTCACCGACTTCCAGTCGGCGCCGGCCGCCTTCAGCCCCTCCTCGATGGCGCCGGACGAGCCCGGATTGCCGAGATCGACGATGGCCACCTCGCCGCCGCGCACGAGCAGGTAGGCCGAGACCGAGGACATGGCGACCCGCCGCCAATCGCCGGCGACGGCTCCGCTGGCGGCCGGAACCGGGGACTCGGGCGCCGGCTCGGCGGACGCGGAAGGCGGCGACGAGGAGGAGCATCCACTGAGGACGGCGATGCCGAGAACTCCAGGTGCGGTCGTGAACAACAGCCGGCGGCGCGTTAGTCTCATGGCCGTCGATTATGCCAATTAGGCGTTGCTCCGGCGGGACAGTTCGTCGAGAACCCGGGCGAGCGTCTCGCGGGACGCCTCCGGGTCGGCCGGGGGCGGCTCGATGCGCATCCGGGTGAGGCGTTCGAGGCGCGCCTGAAGGATCCGGGGCACCGCCTCCGCCACGTACTGGCGGGCCATCGCCACCCGCTTGCGCAGCTCGCTCTCGAAGGCCCGCTTGGCCTCGGCGACCGCGGCCTCCGCCCAGGTGGCCAGGCGGACGCGGCGCTGCGGCCCGGCGTCGCCGCGCAGCCGCCACCAGCCGGCGCAGGCGGCCAGCGCGAGGTCGGCGCCGACCACCGCCGATCCGGTGAGCAGCGTGAACACCACCGCCGAGCCGGTCAGCAGGCCGGTCAGCGTCGGCAGCAGATCGCGGCCGCGGGCGACCTCCTCGCTCTCCCCGGCGGCCGGGCCCGG
Organism: Paractinoplanes rhizophilus; assembly: GCF_042664765.1. Lineage (NCBI taxonomy): Bacteria > Bacillati > Actinomycetota > Actinomycetes > Micromonosporales > Micromonosporaceae > Paractinoplanes > Paractinoplanes rhizophilus. The sequence continues at coordinate 27,322 of NZ_JBHTBJ010000007.1, read as the reverse complement.
CGCGGCCGGAACCGCGGCCCGCTGCCGCATGCCGAGCTCGGCGGCCGGCGGCAGCAGCACGTGGTCGCGGAGGCTGTCGCGCAGCGCGTCGAGGATCTGGTCCTCGGTCTCGTTCAGGGCGGCCGCGCCGGCCGTCGCGAGCCCGATGACCAGCCGGGGCGGCAGCGCGTCGAGGTCGGTGCCGGGACCGCCCTCGGCGGCCTCGCGGTGCCGCTCGCCGAACTCGTCGGCGCGGGCCGCGAACCGCTGCGTGGCCGCCCGGCGGGCGTCCTCGAACCGGGCGCCGAGCAGCCCGCCGCCGTCCAGCAGCGTGGTGACCGTGGCGATGTCGGCGTCGACCCGCTCGTCCGGGCCGGTCAGCCGGTCGAGGTGGGCGAGCAGCTCGCGGGCCACGGCCGCGGTCGCGTGCGCCCGGTCGGTGGCGCACGCCCGGCGCCGGCCCGCCGCCGCCTCGTAACTGATCACGTCGATGAGCTGCCGGGTCCCGGCCAGCTCGGTGAGCCGCACCGCGACGCGCTGCGGGGTTCCCGGGCGGGCGGCCTGCTCGGCGAGGCGCGCGGAGATCCCGAGAACGGGCAGGCGAGCCAGGTCGGGGTGCCCGGCGAGCCGGCGGCGGGTCTCGGCCAGCGTGCGCTCGTGGCCGACGACGTCGCTCTTGTTGACGGCCACCACGATGGTGTCGAGCCGCTGGGTGGCCGCGGCCAGGAACGCCATCTCGTGCTCGGTGACCGGCTCGGTGGCGTCGCTGACGAACAGCAGCCCGTCGGCGTGGCGCAGGGCGGCGTTCGGCCCGCCCACGCCCGGCGTGTCGACCAGGATCAGGTCGCGCAGGACCGGCACGTCCAGCCGGACCTCGACGCCGAGCACCGGGGCTTCGAGCTCGTCCAATTTCGCGTACGCGTGCAGCTCGGTCACCGGGATCGGCACCCGCCGCGGCGTCCCCGGATCGCCCGGGTCGGCGACGAGGGCGACGGCCGAGTCGCCGGAGCCGTAGCGGAACTCCACCCACCCGCCGGTCGTCGGCCGGCTGCCGACCGGGCTCAGCCCCGGCCGCCCGAGCAGGCTGTTGATCAGTCGCGACTTGCCCCGGCCGGGCCCGCCGGCCACCGCGATCCGGGGCCGGACGGTGGTGTCCGCCGCGCCCGGCGAGGCGGGCAGGAAGGCGGCCAGGTCGTCGCGGCCGAGCCGGCCGGCCTCGGCGCGGACGAGGTCGATGAGGTGGGCGAGCCCGGTGTGCGGGTCGGTCACGCGGCGCCTCCGGGGGGAAATGGAGGGGGAAATGGAGGGGGGAAATGGAGGGGGAAACCGGCGGGAACGTGACGGGCCGCCGGGCGCCGGGTGCGCGGGCTGGTCGCGTACCCACAACAGGCTTTCCATCCTGGAGCGGGATCGCAACATCCACATGGCCGATGATCCGGTCCCGTCCGGCGGGTTCCCGTGTCTCCGAGGCGACAAACCCCTGTCACCCGAAAGAAACGGGCGCGGTCGGCGTCCCACCGGGCGGTCCGGCCGGACGGGCGGGCGGTGTAGGTTCGGGGTCATGCGTCTTCCCACCGCGGCGATCACCGCAGGGTCTCTGATCGGCGGCTGGCAGCTCGCCCGCCGCACCGGCATCCGTCCGCTGGGCGGGGTGGTGCTGGCCGCCGGCGGCGTGCTGGCCGGCCGCGAGTGGGCCCGCCGCACCAGCCCGGTCGTCACGGGCGCGCTGCTCACGACGTACGCGTCGGCTTTTGCCCTGTCCCACCCCCTCGCCAAGCGGATCGGCGCCTGGCCCTCCGTGCTCGTCGTCTCGGCGGCCGCCGCCGCGGCGTCCTACGCCGCGGCCGACCGGCGCGAGCCCCGGGTCCGCCCCGCGCAGTAGCGGCAATCCCGCCGGCTCGATCGTGGAGAGATCAGCCGGACGGTGCGAGACTGTCGGCGTGGCTTACGACCAGGAGCTTGCCGACCGGATCCGGGAGATCGTCCAGAGCGAGCCCGGCCTGACCGAGAAGCGCATGTTCGGCGGGCTGGCGTTCCTGATCGGCGGGAACATGGCGGTGAGCGCCAGCAGCAAGGGCGGCCTGCTGCTGCGGGTCGACCCCGCCGACACGCCCACGCTGACGCAACGGCCCGAGGCCGACCGGTTCGAGATGCGCGGCCGGGAGATGGACGGCTGGCTGCGCGTCGATCCCAGCGGGCTGGCCACCGACGAGGACCTCGAGCACTGGGTGTCGATCGGCGTCCGATACGCGCGCTCCCTTCCCGCCAAGTGACCCGGGGAAGAACGACACCGAGCGCCACGGCGATCCCCTTGCCCACGCCTCGGCTCGCGCCGGTCACCACCGCCACCCGCTGCCCAGTCATGGCACCGAGGATGGCAGAGGGGTACGACAAGAACGGCCGGGCCGATCGAAGTGATGATGCCGGATTCGTTCAAGACCGCGACGTCCCGGCGCGCCTAGCCTCGAGCGGCGATCAAGACGCACGGCTGGAGGAGACATGGCACGCGTGGTTCTGTACATGGCGATGTCCCTGGACGGGTTCATCACCGGGCCCGATGACGACAAGGAGAACCCCGCCGGCCGGGACGGCATGCGGTTGATGGAATGGCTCGGCCCGGGACCGACGGCCGGCGAGTTCCGGCCGGACAGCGCCGAGAGCCGGATCGTTTTCGACGAGTGCATGGCGACCGGCGCGGTCATCACCGGGCGGCGGACCGGCGATTTCGCCGGCTACTGGGGCGGCGACCACCACGACGGAGTGCCGATCTTCGTCCCGGCCCACCGGGCGCCGGCGGACAACCCCCACCCGCGCGTGCACTACGTGACCGAGGGCATCGCGGCGTGCGTGGCGCAGGCGAAGGAGGCCGCCGGCGACCGGGATGTCATGATGCACGGCGCCTACACGGCCCAGGAGTGCCTGAAGGCCGGGCTGCTGGACGTGATCGAGATCCAGCTCATGCCGGTCCTTCTCGGTCAGGGCCGGCTCCTGTTCGACAATCTGCCGCCCGAGCACGTCGAGCTCGACCTGGTCCGGACCTTGCCGGCGCCGAAGACCCTGCACCTGCGGTACGAGGTGAAGCGCGGATGAGCGGCCCGCTGCGTCTCTACATGTCCATGTCCCTCGACGGCTTCATCACCGGCCCGGACGATCGCAAGGGCCAGGGCCTCGGCCACAACGGCGGCCGGCTCTTCAACTGGCTCGACGACCGCATGTCCGCCGGGCCCAGCGGACAGATCTTCCGCGAGGCCATGGCGACCGGGGCCGTGATCGCCGGCCGGCGCACCTTCGAGCTCGCCGACCGCTGGCACGGCGACCACCACGACGGCGTCACGATCCACATCCTCACCCACCGCGTCGACGACGGCGGGGAGCTGTCCGGCAACACGACCTTCCACTCCGATGTCGCCGCCTGCGCCGCGCAGGCCCGCGCCGAGGCCGGTGACCGGGCCGTGCTGGTCCACGGCGCCGGCGCGGCCCAGTCGCTGCTCCGCGCGGGCGAGCTCGACGAGTTGGAGATCCATCTCGTTCCGGTGCTCCTGGGCGCGGGCCGCCGGCTGTTCGGCAGCACCGAGTCCGCGCACATCGAGCTGGAACTCGTCCGGCGACTGGAGGCCCGCGACGTGACACACCTGCGATACCGGGTGGCGAAGTAGCGTTCGCCCCGGATACTTACCGGGTGCGAGAGCTGATCGAACGCTGGCACCGCGGCTGGTGTGTGGCGCGGCGGGTGCCCGCCGCCGAGGACGTCGGGGGCGGGCTGCGGGTGCGCTGCCTGCAGCCGGGACGGGACATCGAGTACGTCGCCTACGGCCCGGACGACCTCGACGGGCTGGCCGAGCGGGTGCGCGCCGAGCCGGAGGTCGCCTGGCTGACCGTGCCGACCCACGACCCCGGCCGCACCGCTGGGCTGCTCCAGGAGCGGGGGCTGGCACTGCTCAAGCGGGCCGAACAGCTGATGACCATCGAGCTGAGCGAGCATCCCGCGAGCAAGCTGGACGGTCCGTACCACCTCGAGGTCGCCGTCGACCGGGACGTCGTCACGGCGACGGTGCGCCACGAGTCGGGCGAGGCGGCGGCCGGCGGAACGATGGGCCTGGTCGGGACGGACGCCATCGCCGATCGGATCGAGACCGCGGCGGCGCATCGGCGCCGGGGGCTGGCCAGCGTCGTCATGGGCGAGCTGGCGCGGACGGCCGCCGAGCACGGCGCGCGGCACGGGATCCTCATCGCCAGCGAGGACGGGCAGCGGCTCTACCCGAGATTGGGCTGGCGGCCGGAAGCGGCGGTGCTGATCGCGGAGGCCGGGCACGCGCCGTTCGGCTGACGCGCACGGCCCGCGGCGGGGCGTAGCCTCCGGCGCATGGGCAGGCCTTTCAGCTGTCGGCTGGGCTGGCACAAGTGGGTGGGTCGTTCGACCTCGGACGGCGGGCGCTTCAAGCAGTGCTCCCGCTGCGACAAGGTGGACGACCGGTCCAAGCTGCCGCCCGGCGCCGCCGGCTTCTAGTCACCACCGCCGCCTTCTAGGCGATGCGGTAACCGACACCCGGCGTGGTCGTGATGACCGGCGGGTCACCCAGCTTGCGCCGCAGGCGGCCGATGGTCACCGTGACGGTGTTGGTGAACGGGTCGGCGTTCTCGTCCCAGACCTGTTCCAGCAGCGCCTCGCTGCTCAGATAGGCCGGCGTGGCGCGCATCAGCGCCTCGAGGACGGCGAGCTCCTTGACCGACAGCGGGAGCGGCACGCCGTCGCGGGTCGCGGTCCGGGTGATCGGGTCGAGCTCGAGGCCGGCCACCCGCAGCGTGCGGGCGCGGGCGGCGGGCTGGCGGCGGGCCAGGGCCCGGACCCGCAGGACGAGCTCGGGGAAGTGGAACGGCTTGGCCAGGTAGTCGTCGGCGCCGAGGGTGAGGCCGCGGACCCGGTCGTCGGCCGAGCCGGCGGCGGTCAGCATCAGCACCATCGAGCGGTCGTCCCGCGAGGTGATCATCTGGCAGAGCGTGTCGCCGTGCAGGCCGGGCAGGTCGCGGTCGAGGACCACGACATCGTACGGGTTCACATCCAGTTTCGCGGCGGCGCTGAGCCCGTCGTACGCGAGGTCCACGGCCATGCCCTGATCACGCAGCCCCTCGGCGACAATGTCGGCCAGCGCCCGCGCATCCTCGACGACCAGCACCCTCACGCCGGCACCGCCACGGCGACGAGATCGGCACGCGCCCTCACGCCGGCACCGCCACGGCCAGGGGCAGCGAGATCGTCACTCGCAGGCCGCCACCCGGCCGTGCCGCCAGCCGCAGCTGCCCGCCGTGGGCGGATGCCACCGCCGCGACGATCGAGAGCCCGAGGCCGGAGCCCGACCCGGTGCGCTCCGGGCCGAGCCGGTGGAACGGGCGGCCCAGCACCGCGACCTGAGCGGGGTCGAGCACCGGGCCGGTCGACTCGACCTCGAGCACGGCGTCGTCGCCGGCGGCGGCGACCGCGACGCGCACCCAGCCGCCCGCCACGTTGTGCCGGAACGCGTTGGAGATCACGTTGTCGACCAGGCGGGCGAGCAGCACGGGGTTTCCGCGCGTGGCGACGTCGGCCGGGAGCTCCTCGTACAACTCGAGGTCGCCGGGGCGGGACCGGAGGGCGGCCGCGGCGAGCGCGGTGAGCGAGACCACCTCGCGATCGTCGAAGGCCCCGTGCTGGGCGCGCGCCAGCAGCAGCAACCCCTCCAGCAGGCGGTCGGCCTCGTCGAGCGAGGCCCGGACCCGGTCGGCCAGCACGGTCGTCTCGGTGGGGACCGGGCCCGGCTTGGCCATCGCCACGTCCACCGACGCCCGCATGGTGGCCAGCGGCGTGCGCAGCTCGTGCGAGGCGTCGGCCACGAAGCGCCGCTGCGCCGCGAACGACTCCTCCAGGCGGCCGAGCAACTCGTCGATCGTGTCGGCGAGGTCCTTGACCTCGTCGGCAGGCCCGCGCACCGCGAGCCGTTCGTGCAGGTTGTCGGCCGAGATGCGCCGGGTGGCCTGGGTGAGCACGAGCAGCGGGCGCAGCACCCGGCCGGCGAGGAACCGCCCGAGCAGCAGCGACAGCAGCACCGTCACGCCCAGGCCGGTCACCAGGCCGATCAGCAGCTGCCGCGCGTGCGCGTCGTCGGATCGGGCGAGCTGCTCCTGGAGGCGGGCGATCTGCTCCGCGGCCGGCTCCCGTGCGCCGTCCCCCGGCGCCCGCACGGTTCGCTGCGTGCTGAGCGCCCCCACGATCGCGAGCAGGCCGAGACCGGAGACGAGAACCATCGCCCCGTAGAGGAGCGTGTAACGCAGCCGCACACCCATCGGCCAAGCATGCCCGGCCGCACCTAACAGACGGGTGACAACCGGCGTTCCGCCGGCGTTACCCGGGCTTGCGTAGGAATGGCGGCCATGGAAGCCATCATCGAAGTCAGCGAACTGCGCAAGCGGTTCGGCGCGAGCGTGGCGCTGGACGGCATGACGTTCACCGCCGGCCCGGGGCTGGTCACCGCGTTCGTGGGGCCCAACGGCGCCGGCAAGTCGACCACCATGCGGGTGATCCTCGGCCTCGACCGGCCGGACGCGGGAACCGCGCTGGTCGGCGGCCGCCGCTACGTCACCCTCGACCGGCCGCTCACCCACCTCGGCGCGCTCATCGATCCGGGCGCGCTGCAGCCGGGCCGGTCCGGCCGCAACCATCTGCTGTGGCTCGCCCATTCGCAGGGGCTCGGCGCCCGGCGGGTCGACGAGGTGCTCGACCTGACCGGCCTGCGGCCGGTGGCGCGCCGCCAGGCGAACGGCTATTCGCTGGGCATGCGGCAACGGCTGGGGATCGCGGCCGCGCTGCTCGGGGATCCGCCGATGCTGATGCTGGACGAGCCGTTCAACGGGCTCGACCCGGAGGGCTTCGTGTGGATGCGCGGCCTGCTGCGGTCGCTCGCCGACGAGGGCCGGGCCGTGCTGGTGTCCAGCCACCTGATGAGCGAGCTGCAGGACATCGCCGGGCACGTCGTGGTGGTCGGCGCCGGCCGGGTCGTGCAGGCCGCGCGAACCACCGATCTCACCGCCCGCTTCGGCTCGCTGGAGGCGGCGTACCTGGAGCTCACCCGCGGCCTGGGGGTGTTGTCGTGATCCGGGCCGAGCTCACCAAGTTACGCAGCGTCCGCGCCTGGGTGGCCGGGATCGCCCTGGTGTTCGTGGCCGTCGTCGGGCTGGGCGCGCTGGCCGCGGCCGGCATCCGGGTCGACTGCCCGGACGGTCCCTGCCCGAAGCCGCCGACCGGTCCGGGCGGGGAGGCGGTCACGGACCATTTCTCGTACGTGCATCAGCGGCTGGACGGCGACGGCGAGCTGACCGCGCACGTCGCCTCGTTCCGCGGGATCATCACCTATCCCCCGCCGAACCACGACACGATCGTCGACGGGCTGGTGCCCTGGGCCAAGGCCGGGATCATGGTGAAGGACGGCACGAGCGAGGGCGCCAACTACGCCGCCGTGCTCCTGACCGGCTCCCACGGCGTCCGGATGCAGTACGCGTTCACCGAGGACCGGGCGGGCCCGGCCGGCGCGTCGTGGCTGCGCCTGACCCGTCGAGGCGACACCGTGACCGGGTACGCCTCGGCGGACGGCGCGACGTGGCAGCCGATCGGCAAGGCCAAGCTGGACGGTCTCCGGAAGTCCGTACAGATCGGGCTTTTCGTGGCATCGCCCAGCGACGTGACCGCCAAGGCGAGCGCCCGCGGCGGCTCGATCGTGCAGGCGCGGTGGACGCAGGCCACCGCGGTCTTCGACCAGGTCGACCGCCAGGGCGAATGGACCTTCACCAACGTGGGCGACGACGGCCTGCGCACCGACTGGGAGAAGGGCAACGAGCCACCCGGCGTCACCCGCGACGGCGGCCGGTTCACCGTGACCGGCAGCGGCGACATCGCCCCCGCGGGCAACGAGGCCGGTCCGTCGCTCACCTTCACCCTGACCGGCATGATCGGCGCGCTCATCGCAGTCATCGTCGTGGGCGTCCTGTTCATCACCGGGGAGTACCGGCGCGGCCTGATCCGCACCACCTTCGCGGCGATGCCCGCGCGCGGCCGGGTCCTGACCGCCAAGGCGATCGTCATCGGCGGCGTCACCTTCGTGGCCGGCCTGGTCTCGGCCGCGATCGCCCTGCCCCTCGGGCGCTTCCTGGTCGAGAGCAACGACGGTTACCTGCTGCCGGCCGGCGCCGGCACGCAGATCCGGGTCGTGGTGGGTGCGGGCCTGCTGCTTTCGCTGACGGCGATTCTCGCGTACGGGATGGGCGCCACCCTGCGCCGCGGCGTGCTCGCCGTGACCGCGGCGATCGTTCTGGTCGTCCTGCCCTATCTCCTCGCCACCGCGTCGGTCCTGCCCACCGGCGCCGCGGTCTGGCTGCTGCGGCTCACCCCGGCGGCGGGATTCGCGTTCCAGCAGGTGCTGCCGGCCTACCACCAGGTGCAACTGCCCTACCGCCCATCGGGCGGCTACTTCCCCCTGCCGCCGTGGGCCGGGCTGGCCGTCGTGGCAGCCTGGGCGGCGGCCTTCGTGGGCCTGGCCGTGCTGCGCGCGCGGAGGACCGACGCATGAGGGCCGCGCTGCGGGCCGAGTGGACCAAGCTGCGCACGGTCCCCGACGCCGCCATCGCCCTGCCGCTCATCGCCCTGCTCACCGCGGCGGTCTCGATTCCCGCCGCCACCGCGTCGAGCCCCGACGTCGTGAAGTCGAGCCTGCTCGGCGTGCAGCTGGGCCAGGCGGCCGTCGCGGTCTGGGCGGTGCACACGCTGGCCGGCGAGTACGGCACCGGGCTGCTCCGGGCCACGTTCACCGCACTCCCCCGCCGCCTGGACGTGCTGCTCGCCAAGGCCGCGCTGCTGCTGACCGGGGTGCTCGCCGCCGGCGTGCCGGCGATCGTCGCGTCGGTGCTCTTCGCCCACGCGCACGCCGACGGCTACCCCTCGCTCGGCTCCGCCGCGGTGCTGCGGGCGGCCACCGGCTCGGTGCTCTACCTGTGCCTGATGACGCTGCTCGCGCTGGGGGTCGCGGCCTGCGTCCGCAGCGGCGTGGCTGCCACCGGCATCGTGCTGGGCGTGCTGTACCTGACCCCGGCCGTGCTGGGCATGTTCCACGACCCGGACTGGCAGCGCTGGATCTACCGCCTCTCGCCGTCCACCGCCGGCGCGTCCATCCAGTCCACCGTGGACCTGGCGAGCCTGCCGATCGGGCCGTGGGCCGGGCTCGGGGTGGCCGCGGCCTGGGCGTTCGGCCTTTTCGGGGCCGGGGCGCTCATCCTGCGGGCCTGCGACGTGTAGCGGGCGCCGCGTCACCGCCGGCCCGGCCACCCCGGCCGCGGTCACCGCCGGCCCGGCCACCCCGGCCGCAGTCTCCGCCGCCGGGTCACCGCCGGCCCGGCCATCGGCGCGGCGACCGGCGCGTCTCCGGCCCGCGCCGCCACCGGCGCCCTCGATCCGGCCACCGGCCCGGTGGTCTCGGCGCGGGGCCGCACGCCGGCGCGGTGAGCCGGCGGACCGCGTCGTCCCGGTTGCGCACCGCCTTCATCCAGCCCGGCCGCGCCATCAGCGTCACGGCCGGCGGCGTCGTGCGGAGGTCATCGCCGGGCAGCGCGAACCGCACGCCGCCCCCGGCCCACCGCCGCGCCGCCGGCGGGACGAGCCGGACCCCCAGATCCCCGAAGCGTTCCATGCGCCGAGGCTGCCAGAACGCCACGGCCGGCACATCACATTTATTGCGCGCGCCTGGCAGGCTGATGCCCGCGCCGGACAGGGAGGCAGATGTTGCGGGTGGCGGTGGCGGGCGCCGGCCTGGGCGGGCTGTGCCTGGCTCAGGGCCTCGCGCGGGCCGGGATCGACGTCCGGGTCTACGAGCGGGACGCCGCGCTGAACGCCCGCCGGCAGGGGTACCGGCTGCACGTCGACGCACGCGCCGGCCTCGCGCTGGAGAAATGCCTGCCGCCCCGGCTGTTCCGGTTGTTCCTCGCGACGACGAGCCGGCCGAGCACCAGGATGACCGTGCTGTCGCCGCGGCTGCGCGTCCTGCACGAGACGCCCGCCGGCCCGGGGCGTGACCCGGACGACCCGTCCACGCTGTCCACTTCGGTCGATCGGGGCACGCTGCGGGAGATTCTCGCCGCCGGGCTCGAGGAGCGAGCGCACTACGGCCGCGAGCTCATCGGGTACGAGGACGGTCCGGAGGGCGTGACCCTCCGGTTCGCGGACGGCGCGACGACGCGCGCCGACGTTCTCGTCGGCGCGGACGGCGTCGGCTCGGCGGTCCGCCGCGTCCGGCTGCCGGACGCGCGGCTGGTCGACACCGGCACGAGCGTCATCTACGGCAAGACCCCGCTCGACGACGCGACCCGGCGGCTCGTCCCGCCTGCCCTGTCCAGCGGGTTCACCGCGATCACGGGCGGCCGCGCCGGCCTGGCCTGCGGGCTGGTCGAGTTCCGGCGCCCACCGGCCGAGGCCGCCGCCGAGATCGCCCCGGACGTCCGGCTGAGCCCGGCCGGCGACTATGTGATGTGGGCGCTCTCCGGCGCCGAGCCCGCCGGGGCGGAGCGCGCCGGGCCGCTTTCCGGCGCCGAGCCCGCCGGGATGGGCTCCGGGGCCGAGCCCACCGGGGCAGACGCCGCGGCCTTGCACGCCGTCGCCGTCCGGGCGATCCGATCCTGGCACCCGGATCTGCGCGCGCTGCTCGCCGCGGCCGCCGTCGACGAGACGTTCCTGATCCGGATCCGCAGCAGCCGGCGCGTACCGGTCTGGGCGCCGAGCCGGGTGACCCTGCTCGGTGACGCCATCCACGCGATGAGCCCGGCCCGCGGATCCGGGGCGAACACCGCCCTCATGGACGCGGCGCTGCTGTGCGACGCCCTGACCGGCGCCGGCGCCCGGACCGGACGCGATGCCCGGACCGGACGCGATGCCCGGACCGGCGGCGGCGACCTCATCGCCGCGATCGGGGCGTACGAGGCCCGGATGCGCGACTACGGCTTCGCCGCGGTCGAGGCGTCGCGCCGGGCCGAGGCGGAAACCGCACGCCGGGGCAACCCGGTCGGCCGGTGGCTCCTGCGCCACCTCCCGCGCTGACGGCGCACGGGTTTCCCACCAGCCCCGGAGCCGGGTGAGACGGGCCGTGGCCGAGGGGCTCTCGCGCATACGCGATCGTCTACCGTGGTCGGGTGGACGCGCTCGCCGGACTCCTCGACGGCCCCCGGGCCCGGGGCGCCTTCCTGCTGCGCGTCGTGCTCGATCCGCCGTGGTCCATCCGGATCGAGGATCGCGCGCCGCTCGCGGTGATGGCGGTCGTGCGCGGCGGCGCCTGGGTGATGCGCGAGGGCGAGCCGCCGGTCCCCGCCGGCCCCGGCGACGTGCTCATCGTGCGCGGGCCCGAGCCGTACGTGGTCGCCGACGACCCCGCCACGCCGCCGCAGGTGATCATCCACCCGGACCAGCGCTGCACGACGCTGTACGGCGAGGACGTCTCCGTCGCAATGGACCGCGGGGTGCGCACCTGGGGCAACGCCGACGCCGGCGAGTCGGTGATGCTGGTCGGGGCGTACCAGGGCGCCGGCGAGATCACCGACCGCCTGCTGCGGGCGCTGCCGCCGCTGCTCGTCCTGCGCTCGCACGAGTGGGACAGCCCGCTCGTCCCGCTGCTCGCCGCCGAGATCACCAAGGACGACCCGGGGCAGTCCGCGGTCCTCGACCGGCTCCTCGACCTGCTGCTGATCGCCGCGCTGCGGGCCTGGTTCGCCCGGTCCGGGACCGCGCCCGGCTGGTTCCGCGCCCAGGCCGACCCGGTCGTCGGCCGGGCGCTGCGGATGCTGCACAACCATCCCGCCCACCCGTGGACGGTGGCCGCCCTGGCCGGCCGGATCGGCGTGTCCCGCGCCGCGCTGGCCCGCCGCTTCACCGAGCTGGTCGGCGAGCCGCCGATGTCCTACCTGACGAACTGGCGGCTGGCGCTCGCCGCCGACCTGCTCCGCGAGCCGGATTCGACGATCGCCGCGGTGGCCCGCCAGGTCGGCTACGGCAGCGGCTTCGCGCTGAGCGCCGCGTTCAAGCGAGTGCGCGGAGTGAGCCCGCGATCCTGAGATCGAACGCGGGCTATCCGGCCGTCGACCGCGCCAGCCGGAACCCGACGTCATCGATCCGCAGGCTCGGGTGGCTGCGCCGCCGGACGCCGGCCCGGCAGCTCCAGTGCTCGTCGAACCATCCGCCGCCGCGCAGCACGCGATAACTGCCGTACACCTCGGGGTCGTAGAGGTCCCAGCACCAGTCCCACACGTTGCCGAGCATGTCGTGCAGGCCCCACGCGTTGGGCCGCTTGCCGCCCACCGGGTGCACCCGTTCACCGGAGTTCTCGCGGTACCAGGCGATCTCGCCGAGCTCGCCGTAGCGCGGCCTGGTCGTCCCGGCCCGGCAGGCGTGCTCCCACTCCGCCTCGGTGGGCAGCCGATACCCGTCGGCGTCCCGGTCCCACGTCACGGTCTCGCCCAGCACGTAGGCCGGCGCGAAACCTTCCGCGACCGATCGGCGATTGCAGAACGACACCGCGTCGGTCCAGGACACTTCGGTGACCGGCAGGCGGGAATCGCCGCCACCGGAGCGGAGAGCGGCGGCAAAAACTGCCTCGGTGACCGGGAAAGCGCCCAGCGCGAACCCGGAAACGGAAACTTTCCACGACCGGGAGGTCCGGCGGTCGGCGATGGTGACCTCGCCGGCCGGGATGGTGACCAGCTCGGTCACGCGACGCGGTACTGCTCGACGAGGCCGGCCAGGATCTCCCGCGTACGCGAAAGGTTGTCGATCTGGGTCTCCACCCGCGAGAGCTCGGTGCGCAGCCGGCCGGCCAGCCACGGCGTGCGCAGCGACTCGTCGCTGATGCACGGCAGGACGTCGTGGATGGTGGCGCTGTTGAGCCCGGCCGACAGCAACGACTGGATCAGCGAGACCCGCTCGACCGCGTCGGCCGGATACACCCTTTGGCCGCCGGTCGTGCGGGCGCTGGTGAGCAGCCCCTGCTCCTCGTAGTAGCGCAGCGACCGCGTGCTCGCCCCGGTCGCCGCGGACAGTTCGCCGATCCGCATCGATGTCTCCCGCGCCACAATCCCTTGAACTTCACATCCGTGTCAGGTTCTACCTTAGCCGCATGACCGCTCCGCTGGATGTTCTGCCCGCGCCCACCACCCTCGCCGGCCTGTCGTTGCGCAGCCGTTTCGCGATGGCGCCGATGACCCGGAAATATTCGCCGGGCGGCGTGCCGACCGCCGAGGTCGCCGCGTACTACCGCCGCCGGGCTGAGGGCGGCATCGGCCTGATCATCACCGAGGGCGCGCTGGTGGGCCACCCCAGCGCGTCGCACGAGACCGACGTGCCGCGGATGACCCCGGGCGCCGCGGAGGCCGGCTGGCGCCTGGTCACCGGCGAGGTGCACCGGGCGGACGGCCGGATCGCGGCCCAGCTCTGGCACCTGGGCAGCGAGCGCGGCGCCGGCGCGTGGACCCCGTCGACCATGCGCGGCACCGATTTCCCGGAAATTCTCGACGCGTACGGGGAAAGCGCGCGCACCGCCGTGCGCGCGGGCTTCGACGCCGTCGAGATCCATGCGGCGCACGGATACCTGCTCGACGAGTTTCTCTGGCCGCGCACCAACCGCCGCACCGACCGCTACGGCGGCGACGCCCGCGCCCGCGCGACGTTCCCGGCCGAGGTCATCCGCACGGTCAAGGCCGAGCTGCCACCGGGCATGCCGCTGATCGTGCGGTTCTCCCAGTTCAAGGAGCGCGACTACGCGGCGCGGATCGCCGAGACGCCGGCCGAGCTGGAAGCCATCCTGGAAACTTTCGCGGAGGCCGGCGCCGACGTGCTGCACGCCTCGCAGCGCCGTTTCTGGGAGCCGGTCTTCGCGGGCCACCACGAGAACCTCGCCGGCTGGGCCAAGCGGATCACCGGCCTGCCCGCGATCACGGTCGGCTCGGTCGGGCTGACCCGCGGTTTCCTGACCTCGCCCGAGCTCGACGACCTGCTCAAGCGCCGGGCCAACGACGAGTACGACCTGGTCGCGCTGGGCCGCATCCTGCTCGCCAACCCGGACTGGGTGCGGCTCGCCGCGGCGGGCCGCACCGACCAGATCCGCGACTACCGCAAGGCCGACGAGGACGTCCTGTGGTGAGGGGCCGCGACTCGGGTGGTCGCGAACCCCACTGACGAGGCTTTTTCACGAAACGCCAGCGGATAGGCCCCGTCGTTGGTGAAATCGGGCTATGACGCCGGAAATGCCCAGCGAGGAAGTGCGGGCCGCCCTCAGCGCCTGGCGCGACGGCCTGATCAACCTCGACGCCGGCAACCGCCTGCTCGGCTTCCGGCGGTCCGAGACCGGCACGGTCGACATCGCGGGACCGCCGCCGCAGGTGATCGTGGGCGCGCTGCGCGCGGGCGGCGAGCACGGCTTCACCGGCGAGGGCGAGTTCTTCCGTACGCGACTGGCGGCGCAGCCGCTCGGGACCGTGCTGCGGCGGCTGATGCGCAAGGCCCGCCAGGACTTTCTCGACCGCGGCGTCGACGCGCTGCACCTCGCGATCGGCATGCTCCATTGGCGCGACGAGCAGGGCGTGAGCTTCGCCAGCCCGCTGCTGCTGGTGCCGGTCGAGCTGACCGCGGCCGGCCCGGCCGACCTGCCGAAGCTGCGCGGGCGCGACGACGACCCGGTGGTCAACCCGGCCCTCACGCTGCGGCTGCGGCTGCTCGGCGTGGAGCTGCCGGCCGTGGAGTCGCTCGCCGACCTGGACGTGCCCGAGTTCCTCACCCGGGTCCGCGCGGCGATCAGCGGCCGGGACGGCTGGCGCGCCGAGGAGACCGTGCTGCTGTCCACCTTCAGCTTCCACAAGGAGGCGATGTACCGGGACCTGCGGGAGAACGAGGAGCGCATCCTCGCCCACCCGCTGGTCCGGGCGCTGGCCGCGCGCGACGGCGAGCCCGCCTTCGAGCCGATCTCGCCGGCCGGCGCCGACACTTTCGCGCCGCCGGAGGAAACCCCGCTGGTGCTGGACGCCGACGCCTCCCAGCGGGCATGCGTCGCCGCCGCCGCGGCCGGGCGGAGTTTCGTGCTCGACGGCCCGCCCGGGACCGGGAAGTCGCAGACCATCGCCAACATGATCGGCTGCCTGCTGCACGCCGGGAAGCGGGTCCTGTTCGTCTCCGAGAAGGCGGCGGCGCTCGAGGTGGTGCGCAACCGGCTCGCCTCGGCCGGTCTCGGCGATCACCTGCTCGAGCTGCACAGCCACAAGGCGACCCGCAAGGAGGTGGCCCGGGGCCTGGCGACGGCGCTCGACGAGCCGGCGCCCCCGGCCCCGGCGGCCGGCGGAAAGGCCGGCGGCGAAGCTCGCGCGCTGCGGGAGCAACTTTCCGCGTACGCCGAGGCGATGAACGAGGTTCGCGAGCCGCTCGGCGTGAGCCTGCACGAGATCCTCGGCCGCTGCGCCCGGCTCGCCGACGTGCCCGCGGCCCCCGCGCCGGAGCCGGTCACCCTCACCCCCGACGCGCTGCGGCAGGTGGCCGACGCGGCCGACCGGCTCGCCCGGTCCTGGCGCCCGGCCGCGCTGGGCGACGAGTTCGCCTGGCGGGAGGTGACCGAGCACGACCCGCTCGACGGCCGCCTCGAGAAGGCCGAGCACGCGCTGCGCGAGCTGTCCGCGGCGGCCGGCCGCAACGCCGCCCTTGCCACCGAGTTCGGCCTGGCCCGGCCCTCGGGCGCGGCGTCGCTGGCAGCGTTGGCCGAGCACGCCGCGCGGCGGCCCGAGGGAGTCGCCGAGGACTGGCTGACCGCTTCCAGCCTGCGACCGGTGCGCCGGGCCGCCGCCGAGCGGGGCCGCCGGCTGGCCGGGGTGCGGCAGGCCCGCGACGCGGTGCGCGCCGCCGCCGGGGTGGAGTGGGAGGACCTTCCGCAGGACCTGCCCGAGGTGGCGGTGCCAAGCCTGCGGCCGGCCGCCGCCGACCACGCCAAGCTCACCGCCGAGGCCGCCGCCGGGCTGGCCCGCCGCTTCGACGACGACGCGACGATGCTCGAGGAGAAGGTGCGCGAGGCCGGCCGGGTGGCCTCGGCGCTGAGCCTGCCCGCGCCGGTCACCTTCGCCGACCTCACCCGGGTGGCGGCGATCGCCGAGCTGGGCGGGCGGGCCAACCGGCCCGAGCCGTTCTGGTTCGGACCGGGCGCGCTGGCCAAGGCGACCGCGGCGGCCGCCGCGCTGCGCCGGGGCGTGGAGGCGCTGACCGCGGCCGAGGGCCAGGCCCGCCGCTACTTCCACGAGGCGATCCTGGACCAGCCGGTGGAGCATCTCGCCGACCGGCTCACCCGGGTGCACCGGGGCCTGCGCAAGCTCTTCAGCGCCTACCGCCGCGACTACGAGGCGGTTGCCTCGTTCGCCCTGCCCTCGGTATCGCCGTCGGAGGCGGTCGCGCACCTCGGCCTGGCCGTCGCGTGGCGCGCGGCCCGCCGCGACCTGGCCGCGCTCGAGCGGGAGCACGGGCCCGCCCTCGGCCGCTACTGGCGGGGGGCGGCCAGCGACTTCGCCGCGCTCGGCGAAGCCGTCCAGGCCGCGGACGATCTGCTGCGCTGGACCCCGCCGCAGGCCGTGCCCGCGGTCATCGACCACGTCTGCGCGCCCCGCCCCGACGACGGGCTGCTGCGCGCGGCGGCCGGCGTGCAGGCGGCGGTCTCCCGGTGGCAGGCGGCGCTGCGGCCCGCGCTCGAGCCGGCCGCCCGCCCCGAGCTCGCCCACGGCGCGGTGCGCGACGCGATCGGCTGGCTGCGCGCCGGCGCCGCGCCGTTGTCGGCGGCCGCCCGCTACGTGTCGGCGCACGACGAGGCGACCGGCAAGACCCTGGATCTGGCCGGGGCGCGGCGGCTCGCCGCGCTGCGGCAGGCGGTCGCCGAGGCGATGCGCGAGCTCCCCTCGGCGGCGCGGGACGTCGACGAGCGGGCCGAGGCGGTGGCGATCGACTGGGCCGAGCGCGCGCGGGAGCTGGCCGGGCGCGCCCTGACCGCCGACCAGGCCGCGGCGCTGGCCGGATGCCGGCCGTCCCCGGGCCTGGCCGAGAAGGCGGCCGCGTGGGCCATTGCCCGGGGCGCCGTCGTCGCGGCGTTCGGGACCGCGCGGCGGGCGTCGCTGGAGGCCGAGCTCGACGACTACGAGCGGGGGCCGGCGCTGCTGCGGGCGCTGCGGGAGGACTCCAGCGGGCAGGAGGAGTGGTTCAGCCACGTCGCGGCGCGGGAGGTCCTCGCCGGGTTCGGCCTCGACCCGGCCGTCGCGTTCTGCGCCGACACCCAGGTGCTGCCGTCGCAGCTGCGGCCGGTGCTGGAGCGGGCGCTGCTGCGGGCCTGGGCCGACGACGTGCTGCACCGCGACCGGCGGCTGCATCCGCTGCGGTCCCAGGAGCGCGACCACCTCGTGGGCGAGTTCCGCCGGCGGGACGAGGAGCTGATCGCCGCCGCCCCGGCGCACATCGCCGCGGCGTTGCACGCGCGACGCGCCGAGGGCGTGCCGGCCGACGAAGCCGCGTTGCTGCGCCGGGAGGGGATGAAGGAGACGCGGCATCTCGCCGTACGCGAATTGATCGGACGCTGTCGCACCGCCGTGCTGGCCATGAAGCCCTGTTTTTTGATGTCACCGCTGGCGGTGAGCCAGTACCTGCCCGCCGACATCGGTTTCGATGTGGTGATCTTCGACGAGGCGTCGCAGGTCACGCCGGCCAACGCGATCAACTGCATCTACCGGGGCACGACGCTGATCGCGGCCGGCGACGACAAGCAGCTGCCGCCGACCTCGTTCTTCGAGGCGGTGGCCGACGGCGGCACCGACGTCAGCGACTTCCAGTCGATCCTGGAGCTGGCCAAGGCCTGCGGCGCCTTCCCCAGTCTCGGCCTGGCCTGGCACTACCGCAGCCGGCACGAGTCGCTGATCGCCTTCGCCAACCAGGCTTTCTACCAGGGCCGGCTGATCACCTTCCCGGCCGCCGCGGACCGGCCGGACACCGGGGTGCATCTCATCGAGGCGGGCGGCGTGTACCGGCGCGGCAGCACCCGGGACAACCCGGTCGAGGCCGGGATCGTGGCCGAGCGGGTGATCGCCAGCCTGACCACGCGGCCCGACCTGTCGCTCGGCGTGGTCACCTTCTCGGTCGCCCAGGCCGAGGCGATCGAGTACGCGCTGTCCGAGGCCGTCGCCCACCACCCGGGGCTGGACCGGCTGCTCGACGGCGACCGGCTGCACGGGTTCTTCGTCAAGAGCCTGGAGGCGGTGCAGGGCGACGAGCGCGACATCATGATCTTCTCGATCGGGTACGGGCACGACGAGCACGGGCGGATCAGCGCCAACTTCGGGGCGCTCAGCCGGCCCAACGGCTGGCGGCGGCTCAACGTGGCGATCACCCGGGCCCGGCAGCGGGTGGAGATCGTCTCGTCGATCCGCTCCCACGACATCCCGGAGACCGGCAACGAGAGCGTCCGGCATCTGGCCGCGTACCTGTCGTATTGCGAAAATGGCGGCGCGGCCGGCCGGCTCGACCGGACGCCGCTCGGCCCGCTCGAGGAGTCGGTGCGGGCCACCCTGGAGTCGTGGGGTTACGAGGTCCGCGCCCGGATCGGCTCGGGCGGGTACCGCATCGACCTCGGCGTGCTGCGCGGCGGCTCGTACCTGCTGGGCATTGAGTGCGACGGCGCGATGTACCACGGCTGCCCGGTGGCCCGCGACCGCGACCGGCTGCGCGCCGCCGTGCTGCGTGACCTCGGCTGGAACCTCTACCGGGTGTGGGGCGCCGCTTGGTATCGCGACCGGGCCGAGGAGGAGGCCCGGTTACGCGCCGCGATCGAGCGGGCGGCGCTGCCCGGGCGCGGCCCGTCCCGCCGTCCCGACCTGCTCCAGCTGCTGCCGGTCTCCTGACGGCAATCCGACTTTGATCTTCGGTGCCGACCGTATTGACTCACGCTCCGTCGATGTCCAGCATGGTTCGGGTGACGGTCGGGAACGGGCCGGCGCATGCCGCGCCGATCAGCTGTGTCGCCTTCCGCGCCGACGGAGGGCGGCTGGCGAGCGGTTCCCACGATCGCAGCGTGTTCGTCTGGGACACCACCGATCCGTCGCGCCCGGTGAAGGTGACCGAGTTCGCCCACAACGCCGCGGTGCTGTCGGTGTCCTTCAACCCGGCCGCGGCCGACCTGCTCGCGACCGGCTCGGCCGACGGCACGGCCGCCGTGTGGCGGGTGGTCGACGACCGGCCGCCGTCGCTGATGAAGGTCCTGGCCGGGCACCCCGGCCCGGTCACGTCGGTGGCCTGGATGCCCGACGGGCAACATCTGATCTGCCAGATCGCGTCGTCGCGCGCCGCCGTGTGGCAGGCCTTCGGCGAGACCTACCTGGGTGAGCTGGAGGATTGCGTACGCCTGACGGTCAGCCCGCACGGCCTGGTCGCGACCGTGGGGTCCGACGGGCTGGTCGCGGTGCGCGACCTGTGGCGCGACCCCGGCCGCATCACCTATCTGCCCGGCGCCGCCGTGGAGGACTGCGCGTGGTCGCCGGACGGGACGACGCTGGCGCTCGCCGGCGACGACGGCGCCCTGGAACTGCTCAATCCGGCCCTGCTGCCGATGCGCTCGGTGCGCCTCGGCGACGCGCCGCTGCGCGGCATCACCTGGTCGGCCGACGGCGGCGCGCTGATCGCCGGCACCTACGACCCGGCGCTGGTCGCGCTGGACGTGGCCGGCCGGCCGCAGTGGCGGCGCTCCGGGGCGCGGCTCTGGCCCCGATCGCTGGCGGCGGCCGGCTCGCTGGTGGCGTCGGCGACGTTCGGCGGCCGCCCGCACCTGGTCGACCTGGCCACCGGCGGCGCCGCTGACCCGCCGGCGACCGAGCCGTCCGCGCCGTTCCGGGGCGGTCAGCTCGCCGCTACCGGCCGGATCCTGACGCTCGGCACGGCCGGCGACCGGCATCCGCTGTGGGAGCACGACACCCGGGTCACCGCCGTCGACACGCTGGCCGACCGGGTGGTCGTGTCGGCCGCCCACCGGGCGGTACGGGTGATGCTGGTCGCCGACGGCCCCGACCTGACCGTCGAGCGCGGCATCACGCTGCACGCTCCCGAGCCGGTGAAGGCGGTCGCGGTGCTCGGCGCGGCGGACGCGCCGGTCGTGGTGGCGGCCTCCTACGACTTCCGGCTGTTCTCCTGGACGCTCGACTGGGCCGGGGTCCCGGCCGGGCCGCGGCTGATCGGCGAGTTCGGGTTCGGGATCGCCGCGCTCACCCGCCTCGACGACCATCGGCTGACCGCGACCGATCATCACGGCGAGCTGGTGATCCTGGCCCTCGGCGCGGACGGCGCGCTGTCGGCCTGACCGCCACCTCCGCACCCCTAACGGAAGGCGGCGGTGCTCGTCTCGCCGCCGGTGGCGCCGGCCAGGCAGTGCAGCAGGGTGACCGTGCTGCCCTTCAGCTGAATCGGCCAGGCGGTCCGGCGCCACGTGCTGGTCGACGTCCGATCGCGGCTGCGGGCCGCCATCAGCCCGGCGGAACAGGCCGTGGCGACCTCGGCGTTGTCCATCAGCTCGTCCGCGCGCGCCTCGGCAGCGTCCCCCGGGTACGCGATGGCGGCGAACGTCTCCCAGTAGTGGTCCTCGGCGCACGGGATCCGCTCGGGCGGCCTGGCCTCCCCGCTGATCGCCGTGAGACCGCCCCAGCACATCGGCTCGGACGGGCAGAAGCTCTTGTCGCACGCGCTGAAGCCGGCCGGGATCACCGGCTTCGCCGGGGCGGCCGGGCCGGTGGCCGCCACCGCGGGGTCGCTCCGGTAGCCGGTGCCGTTGTCGCGCCGGCTCTGGGTGAGCAACCACGCCGCGCCCGCCGCGACCAGCAGGACGGCCAACGAGGCGGCGACGACCGCGCGGCGCGGGCGCGCGGCGCCGCCGGGCCGGCCGGCCGGACCGTTGGGCGGGGGCACGGCCGGGAGACCGGCCCGGCGGCCGGAGTCAGCGGGACGCAAAGCCGGCGACGAGCCGGCGCCCTCGGTCGCGCGCGCGGCGCCGGCCAGGGCGGCCGCGGTCGGCCAGCGGGCGGCCGGGTCCAGGGCCAGGGCGCGTTCCACCACCGTCACGACCGGCACGGGCAGGGTGACGCCGATGGTGCGCGGGGCGGACTGCAGCCGTTGCAGCGCCACCGCGTAGGGGTTGTCGCCGGCGAACGGCCGCTCACCGGCCAGGCACTCGTAGGCGGTCAGCCCGAGTGCGTAGATGTCGCTGCGCGGCGTGGCCGCCTGGCCCATCACCTGCTCGGGAGACAAATAGGAGGGGGTGCCGAGAATGGCCCCTGACGCCGTCAGCCGGCTCGCGTCCTCGTGCCGCGCGATGCCGAAGTCCGTGATCACCACCGAGCCGTCCGGGCGGATCAGCAAATTGGCCGGCTTGATGTCGCGGTGCACGATGCCCTGGTCGTGCACCGCCTGCAGCCCGTCCGCGGCAAGCGCGATCAGCCGCATCGTCTCGGCCGCGCCCAGCCGGCCGGCCCGGGCCAGCCGCTGCGCCAGCGACTCGCCCGCCACCAGCTCCATCACCAGATAGGCGATCCCGCCGGCGGTGCCGAAATCGTGGATGGCCGCCACCGCCGGATGGTTGACCCGGGCCATCGACTTGGCCTCGGCCAGGAACCGCCGCGCGAAGTCGGGATCGTCGGCCACCGACGGCAGCATCGCCTTGACGGCCACCCGCCGGCCGAGCAGCTCGTCGACCGCCCGCCAGACCTCGCCCATGCCACCGGCGCCGAGCCGGTCCTCGAGGCGATACCGATCGCCCAGCCTCACCCCGGCGTGCAGCATGCCCCAGCTCCCGCTCTCACGCGCGACAGCTTAGGGGGCGGCTACGCGCGGGGCATGCTCGCCACCGAGTGGAGCTCGACGGAGATGTTGCCGCGCGTGGCCCGGGAATACGGGCAGACCCGGTGCGCCGCCCGGGCCAGCTCCTCGGCGGCGCCGGGTGCGACGTGCGGCAGGTGGTAGCCGAGCTCCACTGCCAGGCCCAGGGACTCCCCCTCGTTGCCGAGGCTGACGCGGGCGGTGACGGTCGAGCCGGTCACGTCCGCGTTCGCCTGCCGGGCGACCAGGCGGAGCGCGCTGTGGAAGCAGGCGGCGTAGCCGGCGGCGAACAGCTGCTCCGGATTGGCGCCGTCGCCGGAGCCGCCGAGCGCGGGTGGCATGGCGAGGGCGAGATCGATGCGGCCGTCGGAGGTGGCGATGTGGCCGTTGCGGCCGTCGCCCGTGGAGACGGCCTCGGCGGTGTAGAGCGTCGTGATGGACATGTGACCAGCGTAGGAAGGTCGAGAACCTGGTTGTAGGGCTCCGCGTCTCGCTTCCATGTCCGATCGTCTCGCCGCGGCCCCACGGACGATACGATCTGCCGATGGACGTGCTCAGCGACGCCATCGGGGTCATGCGCACCGGGCGGCCGCATTCCAGCGAGATCCGCAAGCGCGCGCCGTGGGGCGTACGGGCCGCGCCGTTCTCCGGGTCGGGCTTTCATGTGGTGCTGGCGGGCACCTGCTGGCTGATCCCGCCGGACGGCGAGGCGATCGGCCTGGGCGCGGGCGACGTGGTGTGCCTGCCGCACGGGTGCGGGCACGCGCTGGCCGACAGCCCGTCGACGCCGCTGGCCGGCGCACCGGTGGCCGCCCTCCCCGAGGTGATGCCGGCCGCCGATGCCGGCGAGGGGGCCGAGACAGTTCTGCTGTGCGGCGCTTACACCCTGGACCGGACCCGGCCGCATCCGCTGTTCGAGGAGCTGCCCGAGGTCATCCACCTGCCCGCGCGCCTCGGCCGCCGCTCGCCGCTGCACGCCGCGGTCAACCTGCTCGGCGACGAGATCGCCGACCCCGGCCAGGGAAGCGGAGCAGTGGTGTCGGCGCTGCTGGACATGATGCTGCTCTACATCGTGCGGGCATGGCTCGCCGAGCAGACCGGTGGCGGGCCGGCCACCGGGTGGGCGGCGACGCTCGGCGATCCGGTGATCGCCACGGCGCTGCGCCACATCCACCAGGAGCCCGCCCGGCAATGGACGGTCGAGGAGCTGGGCGCCAAGGCCGGGCTGTCCCGGGCCGCGTTCTCCCGCCGGTTCACCTCGCTGGTCGGCAAGCCGCCCCTCGGCTACCTGACCTGGTGGCGGATGACGCTGGCGGCACAGCTGCTGCGGGACGGCGACAAACCAGTACAGTCCGTCGCGCAGCGCACCGGATACACGTCCGAGTTCGCCTTCGCCAAGGCGTTCAAGCGCGAGCTCGGCGTGGCCCCCGGCCGGTATCGCCAGAACGCGCGAAAATAGTTGCGACGATTGGGTACCTCTGAGACATGCGGGCTTTGCGGGTCGTTGCCGGGATCATGGCGCTTTCCCTCGCCGGGTGCGGGCTGGTCCCCGCCCCCTCCGAGGGACCGACGCCGCCGAAGAAGTCCTCCGGAGTCGTCACGAAGTCGCTCGACGACGTCGAGCGGTACTGGCGGGAGCAATACCCGAAGATCTCGGGCGGGCAGAAGTTCCAGCCGGTGACCGGTGGCTTCCATCCCTACACCGAGAGCTCGCCGCCCCTGGAGTGCGGCGGCCAGTCCGCGGACTACCAGCCGAACGCGTTCTACTGCCCCGACGGCGACTACATCGCCTGGGACGCCCAGAACCTCATCCCTCAGCTCCAGGAGCAGTTCGGCCCGCTCCTGGTCGGCGTCGTCATGGCACACGAGTACGGCCACGCCATCCAGGCCCGCCTCGGCAACACCGACCAGCAGACCGTGGTCCTGGAGCAGCAGGCGGACTGCTTCGCGGGCGCCTGGCTCGCGGACGTGCAGGCCGGCCGTTCGACGGCGTTCGAGAAGCCGACGGCGGAGCAGCTGGACGACACGGTGGCGGGGATCCTGATGCTGCGCGACCAGCCCGGCACGCCGGCGGTCGCCGAGGGGGCGCACGGGAACGCGTTCGACCGGATCCGGGCCTTCCAGGACGGCGTCCAGCAGGGCCCGCGGAAATGCGCCGGCTACGAGGCGGGCAACCTGCAGGTCACCGAGGTGCCGTTCAGCACCCGGCAGGAGGCGGCGAGCGGCGGCGACCTGCCGTACGCGGACGCGGTCAACCTGCTCGCCCAGGACGCGCAGGCGTACTGGACCCGGACCTTCCCGGACATCGCCGACCAGCAATGGCAGCCGATCCGGGTCGTCGACGCCGGGCAGGCGCCGGACTGCGGCGACCAGGACGCGGCGGTCGAGGATCAGGCGTACTACTGCCCCGGGCAGGATTTCATCGCCTTCGACACCGAACGGCTCGGTCCGCAGCTGTACGACCGGATCGGGGACTACGCGGTCGGGATGGTCTTCGGGGATCTCTTCGCCCGGGCGGCGCAGGACCGGCGCGGGGAGTCGACGACCTCCACGGCGGGCCAGCTGACCGTCGACTGCCTGGCCGGCTCGTGGACCAACGACCAGCTCACCCGCGACCAGGAGGACCAGCGGATCCGGCTCTCGCCCGGGGATCTCGACGAGGCGGTGGCGGCGTTGCTCGCCTTCGGCAAGGCGGGGACCGGCGGGCCGTCGGCGTTCGACCGCATCTTCGCGTACCGGAAAGGGGTTTTGGAAGGCACCGGCGTGTGCGTCTGACGCTAGCCCTCGCCGACGCGGGGTTCGGGAATCGCCAGCGCCGCCGGCGCGCGATGACCGAGCAGGGCGGCGACCAGGCCGAGCAGGGCGGTCGCGACGACCGCGTCGAGCCAGTAATGGTTGCCGGTCACGACCACGACCAGCAGGGTGATCGTGGGGTGGGCGAGCCAGAGCCAGCGGTAGCGGCCGCGGGTGGCGAGGATCAGCGCGATCGCCAGGGCCAGCGCCCAGCCGACGTGCAGCGAGGGCATGGCGGCGTACTGGTTGGTGAGCGCGTCGGAGCTGGGCGAGCCGTAGACGGCCGGGCCGAAGAGACGGCCGGTGTCGACCATGCCGACGGCGGAGAGCATGCGCGGCGGCGCGAGCGGGAACAGCAGGTGCACCACCAGCGAGGCCGCGGTGAGCCAGGCGAGCAGGCGCCGGGTCGGCAGGTAGTGCGCCGGGCGGCGCAGGTACAGCCAGATCAGCGCGGCCGCGGTAGCCGGGAAATGGACGTACGCGTAATAGCAGTTCGCCGCCTTGATCAGCCACTTCTGCGAGATGACCGCCTGCTGGACGGCCAGCTCGCTCGGCAGGCGCAGGAAGCGCTCGAGGTCCCAGACGTTCTGGGCGTTCGTGAGGGCTTCGCCGACGTGGCCGTCCGCCGCGAGCCGGCCGATCTTGTAAGCAAGGAAGAGAACCCCGACCAGGAGCACCTCGTAAAGGGCACGTCGCAGCCTTTGTCGGGATTTATTGGGTACGGCCGGAGCGTCGTTTTCCTGAAGCAGGCTCATCGCGCGCGTCTCCCCCCGGTTTCGGCCGTGCGATCCGAACGGAACAGCGCAGGCGTCCTGGTCGTGCCGGTCGCCGCTCCGCCTCACCCCGCCACGGGAAGATCGAAGTGCGACCGGCCTGCGATCTTCCCAGACGCCCGCAAGCGGGGGTATGACTTCCTTCACCTGCCGGTTGCACGTCGTTAAGCTGTGACCTGTCGGCCGGTCGGAGGTGGCCACTTCGACCGGCCAATGCCGATTTGCCGGTCGATCGGACGCATGATCGGCCTGACTAGACTCGGCTCGTGCCGGAGATCCTGGAACTTCTCGCCTCACCGGTTCACCGTTTCGGCGGGCGGCCCGGCGACGGCCCGGCCCCGGCCCCCGAGGGCGAGCTCGTGTCCGAGGTCCGCATCCGGGCCGGCCTCGGCATCGTCGGCGACCGGTACTTCGCCCAGCCGGCCCACCGCGACGCCAGCGTCACGGTGATCGCCGCCGCGTCGCTGCCGGCCGGCGTCGGCCTGCTGGCGGTGCGCCGCAACATCCTGCTCTCCGGCGTGCCGGTCGACGACCTGGTCGGCCAGGTGCTGACCCTCGACTCCGGCGACGGCCCGGTGCGGCTGATGGTCAACCGGAAAGCGCACCCCTGCGCCTGGATGGACGTGACGGTCGGTCCCGGCGCGTGGAAGGCGCTGCGCGGAAAGGGCGGGGTGCGCTGCACGCCATTGGACGACGGCACCCTGCGGGTCGGCCCGGTGGCCGCCTCGGTGGTGGCGGCCTGAGCGGGCTTTTCTGCCATCGGCAGAGCACCCTTACCCGAGCCGGCGCCGAGCTTAATGTCGAGCGCATGGACGTCGTCGAGGTGCTCCCCGAGCTGGTCATGTTCCGCTTCCCGGTGGGTCACGCCTACCTGTGGCGCGACCCGTCCGGCCTCACCCTGATCGACACCGGCGTCCCCGGTTCGGCGCGGTCCATCGCGGCCGCTCTCGACGACCTGGGCCACCGCACCACCGACGTCCGCCGCATCCTGCTGACCCACTACCACGTCGATCACACCGGCTCGGCCGCCGAGATCGCCGCCCTGGGCGCCGACACCGCCGGGCGGAGCGCCGACCTTTCCGGCCGGGGCGGCGACCTTTCCGGCCGGGGCAGCGACCTTTCCGGCCAGAGCGCCGACCTTCCCGGCCGGGGCAGCGGGAGCGCCGCCTGGGGCGCGCCCGAGGTGTACGCGCACCGCCTCGACGCGCCGATGATCCGCGGTGCGGCGGACGGCCCTCCGCCGATCCTGGTGTCCGAGGGGGAGCGGGAGCTCTTCGCCCAGGTGCATGCCGCGGCCGGCGCCCCCGCCACGGCGCCCCCGGTCCGGGTCGACCACGAGCTCGACGACGGCGACGAGATCGACCTGGGCGGCGGCGTGACGGCCGTCTGCGTGGCGGCGCCCGGCCACACCCCGGGCAGCGTCGCCTTCCATCTGCCCGGCCCCGGCGTCCTCTTCCCCGGCGACACGATCGCCCGCGGCCCGGACGGCACGGTGATGCTCGGCGTCTTCAACTACGACCCGCCCACCGCCGCCGCTTCCCTCCGCAAGCAGGCCGCGCTCGCGCCGCGCATCGCATGCTTCGGCCACGGCGACCCGCTCACGAAAGACACCGCCGCGGCCCTGGCCGCCACCGCCGCCGGCCTGCCGCCGCCGTAACCAACCCGGTCCGGCCCGCAGAAGCACCGCTCCGCCGAGCCCAAGCGGCACCCGGCGGCCGGCGCACCCGGCGGCGGCACCCGGCACCCAAGGGCGTCCGCCGGGCGGCCGGATCGCCGCCGTCCGCGACCGCGCCCTCGCAGCCGGCCATCCGCACCGCACCGCCGCAAGTCGGAGGCCAAGCGGTCTTAGGAAGACAACCAA